>NZ_JBDJKK010000008.1:0-2500 GCF_042883245.1 Synechococcus sp. HIMB2401 | reverse complement strand
ACATCCTGCTTGCAAAGCAGGCGCTCTACCAACTGAGCTAAACCCCCAACACCGAATGGGCCATCCTGGACTTGAACCAGGGACCTCACCCTTATCAGGGGTGCGCTCTAACCACCTGAGCTAATGGCCCAGGAGTCTCATCCCTTTTGGGGTGTGACCTAGACAAAGTTTAGGAACTGAAAATCTCCATCAAGCAATCAACATTGCTGCTGATCCTTAACTTCAAAGCTGAGGTACCGATCGACCTAAGGTGACAGGATTTCGGCCTAAGAATAAAAGTACTCAGGCATCAAAATCATTGTGTTGTCTCCCTGTTAGGAGGTGATCCATCCGCACCTTCCGGTACGGATACCTTGTTACGACTTCACCCCAGTCATCAGCCCCACCTTCGACGTCCTCCTCCACAAGGGTTGGAGTAACGGCTTCGGGCGTGGCCAACTTCCATGGTGTGACGGGCGGTGTGTACAAGGCCCGGGAACGTATTCACCGCAGTATGCTGACCTGCGATTACTAGCGATTCCGCCTTCACGTAGGCGAGTTGCAGCCTACGATCTGAACTGAGCCACGGTTTATGGGATTTGCTTGTCCTCGCGAACTTGCTGCCCTTTGTCCGTAGCATTGTAGTACGTGTGTAGCCCAGGATGTAAGGGGCATGATGACTTGACGTCATCCACACCTTCCTCCGGTTTATCACCGGCAGTCTCTCTAGAGTGCCCAACTAAATGCTGGCAACTAAAGACGTGGGTTGCGCTCGTTGCGGGACTTAACCCAACATCTCACGACACGAGCTGACGACAGCCATGCACCACCTGTCACTGCGTTCCCGAAGGCACTCTCCTGTTTCCAAGAGATTCGCAGGATGTCAAACCCTGGTAAGGTTCTTCGCGTTGCATCGAATTAAACCACATACTCCACCGCTTGTGCGGGCCCCCGTCAATTCCTTTGAGTTTCACACTTGCGTGCGTACTCCCCAGGCGGAACACTTAACGCGTTGGCTACGACACCGAGGGGGTCGATTCCCCCGACACCTAGTGTTCATCGTTTACGGCCAGGACTACAGGGGTATCTAATCCCTTTCGCTCCCCTGGCTTTCGTCCATGAGCGTCAGTGATGGCCCAGCAGAGCGCCTTCGCCACTGGTGTTCTTCCCGATATCTACGCATTTCACCGCTACACCGGGAATTCCCTCTGCCCCTACCACACTCAAGCCCAACAGTTTCCACTGCCATGATGGAGTTAAGCTCCACTTTTTAACAGCAGACTTGAAGGGCCGCCTGCGGACGCTTTACGCCCAATAATTCCGGATAACGCTTGCCACTCCCGTATTACCGCGGCTGCTGGCACGGAATTAGCCGTGGCTTATTCATCAAGTACCGTCAGATCTTCTTCCTTGATAAAAGAGGTTTACAGCCCAGAGGCCTTCATCCCTCACGCGGCGTTGCTCCGTCAGGCTTTCGCCCATTGCGGAAAATTCCCCACTGCTGCCTCCCGTAGGAGTCTGGGCCGTGTCTCAGTCCCAGTGTGGCTGATCATCCTCTCAGACCAGCTACTGATCGATGCCTTGGTGAGCCATTACCTACACCAACTAGCTAATCAGACGCGAGCTCATCCTCAGGCGAAATTCATTTCACCTCGCGGCATATGGGGTATTAGCAGCCGTTTCCAGCTGTTGTCCCCCTCCTGAGGGCAGATTCTCACGCGTTACTCACCCGTCCGCCACTAACCCGAAGGTTCGTTCGACTTGCATGTGTTAAGCACGCCGCCAGCGTTCATCCTGAGCCAGGATCAAACTCTCCGTTGTAGATCATTTCCTCTTAGACGTTTTCACGTCCTCAAAATGATTTGCGTCACCCATTACTCAGTTAAAACTGGCAACAGTTGAGGCCTCCTTTCGCTGACACAAAAGGGTTCTTAAGAGTGCATCTCTAGATTTCTCTGTCAATGACTTTCCGGGATCTCAGATCCGGTTGTTGCTCCACAATTCGCACACCGGCAACAAGAGAGCTCGTGAAAACCCTCCCGTTGCAGCGAATTGCTTCTTCGCAACGAAATTTTTTGACGGGACCTCACACCTTCATCGCTCTTTCATTCGGCCCCTCGCCTCTCCTCTCGGTTCGGCTCAGAACCAAACGCGATGAAAGCGTCAGTTCCTAAACTTTTCAATTGTCCAGGTGCGACCAGACTGTTCCTCACTCCCTCGCAGGAGATCGGTTGGTTGGTCATCGCGGCCTCTCGCGACCGCTTGAAGAACTTACAACACCGTGGGATCGCTCCCTCTTGGTCTCGTAAGCCGCCTCAGACACATCAAGACTTTCGCCTCAAGCGCTTCGGCTTGCGCGCTCGCCTCTCGGCTCCCGCGCAAGACAAAACCATAACACCACATCCCCCGAGGTCGCAATGGGCAAACCCCCTGAAAGATCTGAAGGGTTGCTTCCACTGGCGAAACCCATTGCCAGAACTACGTTTCAGTTGGAGGTCACCGCGATGCCAACGCGTTTCAC
>NZ_JBDJKK010000007.1:0-31611 GCF_042883245.1 Synechococcus sp. HIMB2401 | reverse complement strand
TGTTGGTGGAGGTGACCCACTCACAGAAGGCCTGCCAGCTGGAAGCGCCGGAGCGCTGCTGGAGGGTGGTGGTCATGAGAACGGAAAGAAATGTTCCCGAAGGAACGGTTTAAGGAAGGGCAGGACAGCCCTGCCTGTTCGGGATTGTAAAGGAAGTTTGCGCTGTGTGTCCACAGATTGCGAAACCAACGCTTAAGGACCCCAGGCAAGGAAGGCGATGCTTTCGAAAGACTTAAGATTCATGAGACTCACCAAGGCGCTTTTGGTTCTGATCCGCTGGATGCAAGCCGGCCACCGCTTGGAGGAAACCGTTCCTCTTACCCAGGCCCGCCATAGGCGACTGGAGCTGGAGGCTCAAGGTGCCACCGTGTATTGGAGTGAACGTCTGGCCCAGGGCTAGTTCTGTTGAGAGGCTGGGGCCAATCAGTACAGGCCCATGCAGCGTTTGATTCCTCTGATTTGTCTTGGGCTGACCTCGATTGGTCTCACCAGCTGTGGACTGGTGAGCTCAAGTGGCGACCAACCAAATGCAAGCGCTTCGATCGAACAGCTGGAACAACGCATCAACCAGCTGGAGCAGGAGCTGCAACAACTCAAGTTGCCCGGCGGCGATGCCGACAGCAAGACCCCGACCGGTCCACTGCGATCCCTCACCCTGCGGCTCGGCACCGAGGACGACCGATTGCGGATGTACTGGGCGGATGGTCAGACGAGCAATCTGATCTGCTCTCAAGAAGGGAACGGTGTTTGGGCCTGCGGTTAAGCCGCAGAGAGCAACTGCTGCAAGGCCGGCAGCCAGGTGGGCTGCACGGGCCACACCTCCCTGCGCGTGAGGGAAAAAGCAATGCTTTTCTCCGCGTAGGCCGCTTCATTCACAAACACCGGAATCTCCCCCTCAACCCACGCTTCACCTCGATCGGTCCCATCCGCAGAACGGAACATCGCCTGGGTTGAGCTGATGTTCTGCCAATCGCGGCCCTGTAGTTCGGGATGCACAAGGGCCTGAGGCTCTCCGTTCTCCGCCTTCGGAAGATCCCGACTCCCCAGGTGACGGTGCACCACCAGAGCATCCGGCAGCCGGGCCAAGCCCTGATCTGCCTGATCCAAGGCTCTCAGGCAGGTTTCCAAGCCAAGACGGGTCTGTTCAACGACCCGGGCATTGAGCAGACCTTGCGGCACAGGGCCCACCTCGATCACCAGGCCGCAGGGCCAGGATTCAACAAGGAAGCCGGTCTGCTGAGCATCGGCTTCGTGCAGATAAATCGGCAGGCCGAGCGCTCCCTGCACCAAAGCCGCGAGGGCGAGATCAGCCGGACGCCGGCCATACACCACAAGGGAATTGCCCATGGCCGCTGTGGTGCTGTGCAGATCGATGGCCACAGCACAAGGCTGCTCGCCGGTCGGGCCGTGCAAGCGCAGGAGTTCCCCAGCACGCTGGAACTCCAAGCCGGGGGCCCCCTGCTCCAACTGTTCCGTGAGGAAGCAGCGGTTGAGGTCACGATCGACGTAACGGCAGCGGCGGCGCAACGCTTCCGGGTTGCCGATCACCTTCTGCACCGCCAAGCCAGCAGCGTTGATCAGATCAGGGTTGGCCTGCCACTGCTGCAGCAACCAAGGGGCATTGACCTCATTGCCGTGGGTGCCGGCCACCACAAGAACGCCACAGCTGCTCATGGACCACAGCGAACCAAGTTCTGACTGAAGCACGAGTCACAGCGAGGATGGAAGCGATCCAAACCGCGCCATGTCGATCCCACCTGTTGTGGTCACGGCCGCTCGTCGCAGTTGGCGCTGGCAATGGCAACGGCTCATGGGTGGGCTGGGCCCAGCCGATGCGGCCGGCAATTACACCCGCCCAAGCAGCGATCCGCTCAGCCCGCCGGCTTTAAACCCCGAAGACCTGCTCCAGCGGAGCGCAGACCAACGGCCAATCCTGGTGATCGGGCGCAGTTGCCCCTGGGCCCACCGCACCTGGCTGGTGCATCAGCTGCGCCATCTGCACAACAGCCTCACCCTCGTGATGGCACAGGCGGATCACAACGCTGGACGCTGGGCCCTCAATCCCGATTGGGAGGGGTGCGACACGCTGCTGGAGTTGTATCAACACTGCGGCGCCCCCCCCAGCTACCGGGCCACCGTGCCTGTGCTGGTGGATCCCAAGACGCGCAGCCTGCTGGGCAATGACAGTGCACCACTGGTGGAGCTGTTGAACCGCTGGCCCCATCAAGACGCGGCTTTGGATCTTGCACCGGCGGAAGCAACCGACAGGATCCAGGCCTGGCAGCAGCAGCTGCAACCGGCCATCAACGATGGGGTGTACCGCTGCGGTTTCGCCCGCAACCAAGCGGCCTACGACCGGGCTGAAGCCGATCTCTTCGCCGCCCTTGCTGCGGTGGAGCAGAGCCTCGAAACCAATGGTCCATGGCTGTGCGGGGAAGCACTGACCCTGGCGGACGTGCGCTTGTTCCCCACCTTGATCCGCTGGGAGCTGGTCTATGCGCCCCTGTTCGGCTGCAGTCGGCAGCCGCTCTGGCACTACCCACACCTCTGGGCATGGCGACAACGCTTTTACGCCTTGCCAGGCGTTGCGGACACCTGCGACGGCAACGCCTGGCGAAACGACTACTTCGGTGCCCTGTTCCCCCTCAATCCCGGCGGCATCGTTCCAGCTGGTCCTGACCTGAGCACACTGGTGAAAAGCACGGCGGCGTCGGGATGACCAGCGCAGATCCAACCTTTGAAGGTGTCTACGGCCCTTACTCGATCACCGCTACCGATCGCCAGGAGGTGCGTTCCTACCGGATCGCCCTGTTGATCACCGGCCTCAGCCTGGCTGCAGGAGTGCTGCAGTGGTGGCAGACCGATAGCCCCTGGGCATGGCTCTGGGTGCTGCCGATGGCCACAGCCCTGGGCCTGGCGCTGCGCTGGATTCACATTTATCTCCGTCCCTTGCACCGGGCCCTTCAACTGTTCTGGCTCAGCGGTTGCATCGGTTGGGGGGCCCTGCTGCTGCAGGCCGGCCCCACCGAAGTGCTCTCCACCCTGCGGGACCAGCCGCTGTGGATCCTGGCCATCGGGCCGCTGTTTGCCGCCCTGGCGGGAATCGGCTTCAAGGAGTTTTTCTGCTTCCAACGGCCCGAAGCCATTGGTCTCACCCTGCTGCTGCCGGCAGCGCTGCTGGGGCATCTGGTGGGACTGATCAATGGTCCCCTCTGCCTGGCTCTACTGGAAGCTGCAGCGTTGCTGCTGGTGCTGCTGGCCCTGCGCAAATTCGGCATGGAGGCAGCAGCGGATGTGGGCGACAAGAGCGTGTTTGCTTATCTGGACGGTCAATTGCCCGCTGGCACGCCGTGAGTCTGATCAGCCTGGTGGGTGCGGCCAAGGATTTCGGCATCCGCACCCTCTTTTCCGATCTCGATCTCCACATCGCTGAAGGAGAACGGCTCGGGCTGATCGGACCCAATGGCGCCGGCAAATCCACCCTGTTGAAGGTTCTGGCAGGGAAAGAACCGCTCGGGGAAGGGGAACGCCGCTGTTCGCCGCGGCTTCGGGTGGAGCTGGTTGGTCAGGAGAGCCGGATCACTCCGGGGCTCACGGTGCTGGAGCAGGTGCTGGAGGGCTGTGGTGCCAAACGGGATCTGCTGGTGCGCTTCAGCGCCCTCAGCGACGCCATCGCGGAAGACCCCAGCAATGAAGCACTGATGGCGGAGCTGGGTCAGCTCAGCCAACGGATGGATGATGAGGACGCCTGGAGCCTGGAGCAGCAATGCCGGGAAGTGCTGCAGAAATTGGGCATCAGCGATCTCCAGCGCCCGGTCGACGACCTCTCCGGCGGATACCGCAAACGGGTGGGTCTGGCGTCAGCCCTGGTGGCCTGCCCCGATGTGCTGCTGCTGGATGAGCCCACCAACCATCTCGATGCCGCTGCCGTGGAATGGCTGCAGAGCTGGCTGGATCGCTATCCCGGCGCTCTGGTGCTGGTCACCCATGACCGCTACGTGCTCGATCGGGTGACGCGGCGGATGGTGGAGGTGGACCGAGGCCAGGCCCGCACTTATCAGGGGAACTACAGCACCTTTCTGCAGCACAAAGCCGAAGAAGAAGCCTCAGAAGCAGCCTCAGCGGCCAAGTTCAAAAGCGTGCTTCGCCGCGAGTTGGCCTGGCTACGCCAGGGCCCCAAGGCCCGCAGCACCAAACAGAAGGCGCGACTGCAACGCATCGAAGCGATGCGCGAGCAGAAACCCAATCAGGCCAAAGCAAAGCTGGAGATGACCGGCATCAGCCGGCGCATCGGCAAACAGGTGATCGAAGCGGAAGCCGTTGGGGTCACAGCCGATGGCAGCGGGGGCGGTCGCCCACTCCTCGATGGCTTCAGCTACAGCTTCAGCCCTGAAGACCGAATCGGCATCATCGGCCCCAACGGCAGCGGCAAATCCACCCTGCTTGATCTCATCGCCGGACGGCGCGAGCCAACCCAGGGCAGCCTGCTGCTTGGGGAGACCGTTCACATCGGTTACCTGGACCAGCACACCGAAGCCTTCAACGAAGGCAAAGGGCTCGATCGCAAAGTGATCGAGTTCGTGGAAGAAGCCGCCAGCCGGATCGATCTGGGGGGTGAGCAAGTCACCGCATCCCAGCTTCTAGAACGCTTTTTGTTTCCACCGGCCCAGCAGCACAGCCCCTTGGCCAAGCTCTCGGGAGGCGAGCGCCGCCGCCTCACCCTCTGCCGAATGCTGATCCAGGCGCCCAACGTGTTGCTGTTGGACGAACCCACCAACGATCTGGATGTTCAGACCCTCAGCGTTCTGGAGGATTTTCTTGAGGACTTCCGAGGTTGCGTGATCGTTGTTTCCCACGACCGTTACTTCCTCGATCGCACGGTTGATCGTTTGTTCTGTTTCGACCAAGGACGGCTCAATCGGTTTGAAGGGAACTACAGCGCGTTTCTGGAGCAGCAGCGCCAGGAGGAACGCAGCCAAAGCCAGGCGAGCAAACCCTCCACACCAAAACCAGAGCGGAACCGCCAGACCAAGAGCAACGGTCCGCGGCGGCGCAACTTCAAGGAGAACAAGGAGCTTGCGGCGCTTGATCAACAGCTGCCTGAACTGGAGCTGAAGAAAGAAGAGCTGGAACAGCAGATGACCCGGGAAGGCGCTGATATGGCCAAGCTGAGTCTCGATCTGGCTGAGATCATCACCCGCATTGAACAAGCGGAAGAACGCTGGCTGGAACTCAGCGAATTGGCGCCCTGATCAACGATCTGGAGCTGTGCTTGTAGCCACGGCTACCGCCACTTCAAATCAGCGTTATCGGATGGTGATGAGGTGGGATTCCACCACTCCAAAACCGATGAACCGCCGTAAGGTGCTGCCAGGCCACGGTCTGAATTCATGAAGTCCATCGACGAACACATCCAGAAGGATCAATCCGAAATCGAAGCTGCCAAAGCAGCTGGAGACGAGGCCAAGGTTCGTCACCTCACCGATGAGCTGAAGTCGCTGGAGGAATACAAGGAACACCACCCCGGCGACAGCCACGACCCCACTTCGCTCGAGCTGCATTGCGAGGCCAATCCCGATGCCGATGAGTGCCGCGTCTACGACGACTGATCCAACCAGCGACGTATATCCAACGAGGGCTCAGTAGTCCTCGTTGTAGTCGGAGGGGCTGCCGGTCAGGCTGCAGACGACAGCCTCCTCCTTACGCATTGCCTTCACTTCAGCGATAGGGCGTCCCATGCGTTGAAGCACAGCAACATCCTCTTTCGTTTGGCACCGGGCAATCACGTCGCCCTTGTTGTCCAGACAGGTGTAAAAGGTCATGTCAGGGGAGAGACATTCCCGTTATGACTCCCCCGCGATCAGGCCACAAGCATCGGTGTGGCTGATCACATGAAGATTGTCTGGAGCATCAGCTCACACTCCGAGCTCGGCCCAGGTTTCGGCCAGCAACTGATCGAGGTTGGTTCCCATGGCGGCTGAAATGCACAGCACGGGACGACCACTCGCCGCTTCAAGGTCTTGCCGCAACCTGGGGAGATCCTCTTCTGTCACCAACTCCTGTTTGTTGATCACCAACAGACGTGGCCGATCAACCAGACCATGGCCATAGGCCTCCAGCTCTTGCTGGACGACGTTCAGATCAGCCACGGGATCCTCGGATCCTGCGTCCACGAGGTGGATCAGCAGACGGGTGCGTTCGATATGACGCAGAAAGTCGTGGCCAAGACCAGCGCCCTGGGCGGCCCCCTCAATCAAGCCTGGAATATCGGCGAACACGGTTCCATCTCCACTGGGGCGGCGCACCACACCAAGGTTGGGAACCAAGGTGGTGAAGGGGTAATCGGCAATCTTGGGTCGCGCTGCCGACAGCACGGCGATCAAGGTGCTCTTGCCGGCATTGGGAAGACCAATGATGCCCACCTCAGCCAGCAACTTCAATTCCAGCTGCAGGGGCCATTCCTCACCCTCACGGCCCTCGGTGAATTTCTCCGGAGCGCGGTTGCGATTGCTCAGGTAATGGGCGTTGCCCAAACCACCTCGCCCACCGAAGGCAACGGTGAGACGCTCACCCGGGGTGGTGAGGTCTCCCAGAAGAATGCCGGTGCGCAGATGGCGTACCTCCGTGCCGCAAGGCACCTTGATCACCAGGTCTTTCCCTGATGCACCGGTGCATTTGTTCGGACCACCGCGTCGCCCATCGTCAGCGGCGAACAGGCGTTTGTATTTGAAATCGAGCAGGGTTTGCAGGTTGCTGTCGGCCTCGAGAACCACTGGAGCCCCACACCCGCCGTCACCTCCGGAGGGGCCTCCAGCGGGCACATACTTTTCACGGCGAAATGCAGCGATGCCATCGCCGCCGCGCCCGCCTCGGACCGTGATCCGTGCCTGATCGATGAACTGCACGGTGCTGCCGGCTCAATCCAATCCATAACCCTAAGATTCAGCCGCTGCAGCTCTGTCGTTGGCCGGCGTCCGTTTCGAAGACCTCAGCAAGACCTTCCCAGGACGCGGCGGCGGTGATCCCGTGGAGGTGATTCGTCAGTTGAATCTGACGATCAACAATGGCGAGTTTTTGGTGCTGGTCGGTCCCTCGGGGTGCGGCAAAAGCACCTTGCTGCGACTGCTCGCTGGTCTCGACAGCCCCACCAGCGGCGAAATCAGAATCGGGTCCCGGCCCATCAGCGATGTGCCGCCAGCGCGCCGCAACGTCGCCATGGTGTTCCAGAGCTATGCGCTCTACCCGCATCTCAGCGTGCGGGACAACCTCAGCTTCGGACTGCGCAGAAGTCAGGCTAGATCAACAGTCCAGCGCATCCAAGATCAAGCCTTTCGAGCCACGCGCGCCTTACCGAAACCACTGAGGGTGCGGTCAGTCAGAGAAGAACAAATCGAAGCCCGGGTGAACACCGTTGCCAGATCTCTGGAACTCACAGAATTGCTCGATCGGAGGCCAAAGGAACTGTCCGGCGGACAGAAACAACGGGTCGCCCTCGGACGCGCCATGGCGCGCAATCCCGAGGTGTTTTTGATGGATGAACCGCTGAGCAATCTCGACGCCAAACTCAGAACGAGCACGCGCCAAAGAATCGTTGAGCTACAGCGAGAACTGGGAACAACGACGGTTTATGTGACCCACGACCAGGTGGAAGCGATGACCATGGGGGACCGCATCGCTGTGTTGAACCAGGGGCGCCTGCAGCAGCTCGGGAGCCCCATGGAGTTGTACAGATGGCCCTCCAACATCTTTGTGGCCCAGTTCATTGGCAGCCCAGCGATGAGCCTTTTGCCCGTCACGGTGGGGCCCAATGCAACTCTGATGCTGGGGAACAAGCGCATTCAGGTTGAAGGCGCAATGGTCGAGCCTTTACTTCAACGAGAAGGCCAACACCTCAGCGCAGGATTGAGGCCTGAAAACTGGCATCTGGCACCGGCAACGAACCGGAATCTCGAAGCCGAGGTGAGCCATTGCGAGCGTCTGGGCAATGAGCAGATCCTTACCTGTCGGCTCCTGGATGGTGATCAACTCATCCAGGTCAGAGCTTCAACGGAGATCAACATCACTGCCGGCGATGCCATCCACCTCGACCCTGACCCCACAGGCTGGCGGTTGTTTGATGCGGATGGTGAAGCGATCCGTTAGCCACTGAAGCGCCTGAACCAGCTCAGCGCACCCAAACAACGCTGCAGCCCGGTCCGCCGTCCCCCTGCTCGGCATCGGTCACCCGTTCCACATAGGGCACCGTGTCCAGCCAGGCGCGCAGGCCGCGCTTGAGCTTGCCCGTGCCGATGCCGTGGATCACCCAAACCGGCCCATTGGCACTGCGCAAGCATTCCTCAACCGCCGCTTCGGCCTCATGCACCCGCATGCCACGCACATCAAGGGTGTTGCGACTGGTGCGCACCTGCGCACCGCCGCCTCCGACGGAACGGGCTTGCACCTTCACCACCGGCTTTGGAGGCGGCTCCGGCTTACGCCCATCCAGGCTTTCCACCGCCGCCAGATCCACCGTGGTGCGCATCACCCCACAACGAACCGTCAGCTGAAGGCCGTCATCGGTGATGGCCAACACATCTGCAGCCTTGCCGAGGGCGAGCAAGCGCACGCGATCCCCCACTGACGGACGCCAACCCGGCTTGGGTGCACGCCGTTCAGGGGTTGGGCGGTGATGGTCTTCCAAGCTGCGTAACCGTTGCCCAGCCTTTCGCGCGGTTTCCCCATCCGCGCGCTCATCCCGCAGACGGCGAATCAGCGTGCGAACTTCTTTCTGGCCCTGGCGGATCGACTGCTCCAAGCGTTGACGGCCCTGCTCCTGGCGTTGCGCGGTCTGCTGCTTTTGCTTCTGCCAGCGCTGCAGCAACTCCTCGTGCAGCAGCTCCGTGCGTGCCAGGAGTGCTGCAGCGTCTTCTGCCGCGGCCTGCTGGCGCTGCCGTTGCTCCTCCAAGCCACGGATCACACTGTTCACCTCACCATCACCCCCTGGGGCCAGAAGCTGCTGGGCCTGGTGAAGCACATCCGAATCGAGCCCAAGGCGCGTCGCGATTGCCAGTGCATTGCTGCGTCCTGGAATTCCCCACAGCAATTCATAGGTGGGGGACAAGGTCTCAGGATTGAAAGCAACAGAGGCATTCTCAAAACGAGCGTCGTCGTATTTGAGGGCCTTGAGTTCACCGAAGTGGGTGGTGGCAATCGTGAGCCGAGCCCGATCCGCAAGAGCCTTGAGCAGAGCCGTGGCCAGGGCCGTTCCCTCGCTGGGATCCGTTCCAGCACCCACCTCATCCAGGAGCACCAGGGCTGGAGAACCACCGCGCTGCAGCGCCTCAAGAATGCGCCCGATGCGCTTCACATGACCACTGAAGGTGGACAAGCTCTGCTGGAGGGATTGCTCATCTCCTATGTCCGCCAGCACCTGGGCACACCAGGGCAGGGAGGGTTGCCCCGAACAGGGCAAAAGCATGCCGGCGCGTGCCATCAATGCAGCGAGGCCAATGCTTTTCAGGGTGACCGTTTTGCCACCGGTGTTCGGCCCGGTGATCGCCACCACCCGCAGCTCCGGCGACACCTCCACCGAGATGGGAACCACGGGCGGCCCCTCGGCCCGTTTGTGCTGCCACACCAAGAGTGGGTGTCGCAGACCTGAAAAGCGAAACGGAGCCTCCGCTGCCGCCTCAAGCTGAGGCTCAACGCCACCAAGCCAGCGGCCGTAACGCCCACGGGCCAGCGCAAGATCAAGCGCGCGCAGCACGGCCACCACCTGGTTGAGGGCGGACGCCTCTTCAGCCACCAGAGCACTCAGCTCCGCCAACACCTTGCGTTCCTCATCCCGGATGCGGGACTCCAGCTCCGCCAGCTTGTTGCCCATGGTGAGCACCGAGCGGGGTTCAACAAAGAGGGTGCTGCCTGAGGCCGAACTGTCGTGCACCTGACCCGGCACCTGGCTCACCGCACCAGCCTTCACCGCCAGTACCGGACGGCCATGACGCTCGGCGATCACACTGTCCTGCAGGGATGGGGCCAGGCGCCGCAGCAGCTCCTGAAGTTTGTCGCGACGTTCCTGGCGCAGACCGTTCCATTGATGCCGCAGAGCCGACAACGCCGAGCTGGCGCGATCAGCGACGCGGCCGCCCTCTTCGAGCGCAAATTTGAGCCGCTGCTCCAACTCCGGCAGCGTCACCATCGTTTCAATCAACGCGGTGCACACAGGGCGCAGCTCGGGATCGTCGATCTGACGGCGCAGCCGACGGGCCGCTGCCAACGTTTCCGCCACGGCCAGCAGCTCTTCTCCGGAGGCCACGCCTCCCTTGCTGCAGCGCAGCACAACGGGCTCGATATTCTGCACACCGCGGAAGCTGAGCCCCCCCTCAGTGAGGTCATCGAGCACCGCCATTTCAACCGTCTCGGCTAGGCACTGTTTCGACTCCTCCAGGCTGGCGGGCAGCGGTTGAACCCGGGCCGCATCACGGCCCATGCCGGTGCTGGCAAAGCCGCTGAGATGGTCACAGACCCGATGCCACTCCAGCAGTTCAAGGGTTTCCTGCTGAGCCCGGTCCGCCCCTTGACTCAAGTCAGCTGCAGTTGGAGGGGATGCCACCGGGGGGTTCATAAAGCATTTCGAGCCAGTTGCCTTCCGGGTCTTTCAAATAAAAAGACGCCGTGCCGTCGCGGTGGTCATGGACGGCACCAACGTGCACACCCTGCGCTTTGAGACGATCGTGAATCACATCCACCTCCGCACGATCGCGGAAATGGAAGGCGAAATGTGGGCCAGCGGCTTTGTAATCCGGGCCTAACAAGGCGAGTCCATCGCGACCTTCCCCGGCTTCCAGATAGCACCAGTCGTTGGCACGCCAGACCAGACGCATGCCCAGATCGGTGTAGAAGGCAACAGCCCGATCGACGTTCTCAACACGGATCGCAACGTGACCGAGACGATCCACACCTTTGGGTTGATCGGCTATTGCCATCGGATCAAGCCTCCTTCAACCAAGCCGCTGCATCGCAGGCGTGGTACGTGAGGATCAGATCAGCACCGGCGCGCTTGAAGCTCAGCAACGTCTCCAGCACAACGGCCTTTTCATCGATCCAGCCCCGCTCCGCCGCGGCCTTCACCATCGAATACTCACCACTCACGTTGTAGGCAGCAATGGGGAGTTCTGACTCTTCGCGCAGTCGGTGGATGATGTCGAGATAAGCCAAACCTGGCTTCACCATCATGATGTCGGCGCCCTCCTGCTCATCGAGCTGGGCTTCGGTGATGGCTTCCCGAGCATTGGCGGGATCCATCTGATAAGTGTCTTTATTTTTGGGGATCGGCTTGCTGCCGGCGGCACGGGGAGCGGAATCGAGGGCCTCACGGAAGGGGCCGTAGTACGCGGAGGAGTACTTCGCCGTGTAGCTGATGATGCCCACATGTTCGAAGCCTTCGTCGTCGAGGGCTTCCCGGATGGCACCGACCCTGCCGTCCATCATGTCGCTAGGACCGATCAGATCAGCGCCCGCTTCAGCCTGCACAACGGCCTGCTTGCAGAGCAGTTCAATCGTTTCATCGTTGAGGACCACGCCGTCCTGGCTGACGATCCCGTCATGACCATCGCAGGAATAGGGATCCAGGGCGACGTCGGTCATGATCGCCATCTCGGGGATGGCTTCCTTGATCTGGCGGATCGCCCGTGGAATCAGGCCATTGGCGTTGAAGCACTCAGCCCCGTCTTCGGTCTTCAGTCCCTCAGACACCTTGGGGAAGAGAACGATGCAACGCACCCCAAGGTCGTAGGCACGCTGCACTTCGCCGGTGAGGGCCGCAAGGCTCCAACGGCTGGCGCCAGGCATGGCACCAATCGGCTCCACCTCAGCGCCTTCATGCACAAAGAGGGGATAGATGAAATCTGCAGCCGAGAGGCTGTGCTCACGCACCATGGCGCGTAGGGCGGGCGTACGCCGAAGACGACGGGGGCGGTAGGTGAGCTCCATCAGACCCAAACACAAGGTGTGATCGTAAGGGTCACCCGATCAGAGGGCCGCCGAACGAAGCCACTCTTGACGTGGATGGGCCGTGCGGTTGGCACGCAGTTGCTCCAACAATCGACGCTCCTCCTCACTCCACGAGGCAGGCATGGCCAGCGTCAGCGTGAGCAGGAGATCACCGCGACCAGTCTTCGACGGCCAGCCCTTGCCCTTCAGCCTCAGACTGCGGCCCGGGGCGGTGCCGGCCGGAATGCTCACCTGGGCCTCACCATCGGGCGTCATCACCGAGACCATGCCTCCAAGGGCCAGTTCATCGAGGCTGACGGGGAGATCGGCCCGCAGCTGATCCGACTCCAGGCGCCAGATCGGGTGGTCCTGAATCTTGAGGTTGAGGTAGAGATCGCCCCGCCGTCCGGTTCCCGGTTGCAGGTTGCCCTTGCCCTTCAACCGCAACCGTGAGCCGTTCTTCACTCCAGCAGGAATGCGCACCTGAACGCGCTCGTTGTTCACCGAGAGGCTGCGTTCACCACCGCGAAAGGCCTCTGAAAAGGTCACATTCACCGATGCTTCGGCATCGAGATTCACCGGAGGGCGTGAAGCCTGGCCACCACGCGGGAATCCGCCCCCTGCGAATCCCCCGCCGGGAAATCCGCCCCCAGGGAAACCACCCCCTTGGAAGCCACCGCCGCCTGGACCACCGAAACGGCCCAACAGGTCGTTGATGAAATCGTCGAAATTGCCGTAGCGACCGAAGTCGACGTCCATGCCGGGTGAGGCTCCCCCGCCCATGCCCCCGGCCTGGTTCCAGTACTGGCCGAATTGCTCATAACGACGCCGTTTCTCGGGGTCGGAGAGGACTTCGTAGGCCTCACTGATCTCCTTGAACCGCGCTTCAGCCTGGGCATCACCAGGGTTGACGTCAGGGTGATATTGGCGCGCCAGGCTGCGAAAGGCTTTCTTGATGGCATTGGCATCAGCGCTGCGATCAACACCGAGCACCTGGAAATAGTCCTTGTATCCGCTGCCTGCCATACCAATCCAGTGGTAATCCCAGTTTCACCGCAGCAGGGCTTGCGTTGTTGCTTCCGCATGGAGGGAAGCCCGAACGCCTGAATGCGACCTAGCTTCAGGCCAACCACTGCATCAGCATGAGGAGCATGGCTTCATCCCTGCTGGCATCCGTGCTGGTCGCAGCTGGTGGAGCTGTTGGTGGCCCGCCTGGTTCGGCCGCTCCCTGGGCCAGCACGCTCGGAGAGCCCCTGCACGACTCAAGCCACCAGGCCCTCGAACTGACGCAGCATCTGAAGTCAATGGGGGCCAAGTTTTACGGCGCCTGGACCTGCCCAGCCTGCTTCAAGCAGATGAACCTGTTCGGCAAACAGGCCGGAGCGGACGTGATCTATGTGGAATGCCGCAAGCCGAAGCAGCTGCCGGAGCAAGCCGAAGCCTGCAACGCCGCAGAGATCCGGGCTTATCCCACCTGGGTTCTCCCCGATGGGCGCCGAAAAGTGGGAGTTCAGTCCCTGGAAGCCCTGAGCCGCTGGAGTGGTCTGAACTGAGATGGCACTGATTCACGGCCTGCATCAACGCAACATCCGAGGCGACCTTCTCGGAGGATTGACGGCCGCCGTGGTTGCGCTGCCACTTGCCCTGGCCTTCGGCAATGCGGCCCTGGGGCCAGGCGGCGCCATCTACGGCCTGTATGGCGCCATCGTGACCGGATTCCTGGCGGCCTTGCTCGGGGGAACTCCCGCCCAGGTGAGCGGACCCACCGGACCCATGAGCGTCACCGTGGCAGGGATCGTCTCCAGCCTGGCCGCCATCGGCATCGGTCGTGATCTCGATGCCGGCGAGATGCTGCCGTTGGTGATGGCCGCTGTGGTGATCGGTGGTGTGTTCGAAACCCTGCTCGGGGTGCTGCGGCTGGGGCGCTTCATCACCCTGGTGCCCTACTCGGTGGTCTCCGGCTTCATGTCGGGGATCGGTTTCATCATCCTTGTGCTGCAACTTGGACCCTTCATCGGGGTGAGCACCGGGGGCGGCGTGGTTGCGTCCCTGAGTTCGCTGATCGAGGCCCCCAGCTGGAATCCAGCTGCGCTCGCCGTTGGATTGATGACACTCGCTGTGGTGTTTCTGACCCCCCTGCGGATCCGTCAATGGGTGCCAACGCCTCTGCTGGCGCTGCTGATCGTGACGCCGTTGTCGCTGCTGCTTTTCAACGACAACCGACTGCTGGAGCTGGGCCTTGAACCCATCGCCCGGATCGGAGCAATCCCGGAGGGGGGCTTGCAACTGGTGGTTCCCGATTTCAGTCAGCACCTGCCGGAGCTGGTGAAAGCCGGCATGGTTCTCGCCCTGCTCGGGGCGATCGACTCGTTGCTCACCTCCCTGGTAGCCGACAACATCACCCAAACCAACCACGACTCCAACCGTGAGCTGATCGGCCAGGGCATCGCCAACACAGCAGCCGGGTTTCTCTCAGGCCTTCCCGGTGCCGGAGCCACCATGCGAACGGTGATCAACATCAAATCCGGTGGTCAGACGCCCTGGTCGGGCATGACCCATTCCCTGGTGCTGCTGCTTGTGCTGCTGGGGGCAGGCCCCCTTGCGGCACAGATTCCCACGGCGCTGTTGGCGGGAATCCTGATCAAAGTCGGCCTCGACATCATCGATTGGGGCTTTCTGCTCCGCGCCCATCGCCTGTCGGCGAAAACAGCCGCGCTGATGTACGCCGTGCTGTTGATGACGGTGTTCTGGGACCTGATCTGGGGCGTTTTGGTCGGGATGTTCGTGGCCAACCTGTTGACCGTTGATGCGATCACGCGGTCCCAATTGGAAGGGATGGAAGAGGACAACCCCTCCGATGCCAGGGATGCACTGCACGCCAATCTTTCCCCGGAGGAGGAAGGCCTGATCCTGCGCTGCGGCAAGGCCTTGATGCTGTTTCGTTTGCGCGGCCCTCTGAGTTTTGGCGCCGCCAAGGGCATCAGTGCCCGAATGGGCTTGATCCAGAGCTACAGGGTTCTGATCCTTGACCTCACCGATGTGTCCCGCATCGGTGTCACCGCAACCCTGGCCATCGAGCGCATGGTGGAGGAAGCACGATCGGCGGGCCGCATCCTGTTGATCGCCGGAGCCAACCACACCCTCGAACAACGGCTGCGGCAATTTGGCGTGGAGGGGGTGCTTCGGCCATCCAGGCTGGAGGCCTTGCAGGAGGCGGCTCAGCTGATCTGACTGCTGATCTGTGTGGCATCCACACCACAGGAATGCATCCGCACGTCTTCAGGGCGTGCCAACTCCCCTTCCAGCGCCTTCACTTCGGCGAGGGCCAGCACTTCGAGGCGCTCAACGATCAGCTCCCGCGGATAGCGCTGCTCACACAACACCCAGTACAGACCGAAGTGGCGGGCTTCACTCGCCAACAGATCGCTGTAAAGCTCCCGCAACTGAGGATCCGGGCTGTGCTCCGCCAGCAGGGCCATGCGCTCATGGCTGCGGGCTTCGATCAGACCCGCCACCAGAAAGGAGTCGAGCATTCTCTGCGGCTCACCTTTACGGATCTGCCGGGCCAGATCAGCGCCATAGCCCGGGGAAGGCAGCGGTTCCAGGTAGCGCCCCCTGGCCTTGATCAACGCCAGCACGTGCTCAAAGTGCTCCAGCTCTTCCCGCGCCAGAGGGCTGAGGGCTTCACCCAGACCCGGTTCGCAGAGGTAGCGGAACATCATCTGAACCGCAGCCCCGGCAGCCTTGCGTTCGCAGTGGGCGTGATCGATCAGCACCTCCATCGGCCTGGCATTGGCCTGCTCCACCCAGCTCCAGCTGGTGGGCGCAGCCAACCAGCGGATTGACGCCACTGCCTTGGAAGGAACTGCCTTAGTGGGAGCTGTCTTGGAGGGAACAGTTTGTGCTGGAGCAGTGCTGGTCATGCGTTCCGGCGCAGATGGCTGAGCAATCCGTTCAAGGCAAGGCTGTAGCTGGCGGGTCCGAAGCCGCAGATCACACCCACAGCACGCTCAGCCAGAAACGAGTGATGGCGGAACTTTTCCCTGGCATGGGTGTTGCTGAGGTGCAATTCCACATAGGGGATCGCGACACCAGCCAGGGCATCGCGAATGGCGATGGACGTGTGGGTGTAGGCCCCGGCGTTGATCAAGATTCCATCGCAGCGGCCCATGGCCTGGTGAATCCGGTCCACCAGGGCACCTTCGAAATTGCTTTGAAAACAGTCCAGCTGCACTGATTCCTGCTCCGCCTCCCGGGTCAGCGCCGCCTCGATGTCCGCCAGGGAGGAATGGCCATAGATCCCCGGCTCACGCTGGCCCAACAGGTTCAGATTCGGACCGTTCAGCAGCAGTACGTGCATGGCTGGAGATCGGTTCAGTTCGGCAGATCGTATCGAGATCGTGGGGAAGGACACACCGACTGGTAAGTTCTTGCGGTGTGGTTCGGGTCGGTGCCCGAGTGGTTAATGGGGGCGGACTGTAAATCCGCTGGCTCTGCCTACGTTGGTTCAAATCCAACCCGGCCCATCCCCACATGCCCTTGTAGCTCAGCGGTAGAGCACTCCCTTGGTAAGGGAGAGGTCTCGAGTTCAAGTCTCGACAAGGGCTTCTTGCTCCCCTCGGCACCGGGGGAGAGGGGTTAAGACCCCAGAACAGCTGCCGACTGCGGGCTGACACTTTGGTTATCAACATTTCCCAGCGTCCATAGGAGGACTTGTCCCGACTCGATGGTTAGGGGCACCGAGTTGGAACGACTGCGGTTGATCACGACCCGCAGTCCATCCGCAACGCCCTCCAGCACGTCAGCCCCTGGGGCTGACCAGCGCAGACCTTCTCTGCGCAAGACCCCATGGTTAGAGCGGAGTTCTGCGAGGGACTGGATGAAGGAGCGCAGATCAGCACTCCAGGGAACGTCCCAGGGGTAAGCCTCACGGCAGGCCGGTCCAGGACCGCTGGAGGGCCCCGGTTCAGGGCCACCCGCGAGGGCAGCTTCCGTGCCGTAATAAATGCATGGCGCTCCCTGATGAAGGAAGAGCAGCAGCAGGGCCAGCTTCAGGGCCGCCACGTCGTTGTTGAGGCTGTGAAGGGCCCGGGGCACGTCATGGCTGTCGAGCAGATTCATCTGGGCCCTGTTCACCACCTCCCGGTAGGAACGCGTTGTTGTCGTCCAGATGGTCAACAAAGCCTGCCCGTCCAGGGGGTCGAGGGGATAGTCGGAATTGCGGTAGTCCCGCCGCAACGCTTCAGCGGCGGCCCAGCAAAGGCTGCTCCATCCCAACCGGTAATTCATCGCGCCATCGAAGTGGTCGCCCTGCAGCCAGGGGGTCGCATCACCCCACACCTCGCCAACAATCCAGGCCTCCGGGTTGGTGGCCCGCACCATCTGCCGGAACTCAACCCAGAAGTCCGCCGGCACCTCGGCAGGGACGTCGAGACGCCAGCCGTCAATCCCCTGCTCGAGCCAGTGACGGCCCACCGCCAGCAGATGCTCCCGAACCCCGGGATTGGCATGGTTGAACTTGGGCAGATCCGGCAAGGCCCACCAACCGTCGTAACCGCAGTCCTCGTCAGGGGCGGAATAGGGCTGCAGGGGCCAACGGTGCACATGGAACCAATCCCGGTACGGCGAATCCGCACCGTTTTCCACCACGTGGTGAAAGGCCCAAAAGCCGCGGCCGCAGTGGTTGAACACCCCATCCAGAACCAACCTCATGCCGCGCTGATGCACGGCATCGATCAGGTCCGTAAGTGCTGCATTGCCCCCCAGCAGGGGATCCACCTCGAAATAGTCGTAGGCGTGATAACGATGGTTGGCGGCTGAGCTGAAGATCGGCGTGAGATAGAGGCAGGTGATGCCCATGGCTTGGAGCCGATCGAGAGCATCGATGACGCCGTAGAGATCCCCGCCCTGGAATCCCTCCTCGCAAGGGTCCGCACCCCAGGGCTTCAGAGCGAGATGGCGCTGCGCATCGACGCGGCCACTGCGGCGGAAACGGTCGGGAAAGATTTGATAGATCACCGCGTCCGCCACCCAGGCGGGGGGATCGCGAAACGGCGTGGTCGCTGCCAAAACCTTTGCAGTCAGCCATCTCCTGGCTAGCAGGAGAGAAAGACCTTGGCCATGGCTGAACAGCCTCTCCTTCTGGCCCTCGATCAGGGCACCAGCAGCTCCAGAGCCGCGCTGTTCAGCAGCTCAGGGGATCTGGTGCTCAGCGCCAGTGCACCGCTGCCGATTTCCTACCCCGCCGATGGATGGGTGGAACAGGACCCGATCGAGATCTGGACCAGCCAGCGGCAGGCCCTGGTGCAGCTCAATTCGAAGCTCAGTGAGGGGCAGCGCAAAGCGGTGGTGAGCTGCGGCATCACCAACCAACGGGAAACCACCGTGCTGTGGCGCCGCAGCAGTGGCCTCCCCTGCGGACCGGCCCTTGTCTGGCAGGACGGCCGCACCGCCGCCATCTGCGAGGCCTGGAAGCAGCAGGGACTGGAGCAGGAGTGGTGCCGGCGCACGGGCTTGCTGCTCGACCCCTACTTCAGTGCCAGCAAGATCCGCTGGATGCTCGACCACTACGACGACGCCCAGGCTGCTGCGGCCAGCGATGACCTCTGTTTCGGCACGGTGGAAAGTTGGCTGCTCTGGCAACTCACCGGCGGCCAGCGCCACGGCAGTGACATGAGCAATGCCAGCCGAACGCTGCTGATGGACCTGGAGCAGCAGCACTGGGTGGATGACTTCCGAGAGCCCACAGGGCTACCCGCCAGCGCGCTGCCCGAACTGCTGCCCTGCCGCGGAGAATTCGGGCGCATGGCTGCGGACCTTCCCTTTGCAGGCTTGCCGATCCAGGCCATGCTCGGCGACCAACAGGCCGCCACCCTGGGCCAGCTCTGTCTGCAGCCCGGAGAAGGGAAGTGCACCTACGGCACGGGGGCTTTTCTGGTGATCAACACCGGCGATGTCGTCCGCCGCTCAGATGCAGGGCTGCTCAGCACCCTCGGCTGGACGGATGCCGCTGGAACACCCAGCTTCTGCCTTGAGGGAAGTCTGTTCAACGCCGGCACCGTCATTCAGTGGCTCCGGGATGGGCTGCAGATCATTGATCAAGCCCCCCAGGTGAACGAACTGGCGCGTTCGGTTCCGGATTCAGGGGGGGTGATGCTCGTGCCCGCCTTCACCGGCTGGGGGACACCGCACTGGGATCCCCAGGCACGCGGTGTTCTGGTGGGCCTCACCCGTGACAGCGGACGCGGTCACATCGCCCGCGCTGCACTTGAGGGGATCGCCCTGTCGGTAGCGACGTTGGTGGAGCTTGCCGAACAGGCCCTCGGGAGCGGCCTGGGTGAACTGGCGGTGGATGGTGGCGCCGCGGCCTCCGATCCTCTGCTGCAGGCGCAGGCGGATTGCACCGGTCTGACGGTGCGGCGACCCGCCAGCCTCGAGAGCACCGCCCGGGGGGTGGCGCTGTTCGCAGGCCTCCAGGCTGGGGTGATCGGCGACCTGGAGCAGCTCGCGAGCGCACGGAGGGACGGAGCGGAACTGTTCCACCCGCAGATGGATGCATCCCAGCGCGACCGCTGGCGCACACGCTGGCAAGACGCCGTCTCCAGAAGCCTGGGGTGGCATGGCTGATCACCAGGTGGACCTGCTGGTCATCGGCGCCGGTGCCAGCGGTGCCAGCGTGGCCTATGAGGCAACACGACGGGGGCTGAGCGTGGCCCTGCTCGAGGCCGGAGACATCGGCGGTGGCACCAGTTGCCGCAGCACGAAGCTGCTCCATGGCGGGGTGCGCTATCTGGAGCTGGCCTTTAAAACTCTGGACCTGGCCCAGCTGAGGCTGGTGCGGGAAGCCCTGCTCGAACGGAGCCACTGGTTGACCCAGGCACCGTTCCTGGCCCAACGACTCGAGCTGGCCCTGCCCACACAACAGCTCTGGGGACAGGCCTACTACCGACTTGGTCTGGGGATGTACGACGCTCTGGCCGGCCAGCGAAGCATCGGCCACAGCCGACTGCTGTCCCAGCAGCAGATGCGTCAGGCCCTGCCTCTGCTGAAGCCGTGTCAGGGCGGCGTGGCCTACAGCGACGGGCAGTTCGACGATGCACGCCTCAACCTGCTGTTGGCCCTCACCGCCGAGCAACGGGGGGCAACACTGCGCACCCGTTGCCGGGTGGTGGAGCTGGAGACCGACGGCACAGGCCAGCTCAAGGCCGCCATCAGTGAATCCGCCACAGGCCAACGGGAACGCTGGCGCGCCTCAGCATTTGTGAATGCCACGGGCATCCGGGCGGATGAGATCCGCCAGATGGCGGAGGCTGATGCTCCCCCAAGGCTGCTCACCAGCCGTGGGGCCCACATCGTGCTGGAGCAGAACCTCTGCCCGGAAGGGCTTGGGCTTCTGGTGCCATCCACCGCGGATGGACGCGTGCTGTTCATGCTCCCCTTCCACGGCCGCACCCTGGTGGGGACAACGGATGAAGCCTGCACCAAGGAGAACGCCACATCCCCTTCTCCAGAGGAGGAGGCCTACCTGCTCAACTACGTGCGTGATTGGTTTCCCCAGCTCCTGCATCCGCAGGTGAGCAGCCGATGGGCGGGGGGACGACCGCTGCTGAAGCCAGCGGACCAGGGCATGGACAGCAGCCGTGTGGTCCGAGAGCACGAGGTGGAAACCATGGCCTGCGGCCTGGTGAGCGTGATGGGAGGCAAATGGACCACCTGCCGGCCGATGGCTGAAGACACCCTGACCGCGGTGGAACTCCAGCTCGGCCGGGCGCTGCCCAAGCCTGAACCCATGCCGCTGCGGGGTGCAGCGGAGTCGCTGCAGGCCACCCAGGACGCCCTCAAACGCCAGAAACACCAACTCGAGGCCCTTCTGCCCGACACCGCTCTAAAGGCCGCTCAACTCGCCCATCTCCAAAGCACCTATGGCTTGGAGGCCGTGGCCTTTGTCGAACGTGCCGAACCCAGCCGACGCGAGCCGCTCAGCCCAGTGATCCCCCTCTGTACCGCAGAGCTGGAGCACGCCATCCAGCAGGAACATGCCCGCAGCAGCAGCGATGTGCTGGCCCGCCGCTGCCGTCTGGCCATGGTGGACCTGAACGAAGCCGAACGAATCCGGCCCCAAGTGGATGCCCTGCTGGATCAAGCCGGCGTGGCGGCAGGCTCCACTTCACCGATCAACCACCAGTTGAATCCATAGGGCGGAAGATTCACAAACCACTCCGGTGAAGCAGGGGGGAATTCACAACCCCACATCACCTCACGGGTGCGCTGACCAGCCCACTCCGAAAGATCCAGACTGAGCGAGGCTCCGGCTGCGGTGACATTGGCGGCCACGAGCACCGTCATCGCCTCGGTGCAGCGGAGATACACCAGCACTCCGGGGTGGGGGCTGTGCAACAACCGAAAGCTTCCATGCCGCAGAGCTGGCAGCAGCCGGCGGCAGGTGAGCATGCGCCGGTGCCAATTCAGCAGCGACCCCGGCAGCTGCTTCTGCACCTCCACATTCACCACGCGGTAGTCGTAACCGGGAGCGGTGATCGGTGGCAGCACCAACAGCGGATCGGGGGCCGTGGAGAAGCCACCGTTGCGGGCCGGCGTCCAGGCCATCGGCGTGCGGTTTGGATCACGGTCTCGCAGACCGGGCCAGTCGCCCATGCCCAGTTCATCGCCGTAATACAGGCAGGGCATCCCTGGAAGGCTGTAGAGGAGCCCATGCAGCAACCGGTTGGAGCGTGGGTCGCCATTGAGAAGAGGAGCCAGGCGTCGGTTGATGCCCCAGTTCAACCAATGCCCCTGTCCCTGGGGCAGGCCCACCCGGATGGTCTGAATCACCTCGTCACTGATGAGATGGCCATCCCCCAACCAGAGTTCATCGTGATTGCGCAGGGGCAGGGCCCAGCTAGCACCAGAGACCGCCTGCTCGGCCTGCATCAAGCACTCCCCGAGCTGCTGGGTGCGGCCACTGGCAATGGCGGCAAACAGATGGGCGGTGAGAACGAAGTTGAACGCTCCATGCAGTTCGTCATCCGCCAGGTATGGAGCGGCCTCCTCCACCGGCTGAATCGCCTCTCCCAGCAAGAGCACGTCACGGCCATGGGCATCCACCCGCTCCCGCAATCGCTTGAGGAAGGCGTGGGTCTCCGGTAACCCCTCGCAGCGGGTGCCCTCTGACTCGAACAGGAACGGAACCGCATCCAAACGGAACCCATCAACGCCGCGATCCAGCCAGAAGTCGACCACCTCCATCATCGTGTCCTGCACCCAGGGGTTCTCGTAATTGAGATCGGGTTGATGACGCAGAAAACGGTGGAGGTAGTACTGCTCGGCAACCGGATCCCACTCCCAGTTGGAAGCCTCGAAGTGCCGGAACAGAACCGGTGCCTCGGCGTAGCGCTTGGGATCGTCACTCCAGACGTACACATCCCGCTCAGGACTGCCCTTGGGAGCCCAGCGGGCCCGCTGGAACCAGGGATGCAGGTCACTGGTGTGATTCAGCACCAGGTCCAAAATCACGCGCATGCCCTGGCTGTGGGCCGCCGTGAGAAACCGATGGAAGGAGGAGAGATCCCCCAGGTCCGGATGGATTCCGGTGAAATCGGTGATGTCGTAGCCCCCGTCCCGCAGGGGGGAGGGATAGATCGGAGTCAGCCAGAGGGTGTTGACCCCCAGCCAGCGCAGATATGGCAACCGCGCCGCAAGCCCCTTGAAATCACCGGTGCCATCGCCATTCCCATCGGAATAGCTGCGAACGATCAGCTGGTAGATGACCGTCCCTGACCACCACGGAAGCGCTGGGGTCATCCCCCGGTTGCAGATTCACCACTGCTAGACCCGACTGGCCTGATCGTCAGCCCTGTGGCCCTCACCCAAACGCAACTGAGCCGGATGAAGGAGCTCGTGGGAGCTGGGCTGACCCGTCCCTTGGCCTGGCGTCGAGAGCAATTGCAACGGCTCTCCGCCCTGGTGGAGGAGCACGAATCGGAGGTACTCGAGGCCCTCGCCGCCGACCTCGGCAAACCACCCACCGAAGCCTTTTTTGAGCTTGTGGCCCTGCGACAGGAGCTCAAGCTCACTGGGCGGCAGCTGGAGCGGTGGATGCGCCCGCGCCGCGTGGCTGTGCCTCTCTCACTGCGCCCCGGCCAGGCCAAGGTTGTGCCGGAACCACTCGGGTGCGTTCTGGTGATCGGACCTTGGAACTATCCCTTTCAACTGACGCTGCGGCCCTTGATCAGTGCCCTGGCTGCTGGCAACACGGCCGTGCTCAAGCCTTCGGAACACGCCAGTGCCATCGCGGATCTGATTGCACGGCTGATCCCTCAGCACTTCGAGCTTGAGGTGGTGCAGGTGGTGCAGGGAGATGGTGCCGTCGCAGCCGACCTGGTGGCCATGCCCTTTGACCACATCTTTTTCACCGGTGGCGGCAGCATCGGCCGGAAGGTGCTGGAGGGGGCCGCTGCACACCTCACGCCGGTGACCCTGGAGCTGGGGGGCAAGAGCCCCGCCATCGTTCTTGAGGGGGCCGACCTCACGGTGGGGGCGCGTCGCTTGATCTGGGGGAAGGGGATCAATGCAGGCCAGACCTGCATCGCTCCAGACCATCTGCTGGTGCCACCCGCCCTGCGTTCACCGCTGCTGAAGGCGATGGAGGAGGCCCGAACGGAGATGTATGGCTCCGATCCCCTCAACTCGAATCAGCTGGGGCAGATCATCAATGAACGCCAGTTCAATCGGCTGGAGCAGCTGCTGGAGTCCGCCAGAGCGGATGGGCGCATCCTGATCGGAGGTGAAATCAGCCGGGAACAGCGGCGCATCGCCCCCACCGTGATTCGTGTGGATGACCGCAATGATCCGCTGATGGCCGAGGAACTGTTCGGACCTCTCCTGCCTATGCTGGTGCTGAACGACCTCACCACAGCCCTTCAGGAGATCCGCCAGGGCCCCAAACCGCTGGCGCTGTATCTGTTCGGCGGTAGTGAGGCCCAGCAACAGCAGGTGCTCACCACCACCAGCTCAGGCGGAGTCTGCCTGAACGATGTTGTGATGCAGGCCGGGGTGCCACAACTGCCCTTCGGCGGCGTCGGTGCCAGCGGGATGGGCAGCTACCACGGCCAAAGCGGCTTCGACACGTTCAGCCACCACAAGGCGGTGCTCAAGCGCCCCTTCCGCTTTGATTTCAAGCTGCGCTACCCGCCCTACAAGGTGGATCTCAACCTGCTGAAGCGGCTGGCGGGATAAGGCCCACGCATCACCAGCACATCCCTTCTGCAGCAGGTGCTCTGGGGGGCTGGCGCTTTACCTCAGGCACCGTATGTTGCGGGCATCTGCCGGAGACGAATGCGCCGTACCGCTCTTGCCGCCCTGCTGCTGACGGCCTGGTTCCCCCTGTCAGCCACGGCTGCCTCGGTGACGGTGCGGTCAGGCGAAACACTCTCCGATATCGCTAACCGTTATGGGGTGAGCGTCGGCACGCTGATGCGGATGAATGGGATCCGCAATCCAGACCTTGTTCAAGCCGGGAGCCGCCTGCAGGTGCCAGGCCCCACCGTGACTGCAGGCTCGGGCCGCCATCGCGTCAACAGCGGGGAAACCCTCAGCAGCATTGCCAGCCGATACCAGGTCCGCAGTCGCGACCTGATGGCCCTCAACAACCTGCGCAATGCCAACCACGTTGAGGTCGGCCAGACCCTGCGCCTTCCCAGCAATGCCGTGATGCCCCGTCCGGCCTTCAAACCGGTGGCTGTAACCCCGATCCCGGGAGCCACGGAACACACCGTTGCCAAAGGGCAGACCCTCACGCAGATCGCCAAGGCCTACAAGCTGCCGGTGGCCAGCCTGATCAGCATCAACCAGCTGAGTGACCCCAACAAAGTGGAGGTGGGCACGCGCCTCTACCTGACCGACCCCTCCTTTAAGACACCCATCACCACCCAGGCGCAGCC
Organism: Synechococcus sp. HIMB2401; assembly: GCF_042883245.1. Lineage (NCBI taxonomy): Bacteria > Bacillati > Cyanobacteriota > Cyanophyceae > Synechococcales > Synechococcaceae > Synechococcus > Synechococcus sp. HIMB2401. The sequence continues at coordinate 6,703 of NZ_JBDJKK010000007.1, read as the reverse complement.
GGCAACAACGAAACCGGTTCAAGCCAAGGCCAAGCCCGTCCAAAACAAGGCTGTCCAAACGAAACCGGTTCAGGCCAAAAAACCGGTGGTCAAGGCCAAGCCGGTCGAGGCCGCCAAGCCCAAGCAGACCCTGGCCAAATCGGCTGACTGGCGCACCTATGGCCCGCTCCAGGTGGACTGGGGCAACTGGCAAGCCATGGGTGGCAGTCAAGTGGTGCCCACCCTCAATGCCCAAGGGCAGGCGCTTTATCTGGCCGTGAACTGTTCCGCCAAGAAGATCAATGCCACCGGTGCCGATGGGAGCTGGAAAACCTGGGAAGCACCGAAGAACCGCTTCGAAAAAGACCTGGTGAAGGACCGTTGTCAGGTCAAGGTCTGATCTGAATCAGGCGGCGTAATCGAGCGGCCAGGGGGAATCCAGGAATCTCCGGCCGCTTTCGCGGAGATAAAGCCGCTGTGCACCGTCGTTGCTTTCCTGGATCAACTCCTCTTGCACGAGCCGACGGGCCAACCAGGTCCAGCGGTCATGGCGTCCAGGTTCATGCAGAGCCAGGTGCTCTCCAAGGCGACGCATCTCCGTGCCGTCCTGCTCGGCCAGATGGGCCAGGAGCATTTCCACCTGAGCTGACCAGTCGCGTCGTTTGGGGGACTCCACGCAGCGATCGCAGCGACCACAGGGACCCACCAACTCGCCGACAGCCAGCAGCAAGGCCTGTTCACGGCACATTTCACCCTCAGCGACAGCCTCCATGCGACGCAGCTGCTGCTGTGCCAGGTCCAGGCGGCGACGGTCCTCCAGGGAATCGCTGCCCCGGGTCGAGGCCCGCATGGCCCAGCCCAGGCTGGTGCGATCACCCGGCGAAAACAGCACCTGGCAATGGGCCGGCTTGCCGTCTCTGCCGGCGCGGCCCGATTCCTGCAGATAGCCCTCAGGTGTGGCCGGCAAATCGAGATGAAGCACCAGGCCCACATCGCCACGGTCAACGCCCATGCCGAAGGCCACCGTCGCCACCAGGACGGGCCGCTCGTGCTCAAGAAACAGCTTCAGAGCCTGCTGGCGGGTCTCCGGATCCAGACCGGCGTGATACGGCGTTGCCGCAACCCCTTGGTCAGTCAGACGTTCCGCCCACTGCTCCACCGAACGACGGGTGCGGGCATAGATCAGCGCAGCACCACGGGACATCTCCAGTGCCTCCAACACCTGCGGCATGGGGTCCCTGGGGCGCCGCTGCATCGTGTAGTGCAGGTTGTCCCGGCGGGCTGAACTCACCTGCACGAGCGGGCGACGCAGATCCAGCAGGCGAATGATGTCGGCCCGCACCCTTGGGGCTGCCGTCGCGCTGAGGGCCAGCATCGGCACTCCCGGGCAGAGGCTGCGGATCTGACCCAGGCGGCGGTAATCGGGGCGGAAGTCATGCCCCCAGGCACTGATGCAATGGGCTTCATCCACCGCCAGGGCCACCAGTCGGCCCTCCCGGGCATGACGTTCCAGCATCAGCCGGGTCTGCTCACCCTGAAGTCGTTCCGGCGCGATGTAGAGGAGTCTCAGCGTGGCGTCCTGCAGCTGCTCCAGGGCCTGCTGTCGTCGAGCTGGCTCGAGTCCGGCATGCAGACAAGCCGCAGCGATTCCCCGTCGCTGCAGGGCCATCACCTGGTCCTCCATCAGCGCCACCAACGGTGAGATCACCACCACCAGGCCCTCGCGCACCAAGGCCGGCAGCTGATAGCAGAGCGACTTACCGCCACCGGTGGGCAGCACCGCCAGCGCGTCCCGACCAGCCAGCACAGCATCCACCACGGGCCGTTGCCCGGGGCGGAAGCCATCCCAGCCGAAGTGGGTCTGCAGTGCACGCTCGAGCGAAGCCAGAACACACCAGATGTGGAGGCTTCAGATTATCGAGCACAAGATCTGGAGTCAGGCCAGCGGTGGCGGATCCAATTGATCGGGGGACTCCTCCACCAGCTGGAGCCGCACCCGCTTGCCACCCGCGAGCTCTCCCAACGACACCCGCAATGTGGCGCCGCTGAGAGTCTGCAGAGCATTCAGCACATCGCGCAGGTAGGGCGTGCTGCTTCCGCTTTCAACCCAGAGCCGCTCCTGAAGCCCCCCCAAGCGCCGCCAGGAGGTGTGCAGCTTCAGCACCGCCGACTCAAGGGCCTGGGCCTGGCCCACCGCATCAGCCAGCAGGCCGAGGGCATCCAAGCGCTGGGCCTCCTGCATGGCACGGTCCAGGTCCAGTTCCCCCTGCTGGAAAGCCCGCACGGCAACACCCGACTCGGTTGCCTTGGTGATCCAGCGTGCTGTGCTGGTGACATCCTTAATCCGGTCAAGTTCGGGCTCATCGCGGAGCACCTTGCGTAGATCTTCCTGCTGCGGCTCAGGAAGCTTGGCCAGTTCCCGCACCAGAGGGGCCACCGCACGGGGTGGCAGCAGGTTCTCCTGGGTGCGCTGACGAATTTCCTCCGGCAGCAAAGGGCTGGTGGCCGCCGTGAATTCATCGGTAAGGCGGCGCACCTGCTTGCGGGTGATTTCCTGCCCCTCGTTGGCAGCTTCGGAAATCATCAGCTGCACTTCGGGAACCGCCTGAGCGGTTTCCATGAAGGCCCGCTTGGAGAACTGATTGACACTGCTCTCCTCCAGGGTGCCGTCGCTGAGCATGCTGTCGGCGGATTCCGCCAACTGAATCAAGCCATAGGCGCGGGTCTTGCTGATTTCCTGCTCCCGCAACCACTGCAGGAATCCGGCACCCCGCCCTTCACCGCCTCGCTTCTCCTTGTCCCGCACAGCGCGGAGAATGCGCCCGCGCCAGATCTCCGTCTGGAGATCAAAGCGGTCGCAGACGGCCCAGGCCTGTTCCAGGCGCGCCAGAAATTCCATCGTGCTGATGTCGTCCTGCTCCGGGTCCGGCAAATCCAGCTGAAGCAGCGACGGATCTGGATCAAGAGCGATGGAACTGGTCAAAGGGATACCGACAACGAAGGGACGACATTCTGTGACGCAGCGGTCATCACCATCCATTCCACGAGATACGCTCCGATTGCATCTCCTTATGCCCAGCAATGGCGATCACCCGCGGCGCCAAGGTGCGCATCAAGCGTCCTGAGTCCTACTGGTTCAACGAAGTTGGCACCGTTGCCTCCATCGACACCTCGGGAATCCGCTACCCCGTTGTTGTTCGCTTCGAGAAGGTCAACTACAGCGGCCTGCAGGGCGTTGACGGTGGCATCAACACCAACAATTTCGCCGAAGCGGAACTCGAGCCGGCCTGAGGCCGTTGCCTGAACTCCCTGAAGTCGAGACGGTCCGTCGGGGACTGGCAGACCGTCTTATCGACTTCAAAATTGCGCAGGTCGAAGTCTGCAGACCAAGGGCGATTGCCAGCCCTGGTGGTCCCCAAGCCTTTGTGGCTGGCCTCTGCGGAACGACGGTGGGGCAGTGGCAGCGCAGAGGGAAATATCTGATGGCAGCCCTTGAGCCCGAAGGCGGTTTTTGGGGTGTTCATCTGCGCATGACCGGGCAATTCCAATGGCATGAGCAGCCCTCAGAACCGTGCAAACACACCCGTGTTCGCCTCTGGAACTCGAAAGAGCAGGAGCTGCGCTTTGTGGATGTTCGCAGCTTCGGAGAAATGTGGTGGGTTCCTCCTGGCCAACCGATGGAAGACGTGATCACAGGCTTGACGCGACTCGGGCCTGAACCCTTCAGCGCCGACTTCTCCGCCAGCTATCTGAAGAAGAAACTCAAGGGCAGCAGCCGACCGATTAAAACAGCGCTGTTGGATCAAGCCCTGGTGGCCGGGGCAGGCAACATCTACGCGGATGAATCCCTTTTCGCATCAGGAATCGCCCCCTTCACGCCCGCAGGGCAGCTGAATCTCAAGCAACTGGAGAGGTTGCGGGATGCCTTGGTCAATGTGCTGACCATCAGCATTGGAGCCGGTGGCACCACCTTCAGTGATTTCCGCGATCTTGAGGGGGTGAATGGCAACTACGGCGGCCAGGCCTTGGTCTACCGGCGTGGAGGGGAACCATGCCGCAGCTGTGGAACACCAATTCAAAGGGAAAAGTTGTCGGGCCGAAGCACCCACTGGTGCCCGACCTGTCAAAGCTGATTCGACAACGGAAGCGCAGAAAGAGCGTCCCGATACGGCGGACGCAACACGCCGAACTCGGTGATGAAGCCTGTCACCAGGTGGGCTGGCGTGATGTCGAAGGCGGGATTCCAGGCCTGGGCGCCAGGAGCCGCGACTGCCACACCTCGCGCGTGGGTGATCTCCTCGGCATTGCGTTCTTCGATGGTGATCGCGTCCCCATCGACCGTCGCTCGATCGATGCTGCTACCAGGTGCGCAGACATACAACGGGATGCCATGGGCTCGGGCCACGAGCGCCAGGTTGTAAGTGCCGATCTTGTTGGCAACATCTCCATTGGCGGCGACACGGTCACAGCCCACCATCACGGCGTCCACCTCACCCCTTCGCATCAGCAACCCGCTGGCGCCGTCGACGATCACGGTGCAGGGCACCCCGAGACAGCCCAACTCCCAGGCAGAAAGAGCAGCCCCTTGCAAGCGGGGACGCGTTTCATCCAGCCAGGTATGACGAAGAAGACCACGGGCATGGGCGGCTGCAATCACACCGAGTGCGGTTCCAACGCCTCCCGTGGCAATCGCACCCGTGTGGCAGTGGTGCAAGACCCGACAGCCCTGGGATAAAAGGGAAACGCCGTGATCCACCAATCGCTGGGTCAGCCGACGATCCTCGTCCTGAAGCGCAGCGGCCGCACCGGCGAGTGCTTCAACATCAACCGAAGTGGAGGAAGCCATGGCCGCCTCCATCCGATTGAGGGCCCAGCCGAGGTTGACGGCAGTAGGCCGTGATTCACGCAGGCCTCGGACTGCCGTGGGGAGGTCGTCACTGGAACGTGCAGCCAGCACAACACCCCAGGCCGCCGCAATCCCAATGGCAGGGGCACCGCGCACAGCCATGGATGCAATCGCTTCAGCAACGTCCTGCCATCGGTGCAACTGCATGAAGGCAACAGCACCGGGAAGTTGTCGCTGGTCCAGCAACTCCAGGTGGTCTCCGGTCCAGCGGCAACTGGGGGGAAGCGTCAATGCACGTCGGCCTCTGTGTCCTGTATAGAAGAAGAAGGGATGAGCGGACTGTGACCGCAAGCCAAACCCAGCGCGAGTGGTTAACCGAAGTGATGCGAGGCATCCACCAACGCGGCTGGTGCGATGGCACCGGAGGGAACTTCAGCATGGTGCTACAGCATCAGCCCTTGCAGTTGCTCATGGCACCCAGTGGTGTGGACAAGGGACAGGTGCATGCCGATCAGCTGATTGTTGTGGATGGGCAAGGCAAGGTTTTGACGGGCAACGGAAAAGCCAGTGCCGAAACAGCGCTGCATCTGCGCATTGTTGAAGCAAGCCAAGCTGGAGCTGTACTGCACACCCATTCCGTTCCCGGAACGGTGTTATCCCGCCATTACGAAAACACAGGAGGGATTGTCTTGGAGGGCTGGGAAATGCAGAAAGGCCTGATCGGAATCAACACCCACGCCAGCAGCATCACCATCCCCGTGATCAGCAACAGTCAGTCGATGGATGAGCTGGGCGAGGCCGCCGCACCCTTGCTGGAAACATCACCCTACGGGTTTCTGGTGGCCGGGCACGGCCTTTACGCGTGGGGGGCTGACCTGGATGCAAGCAAACGACACCTGGAAATCCTGGAATTTCTCTTGAAGGTGAGATTGACCCAAATGCAGATTGGAGATCAATGATGAATCAACAGCATCTTCTTCTCGACATCGAGGGAACAACATGCCCAGTGAGCTTTGTCAGCGACGTTTTGTTCCCCTTTGCCAAGCAAGAACTGAGCCACTACATCAAACAACACTGGGTCAAGAGCCCTCACAACAAGTCAATCCAAGCCGCCAAGAGGGAATGGCTGGATGACCAATCTCCCGAAAGCATGCAGATAAAACAGCAGGTTGCAAAGGGGGAAACAAAGGAGATGGACGGATTAATTCAATACCTGAAACACTTGATTAGCATCGACAAAAAGTCGACAGCACTAAAAGATCTACAGGGAAAGATCTGGGAACACGGGTATAACAACGGAGACCTAAAATCTCAACTGTTCCCAGAATCGGCTGAATGCCTGCGAAAATGGCACGAACAAGGATTAACGTTGTCTGTCTATTCATCGGGCAGCATTCAAGCTCAAAAACTGCTTTACAGGCACAGCCCTGCGGGTGACCTTGAAAAACTTTTCAGCCACTGGTTTGACACCCATACAGGCCCTAAAAAATCCACGAAAAGCTACACAACAATCGCCAAGCAGCTCCACAGCTCGCCCAACAAGATTTGGTTTGTGAGTGACAACGGCGCCGAATGCGACGCCGCTCGCTTGGCAGGGATGCAAACCCTCTTCAGCCTTCGCGACGGCAACCCTGACCGAGACCCACGGGATCACACGGTGGTTCAATCACTCCGCGAGGTTGGTGTTCACCTAACAGAAGATCAATAGCCAACAAAAAAGCCACCTCATGCTGAGGTGGCTTCTTCGCGGGTGGTGATGGTGATCGCTTCAGCAATCAGCACATCATCAACCTATTTGGAGAATGTTTTACCTGGCATCGAGCTATTTTCTCAGGGGGCTACCCCCCAAATATCGTCGCCGCTGATGCGTTTCACAAC
>NZ_JBDJKK010000006.1:0-46064 GCF_042883245.1 Synechococcus sp. HIMB2401 | reverse complement strand
GCGCGCCTATGACTTCGTGTCACAGGAAATCCGCGCTGCAGAAGATCCCGAATTCGAGACCTTCTACACCAAGAACATCCTTCTGAATGAAGGTCTGCGTGCCTGGATGGCACCGGCTGACCAGCCGCACGAAAACTTCGTCTTCCCTGAAGAGGTTCTGCCCCGCGGCAACGCCCTCTGATCTCAAGGCCGATTGTTTCTTCAACCGCCCATCCGGGCGGTTTTTTTTTTGGTTCAGTAGCTGTCTGAATCAGGTCCCAGACGCAAGGTGAGATCGAGGCTGTTGCGTTGATCGAGCAGCGCTCGCAGCAGTGCATCGATGAGAAGAATGATGCCAACCAGCTCCAGCGCTTCCTCCAGGCCAGTGATGGCGCCGTACCAGGGGCTATGCAGTCGGATCAGATTCGATCGAACGGCAAAGCTGCCGATCATCTCCATGCCGATGGCACCGCCGATATAGACGGCCCCTGCTCGCAACAACCGTGATGCCGTTGCTCGGGAGATTGAGCCGAGGAAGCGGCGAAAGCGCCACAGCAGGATGAGGGCGAGGACGGCGTAGGGCACCACCCAGGTGGATGCCAGAGCTGGGTGCACCTGGTGCCTGAGCCCTGGAATGATCAGGATCTCGTGGATCTGAAGGGCTTCGTCGAGTGCGAGAAAGATGAAAATCTTCGAGAGCAAACGCCAGTCTTTGGTCGCGATGCGATCGCTGCTCTGCCCCAGTCGTTGCATCAACAGGGCCGCCATCAGCAACAGCCCGCTGCTGAACAGGGTGGGCAAGTTGAGCTCCCGATCCATGTTGAGGCTGTCGAGCCAATGTTTCTTCGCCCCAAAGCCATAAATGCCCACTTGCACGACGCTGTGGGCAACCAATAGTCCTCCGGTGACGGTAGTCAGCAGCTTTCGGATCGATCTTGGCGTCAGTGGAATGATCCCGATCTGGTTTGGATTTGCTGTAGTGGGTTTTTTAATCACGGTTCGCTTGTGGGGTGGATGAACTCCGGCCTCATACTTCGTTCCTAAACCTTTGCTTAACCTGTGCTTCTAGCAAGGTGCTGCATTGGGCTATGACCTGCAAGGGGGTTACACCTCCTTCGGTGTGGCTGCGATCCTCCGCTTCCTTCTCTTCCTCCAGGGCTTCCACAACTGGACCCTGAACCCCTTCCACATGATGGGCGTCGCCGGCATCCTCGGCGGTGCACTGCTCTGCGCCATTCACGGCGCCACGGTGGAAAACACCTTGTTTGAGGACGGTGAGCAGGCCAATACCTTCAAGGCGTTCGAGCCCACTCAGGAAGAAGAGACCTATTCCATGGTCACCGCCAACCGCTTCTGGAGTCAGATCTTCGGTATCGCCTTCTCCAACAAGCGCTGGCTGCACTTCTTCATGCTGTTCGTGCCTGTGATGGGCCTGTGGACCAGCTCCATCGGCATCATCGGCCTGGCCCTCAACCTGCGCGCCTATGACTTCGTGTCACAGGAAATCCGCGCTGCAGAAGATCCCGAATTCGAGACCTTCTACACCAAGAACATCCTTCTGAATGAAGGTCTGTATACAATAATTTGATAAAACTTTTATAAATTATTTGCACTTATTTTGAAATTTAGGCTGCTCTTTTTGATGGTTTCTGGACGACACAAAATGGCAAATCTGTTTGCATTAGCTTGCCGTTGCTTGGTAAAAATATTCTCTAGATCAGACTTAAGTATTTCTCGCACCTCGCTCTGGGCTCGTAAATTGTAATCAACACTTCGCCTGGTGGTCGATATTTTTGAATTCAAAAGGTAATTAAATTTGGTTACAAATTATCTTTTTGTGCCATCTGTGCTTACGCTTTACATGCCTTACCTATTTAAAAAGTTGATGTCTATACGCGATTTAAACTCAAAAATTTCACTTAAATTAGTATTTATACTTTATATCGTGACTACACTAGTTGGCGTCTCTTCACATGTGCTTTGGCGTGATGAGATGCAGGGTTGGTTAGTAGCAGTAGGAAGCTCAAATGTTTTTGAGCTGTGGAATAATAATGCTCCATCTGGGCACCCTATAGTTTACCCATTATTAACGTTTATTTCTTCGCTGATATATGAAAACCCACTGTCCATGCAGCTAATGCAATGGTCATTTGCCGCGATTTGTGTGCTTATATTTTTAAGACGAGCTCCTTTTTCAAAGTTTCAGAAGTTATTATTCACATTTGGCTATTTCCCATTTTGGGAGTATTGCCTTATCTCTAGGCACTATGTTGTAATACAGCTTTTGTCCTTTATTGGTGTAATTTATGTAAGCAAGAGAAATTATAGCCTAGTTTATATATCAGTTCTTATAGCTTTGCTGCTAAATACTCATGCTCTCGCTTGGAGTATTGCAATTGGATTTTTTATTGCAATAGCCGATGACTTTTTATATAAAAGATTGCGCAAAGGTGAGTGGGAGTTTTCTTCTGTAGATTCTTTGAGTTGCCTTGCGTCTGCGATTCTTTTATTTATCGCTTCGTGGCTGTCATTAAATAGCCTTTTTCAGACCTCCCGAAGTATTGATAGTGCGTCCATTGAAGTAAGCTTGAAGTCAATTTTAGTCGCGTTTGGCAGATACTTGGGCGGTAATATTTTAATTGTACCTGACTCCTCCCGATGGCTTGATTTATCAGTGTCTGCTGCTGTATCTGTCGCATTAATCATCGCTACTATCTTGTATATATGGCGTTCACGAAAAGCTCTATTGTTCTATTGTTCGTCTACATTTTGCTTGCTTTGCTTTAATGCTGCTGTATATAGTGGAGCAGGCTCAAGGCATTTCGGAATTTATTTTATAATTATAATGGCTTCGGTTTGGCTTTGTAGATCAGATCTTTCTGCATCTTGCAGTAGTTTGGTGGCCAATGTTAAGGAGTCCAACTTAATTGAATCTAGATCTGGATTTTCGCTATTTTTGTCTTTTATTCTAGCTATTCATTTTTTTGCAGGGATTCATAGAGTTTCCCTCGATATTGTTTATCCATATTCTGCGAGCAAAGAAGTTGCTGCTTTTATAAGAAATTCAGAGTATGCTAACTGGCCTTTGTTTGGTTCCAGGGATGTAGAGCTTGCTTCTGTCTCGGGTTATCTTGGGAAATCAATTTATTATCCTGAAATCAATCGATTAGGCACCTTTACTGAGTGGATTAATCGGAATTCATCATTAAGTAGAGAGAACTCATTGGATTATATTCAGGAATACATGGATTCACATCCAAATATCAATTCGTTGCTTGTAATTCTAAGCAATAGCTCAAATTTAAAGCATGATTTTGGGCGAGGTGATTTAACGATCTCCGATGATATATCGATTGAGTTTGTCAAAAGTTTTCTTCGATCGTATAACAAGCCAGAAAGGTACTATATTTACAAAGTTGGACGGGCTATCAATGTCTTGAGTGAGTGATGTGCAATACCCTGTATCGATACTGTGAATTTTGTTGAGAGCTACTCCTTCTTTTTTAATGCAGTTGCTTATCAGGCTTTCAATGTGTTCTCTTCTTAAAAAGAAAACTATAAATGTGCATATTTTTCTTCTATCTCTATTGATATTTATCGTCTTTATTTCGCTAATGTGGGCTGATGTGCAGAGTTTAATTGCTCATGACGAAGGCCTTTATGCAAGGCGAGCAAAATTAATATCTGATTCAGGTGATTGGCTCTCTCCATTTGCATCGCCACACCACAAAACAGTTGGTTCGTATTGGGCAATCGCTATAAGTCTGAAGATCTTTGGAATTAGCGACTGGGCTTCTAGATTACCGAGCATTGTAGCAGGATATATAGCAACATTGCTCTTTTATTTTACTTCTCTGAGATACTTTAAGCCCCTGAATTCTTTAGTTGCTTCTTTGGCATTAATTGCCATGCCTATTTATTTTCAGTCGTTGCGTACAGCAGGTCCTGATATGATTTTGATAGCACTAATCATGGCGCAAGTATATTTTTTAACCTCTGCTAAAGATGCACCTCGTAGAGTGTTTCGCTGGAAAATATTTGGCTTTGGTGCGTGCGTCGCAATGTCCTTTTTTGTGCGAAGTTTGGTGGCATTAATACCGCTTGTATCGTTATTTCCACTAATTCTTGCGCTGCAATATGTGCGCAGTATCCAATTTTGGATTTGGGCAATAAGTGGTCTATTCCTAGGTTCCATTCCGTTAATGTTTAATCTCTTATCGGTTTTTGAAGACCACGGATACTCTGGCTTGGTTTCTCTTGTTTCGTTTGCTTCGAGAAAAGCTGATGTTACTGAATGGAATTTATTCTCCAGTCTTCCATTCTACTTCACTAGGCTTGTATTATTGACGTTTCCTGCATTTGTCTTTCTTTTGCCACGCATGCAATCTTTCGGCAAAAGATTATTTTCTGATAAAGCATGTGGATTGCGAATTGAGCTTAATGCGTTGACAATATTATTTCCATTAATCTATATAATCTTATTGTCTTTTATAGGGACTAGGCATTATCATTATTTGCTGCCTCTTGTGCCCCTGCTTGCGCTGAATATTGCTCGTATGAATTTAATATTTAAAAGAAGCGCATTTAGGTTTGAGACTGGCTTTGCTGGTGTCATGTTTGTGCTTTATATGTTGGGTGCATGTGCTCTTTATTTTAAGCGTGACTATCTGCTTGATGCCGCATTTTATACTGGATTTTTTGCAATAATTTCTTCTTCTATTTTATGCTTCTATGCTTTTTATTCTAGATTTTTCTCTCGGCGAAAGCTTTCTCCTTTTGCCTCGATTTTTGCGTTTCTCATGGCGCAATATTTGACTATTTCTGCATTATCAGCAAGCGGTATTATTTGGAGTACTAACAAGGATCTCAAGGCATTGGCTAGCTCTATTAATAGTGAGTGTAAGTCCGGTGTATATCTTTATGGGCTTCCTAGTAAAGATGAAACAATCCTAAGATTTTACCTGGATAATTCTTATGTATTGCGGTCTTTGGGTGGCTTGTCCGCTGAATATGGTCGGTGCTTGGTCGCAGTAGAGTCTTCGAAGAGTCAGGTCTTGCAGGATCTGTCTAGTCATAAAATATCAAATTTTTACTTTAGATAATATGTTAACTTTACGAGTTAGCGTAAATTACCTAAGGTATCAAGTTTTTTATTGGAATCAAATATGTCTCCTCTTTGTTATCTATAAAAGATATATTATGTGCCTGAATTAGTTCCCTTATCCTATTTGATTCGGCTTCTTGCATTGGCGTATAAGTGTTACGCCAGTTCAGGCTGCCCGTTACGTAGCTGGCTCCATCGTCTTTGAGTTTTTTGAGTTGATCTATTGTTAGTTCTCTGCTTGGGATGATCCATCCCTGCCTTCGTGCAAGGTTTAGCAGTGTTGGGTCTGAATCAGTGACACAAACAACTCGGGCATTGACTGGGATTTCTTTTCGAATGCTTTCTGCGAGGGGCATCCAGGTGCTTAGTCGTCGTATTTCTACTGCCCAGTAGTCAAATGAGAGGATTGAAAGGCTGGCGATTAATGTGATGCTGAGTAATATTTGAATCGTCCAGCGTCGTTGTTTGTGCTGCAGGGTTTGCCACCCGAGGCCTACAAGCGGTGAGCTGAATAGTAAAAAGGGGAATTGGTAATACTCATGCACGGTGCTTGATCTCATCGTCGCAACGGTGCAAATCAGCATCCCGACGGCTCCTCCAAGTGCTATGCGCCCTCCGCCAAATCTCCAGCACCTCATGGTGCCGATCATCAGCAAGGGGACTCCTGTTACAACAAGCGCACGTAGACCAGTTCGGATTGCAAGATTCACCCAGCTTGAGAGATTTAGTGCTAACCCGATGTTGCTACGATCGCTATCCTCTCCCCAGAATCCAAACGTCAAGCCGCTTGCTTCACCTAGCTGGTAGGCATGCACGTACCAGGCTGACGTAACCGCGAGGGCCGTTGATACATACACCCAGAACCAGGGATTCAGAGACAAGCGTAAGAGCCGTCGCAGCATCTGCTCAGGAGATTCCGCCTTTGCGCGAGGCGATGGTGTGAGCTGCACGAGTAGTAGAGGTAGGCCTAGCCAGAGCCAAGGAATCACTTTGATGAGTGCTGCTCCGGTAAAGCAAATCCAGCTCAGGCTCAGCGCCAAGGCTTTTCGTCGTTCAACAAAGATGCTGTGGGCTTCTAGTGATCCCGCGGCGCACAGCACTAATAAGGCTTCTGCCTGAAACGTCCTTCCGTAGTAAACCCCCAAGGGTGCGAGGGCGAAGGCCATGCCCGCCCACCAACCGACCTGGGGGGTGAACCAACGCCGGCCCAGGCGCATCACCAGCCAGATGGTCAGTGCGCTGCAGAGCACCGACAGCCCGCGACCCAGCCATTCCTGCACGCCTATCAGGTTGTACAGGCGGCTTACCAGAAAGGGGTAGAGGGGAAATTCCGATTCCACAAAGCCGGCACTTGCACCGCCCCAATCGATCTGAGGCAGCCAGATCGGAGTGCCTTGCTGGCTGAAATGCCTTGCCATGGCTGCAGTGTCGGCCTGGCGCCAGCTGTGAACGCCGACCACGGGCATCCAGATCTGCACCAGCCGCAGCAGGCTTCCCAGGACGATGGGCAGCCAGGTCGGCTTAGGGGCTGTTCCAGACAAATCGGGATGAGGCCGCATAGTTCCAGACGTAGACGACAACAATGCCCGCCAGTTGGGCCCAGAGCGTATGGGCCTGGATCAGGGTGTAGAAACTGGTAGCCAGGCCAACATTGGCAAGGGCCGGCAGGGAGGCCACCAGCAGGAACTTCAGCAACCCCCGGAGCAATTGCCGTCCGCTCTGGCGTCGGTCGCGAAAGGTGAGGGCATTGTTCACCAGATAGTTCGAGCTTGCGGCGGTAATCACCGCCACAGGAAGCGCCTGCTGAAACGCCAGGTTGAACAGGCTCATCAACAGTGCTGTGGATAGCAGCTGCACCACCACGCCTGAGGCGCCCACAAGCCCGAAGCTGATGGCCCGCCGCGGCAGCAGCCGCAGGGTTGCGGTGTGAATCAGGGACACGACGAAGTCCCAGAGGACGGCGAGATCGAGCTTGGAGCTGCCATGCAGCCTTGGCTGAAAACGCAGCGGAATTTCTCCCACCTTCAGCTGGCCACGACTAATGGCCAGGAGTTCGTAGAAGAATTTGAAGCCGTTGACGTCCACTTGACGCACCAGCGGCAGGCAGCGCTCGAGGCGCAGCACCATGAAGCCGCTCATGCAATCGCTCAGGTGCCGGTAGGACCTGGGCAGGCTCCAACGGGCCAGACGGTTGGCGAGGGTGGAGCCATCGGTACGTCGATCACTGAGTCCCCGGATTTCTGAGTGGTCGAGGAAACGACTGCCCGCCACAAGGTCCAGTCCCTCTCGATCCAGGAGCTGCAAGGCCTCGCTCACGGAGGTCGGTTCGTGCTGTCCATCGCTGTCCATCACCACGGCGATGGGATAGAGGGCTGCGATCAGGCCTTCCTTGATGGCGCTGGCCAGTCCGGAGCGTCCAACGCGTTGGATGATCCGGATTCTTGGGTCCTGGCGGGCCAGGGCGCGAACCAGATCTGGGGTGCCATCGCGGGAATCGTCATCGACGATCAGGATTTCGAGCGGATGATCCATCTCCAGGTGAAGCAGGGCTTCGATCACCTGGCGGATGGAACCACCTTCATTGAATGTGGGCAGCACCACGGACAGGCCGCTGTGGCTTGTCGTTCCTTCACGTTCCGCGGTGGACGACACAGTGCGCTCCAGTCGGGCTCAGGTTACCGACAGTTGGCCAGGCTCCATCGCCCCGCCTGGCCTTCGGTGATGCAGTCCTTCTGCGGCTTGTCGCTGAGACGACGGCCTGGGCCACCTCTAAAGCGCTGAATGCGTTGTTCGGCATACCAGTTCAGGCTGGGGCGTTCGCCGTAGCCCTTCAGCTGGATCTCGTCTCCAGGGTTGGCACGGGCCAGGGCTGCCACCGGTTGCACGGGCCAGGTTTCGTTGAGCTCCCACAACCACAGGGGGGAGTGAAACAGCAGGACCAGTGCTGCCACATTGCCGCAGCTGAGGCTGATCACCCCAAGGCGTCGTTGCTGTGGTGCGCCAGAGCGCAGCCACCATCCGCCGCCACACCAGCCGAGGCCTAGCAGGCCCGCCAGGCCGCGGTAGGGCCCAAGGCTGCTACCAATGCTGCTGAAGCTGCTCAGCCAAAGCAGCAGGAGCAGCAGCCCGAGCCCGCACCAGAACATTGGAAGCCGCAACAGCAGCCAGCGGCAGGGGGGATTTGGGCTCTCGGGTGCACTCTTGGAAGAAAATGGCCACTCCACCAGCCAGACCAGCAGCGGAGCACAGAGGAGAGCGATGGGCAGCCAGAGCGGATGGCTGTACCAGGGGAGCTGGGTGCGCAGCGGAAGAATGGCTCCGGCCAAAGTGAGCAGGCAGGCCAGTGACCAACGGCCCCAACGACTCTGACGCCAGCGCCAGGCCCAGACCAGGGCGAAGGGCAGCAGCGGCAGCCAGGGCCAGCCCCCCTCCAACACTTCGATCACCGGGACCCGCCAGCCCAGATCACTGCCTTCGCCGGCATCTAACAGAACCCGCCCGGCGCCATCGCCGCCCCAGAGCCAGAGCGCCTGGCTCCCTCGGATATGGGCATGCCAGAGATGCCAGCCGATCCCGGGTGCCAGGCCCAGCAGCACCCCGATCAGGGCTGTCATCCTGTTGTTCCAGCGTCTCCATTCCTGGCCCCAGACCAGTGCCAAACCGGCGGCCGCCGCCGCGGGCACCAGCAGCGGGGCTTTGAGCAGCAGCATGGCGCTGGCCATCAGGCCGGCGACGCTCCCCCAGAGCGCACTGTTTCGGCTGCCGTCGAGCTGCAGCAGGGTCAGCCAAAGCAGAGCCATAGCCGACAGCTGGGTGCCATCCAGCATGGCCAGACGTCCGTGCCGGGCCACCGGCAACAGCGTCAGCAGAATCACGCTGGTGGCGAGGGCGCTGGAGCGATCTCCCGGCCGCAGCGTCCATTGCAGCCAGCCTCCAAGGGGCACCACCAGGCACGACAGCAAGGCGGGTGCCAGGCGGATGGTCCACTCCGAAGGGAGCTGGTTGTGCTGTGTCGTGGCGCCGATCACGAGGGCGATCAGGCTGTGCAGACCAGGTGCCTTGTTGAGGTAGGGCTTGTCCCAGAGGGTGGGGAGCAACGGGGCTTCCCCGAGGCCGTGGCGAAGTTCAAGGGCCACCCGTGCCACGGTGGCTTCATCGAAGTCCCGCAAGGGGAGATCGCCGAGGCTGATCAGGGCCAGCACGGCAGCGGCTATACCGAGCGCCACCAATGCGATCCAGGGTGCTGCGTCAGGAGCTGAGCCGGAGCGCATGGGGCCCCTCTTCACATCAAAAACTGAGTATGGTCCGGATGTTCAGGATGCAGCGGCGTGGAGAGGTGAGTGCTTCTTTCGTGAGGTGCTCACAATTCCGAAGGCGTTGCCGGCATTCACAATCCTTCAGGAGGAGGTGTCCATGATTTCCAGTTGTTTGATCCAGGGTCTGCTGATCGCGGAGAACGCCGGCTGAACGGCGCCTTCTGACTGATCATCCGGTTCCGCGGCAAAAGCGGACCCGGCGAGAGCCCCCGTACGGCCTGCCGGACGGGGGCATCGTTTATTCAGAGTGAATTCGCTGGAGACCCAGAGAGTATCTGTCGATGCATGTCGATGTAAGTACCGGCACAAGCTGCATTGGATAACGAGTGGCCAGCCCTCAAAATCCGGATTGGCGTAGTAGCGCCAACTTCCTGTGTGAGGAATCCAAAATGAAGCTTTTCCAGCAACTGCTGGTGGCTCCCGCCGCCCTTGGTCTTCTGGCCACCGGCGCCAATGCTGCCGAGCTGAACATCAACGGCGTTTCTGATTACGCGGCTTCCGCTGATCAGGTCACCAGCGTCACCCAATTCTCCGACGTCTACCCCACCGACTGGGCCTACCAGGCTTTGGCTGGTTTGGTTGAGACCTACGGCTGCGTCGCCGGTTACCCCAACGGCACCTTCCGTGGCAACCGGGCCATGACCCGCTTCGAAGCGGCTGCCCTGCTGAACGCTTGCCTCGACCGCGTCACCGAAGTGACCGACGAGCTGCGTCGCCTGATGGCTGAGTTCGAAACCGAGCTGGCCATCCTCAAGGGTCGCGTTGACGGCCTCGAGGCCCGCGTTGGCGAACTGGAAGCTACCCAGTTCTCCACCACCACCAAGCTGAAGGGCTATTCCGCCTGGGTGCTGGGTGCTCTCGACGGTATCGATGGCAAAGAAGCCACTACCCTCAACTACGACCTCCGTCTGAAGCTGGCAACATCCTTCACTGGTAAGGACCAGCTGACCACCGTTCTGCGGTCTGGCAACTTCGACGATTCCATCTTCGGAACCGGTCTGACCTTCGTCGAAACCGCTATGGGTTCGAAGAACAGCGTCAAGGTTGGCCGTCTGTTCTACACCTTCCCTGTTGGCGACTCCCTGAGCGTCACCGCAGGTCCCATCGTCCGTACTGACGATGCCTCCATGTACGCGGGCTATGCCACGTACTACCCCTCTGATCTGCTGCTCGACTTCTTCACCTACGGCGGTGCACCCACCACCAACAACCTGGGCTTCACTGGCTCTGGTATCGGTGCTGTGTACACCCTGGGTGACAGCGGCTTCAAGGTGAGCGGCAACTACGTCGCCAAAAATGGTGCTGATTCCAGCGCCGGCATTGGTACTGACGAGTCTGCTTCTACTTCTTCTTGGCAGCTGTTCTACGAAGGTGAAGCCTTCGACGGCAACCTGCTTGCTCAGGTTGGTTACTCCTTCGACCAAAACGTTGGTCTTGCCATCGGCAACTCTTCCACTGCTGACCGCGAAGGCTTCAGTGTCGCTGCAGCTTGGAAGCCCGCTGATGCTGGCATCGTTCCTTCCATCAGCACCGGTTATTCCTCAGCTGATGAAGAGGGCGTGACTGACGACATCGATTCCTGGTATGTGGGTCTCGAGTGGAGCGACGTGTTCATTGAGGGCAACTCCTTCGGTGGCGCAATCGGTTCTGCCCCCGCATATGAAGATGGTGTCGACAACACCATGTGGGAAGTCTTCTACAGCTTCGCTGTTAGCGACAACATCACTGTCACCCCTGCAATCTTCGGCATCGACGAGGACGGCAAGGACGACGTGTTCGGCGGTATCATGAAGACCACCTTTAAGTTCTGATCACAAGACTGAGTTCTAGGACTCTTCCTCAGATCTTTAGCCCTCCACCTTTGGTGGGGGGTTTTTTTTGCGTCACAACGCAAATGAATGGTCTTAACCGATACTTAAACAGCCCTTGATTTGCCTTTGGCGATGGAGTGAAGCCGCGCCAATAGCGTGGAGCCGCTGGCATGTATTGCTTGCACTTTTCTCTTGGTGTGAGAACCCAAAATGAAGATTTTCCAGCAACTGCTGGTGGCTCCTGCCGCCCTCGGCCTGATGGCCGCTGGCGCTAACGCCGCCGAGCTGAACATCAACGGCGTCTCTGATTACGCGGCCACCGCTGATCAGGTCACCAGCGTCACTCAATTCTCCGACGTCTACCCCACCGACTGGGCCTATCAGGCTCTGGCTGGTTTGGTTGAGACCTACGGCTGCGTCGCCGGTTACCCCAACGGCACCTTCCGTGGCAACCGGGCCATGACCCGCTTCGAAGCGGCTGCACTGCTGAACGCTTGCCTCGACCGCGTCACTGAAGTGACCGACGAGCTGCGTCGCCTTTTCAAGGAATTCGAAACCGAGCTGGCTATCCTCAAGGGTCGCGTTGACGGCCTCGAGGCCAAGGTTGGCGAACTGCGAGCAGCTCAGTTCTCCACCACCACCAAGCTCAAAGGTAAAGCCACCTTTGTGACTGGTGCCATGGATTCTGAAGAGGGTGGTGCTCAGGCTGACGACGATGCGTTCAGCTTCTCTTATGACTACCGCCTCGGCTTGAAGACCTCCTTCACTGGAAAGGACCTTCTGTTTGCTCGCCTGCGTGCCGGCAACATGAAAGATGGTTCCGCTTTTTCTGGCGGCTTCCGAAAGCTGGACGTTTCCGGTATGTCCGGCAACACCCTCAAGCTTGATCGCTTGTACTACAAGTTCCCGGTGGGTTCGGGTTTTAGAGCCATTGCTGGACCTATGGCTCGTAACACCGAAAGCCTTGGCATGAAGCCCACGGCCTACACGGTGAAGACCCTGAACATGTTCGGTGGCCAGTTTGGTGCTGGCAACGTTTACAACAAAGAGACCGGCGGTCTCGTTGGTGTGATCTGGAAGCAGAAAGTTGCCAAGGGTGAGCCCCGCTTGACAGCCGCTCTGAACTACGTCGCTGATGACGGGGAACAGGCCAGCTCCGCTAAGGGCATGTTCACTGCTGAATCCAACGGCAATACCACCGCTCAGATTGGTTACGGCACCAAGAAGTGGGGCGCTGCTATCGGTTACCGCTACGGCCAGTGCGGCGCAGGCTTCGGTACTGCTTACTCGGGTGTTAAGCAGAGCTGCGGCACTGCTGACAATGTCGATTCCCAGAACTTTGCTCTGAACGGTTTCTGGAAGCCTGAAGAGACTGGTTTCATTCCTTCTGTAAGCCTTGCTTACGGCTGGTCTGACCTCGAAGGCAGCACCGTCGATGAGGCCCGCACTTGGATGGTGGGTCTTCAGTGGGACAAAGTTGCCAATACCCCCCACACCCTGGCTGTTGGTTTCGGCGCCCCTCTGTACGTCGAGTCCCAAGACGGCACAGACCCTGATGCTCCCGAGATCGCTTGGGAAGCTTCTCTGAAGTACAAGGTCTCCAGCAACATCACCATGATTCCGGCAATCTTCTATCTGCCTGAGTCCAACTCCTCCCAGGGCGTTTCTGGCAAGGAGCAATTCGGTGCTGTTCTCCAGACCGTCTTCAAGTTCTGATCACCCGGCCCGACTTCGGTTGGGCCTTCAGAACCACTTTCCTCACACACACATATCCCGAGCCCTCCCCTGCGGAGGGCTTTTTTTATGGTCGTTCTGCGGGCAAGCTGCAGTCATGAGCATTGCTCCTGACATCACAGCCTTGATCGGTGGCACGCCCCTTGTGCGGCTGAATCGATTGCCCCAGGCCTGCGGCTGCCAGGCCGAGATCCTGGCCAAGTTGGAGAGCTTCAACCCATCCGCCTCGGTCAAAGACCGCATTGCCAGCGCCATGGTGCTGGAGGCGGAGCAGGCCGGCACGATCGTTCCCGGGCGAACGGTGCTGGTGGAGCCCACCAGCGGCAACACCGGGATTGCCCTGGCCATGGTGGCGGCGGCTCGGGGCTACCGGCTGATTCTCACCATGCCGGACACGATGAGCACGGAGCGTCGCGCGATGCTGCGGGCCTACGGCGCCGAGTTGCAGCTCACGGACGGTGCCCAGGGCATGAATGGGGCCATCGCGCTGGCCAAGGAGTTGGTGGATGAGATTCCCAACGCCTACCTGCTTCAGCAGTTCGACAACCCCGCCAATCCAGCTGTGCATGAACGCACCACGGCTGAAGAGATCTGGCGCGATACCGACGGCCAGATCGATGCCTTTGTGGCGGGGGTGGGCACCGGTGGCACGATCACCGGCTGTGCCCGTCTTTTGAAACAACGCCAGCCGCAGCTTCAGGTGATTGCTGTTGAGCCCGAGGCCAGTGCTGTGCTGTCCGGAAAGCCCCCGGGGGCCCATCGCATTCAGGGGATTGGAGCTGGTTTTGTTCCTGCGGTGCTGGAACTCGATCGGATTGATTCGATCCTCACGGTGAGCGATGAGGAGGCGATGCAGGTGGGCCGGCGCCTGGCTCGGGAGGAGGGTCTGCTCTGCGGCATCAGCAGCGGAGCAGCCATGGCCGCTGCCCTGCGGGTGGGCCAAGCCCCCGCCATGGCGGGCAAACGCCTGGTGGTGATGCTGGCTAGTTATGGCGAGCGCTACCTCTCCACCCCGATGTTCAGTGCTGCTTCGCAGCTTCCCGCTCGGAGGGATGGTCAGCTGTGAGCGATCCCTATGCCGTGCTCGGTGTCAGCAGCACCGCCAGCAATGCTGAGATCAAGGCGGCCTACCGCCAGCTGGTGAAGCAGCACCATCCCGATGCCGGTGGCGACGACCAGCAGATGCTGGCCCTCAATGCCGCTTGGGAAGTTCTTGGCGATGCTGAGCGCCGTAAGGCTTTCGATCGCACGCGGCCCCAGCCGGGCCGAGCGGCATCCCCGACGGACCTGAGGCGGGCCAGCCGTGCCCACGATCGTGCTGTGGCCGCTGACGATGCCCTGGTGGAGTGGTTGCGGCGGGTTTACGCCCCGATCGACCGCATGCTCGGTGAGGTGATCAATCCCTTCCCCAAGCAACTCAAGGCACTGTCAGCAGACCCCTACGACGACGAGCTGATGGAGGCGTTCTGCAGCTATCTCGAGGCGAGCGGACGTCGGATGGACAAGATCAAGCAACTGTTCCAGTCGTTGCCCACACCGGCCTCGGCCCGTGGCTTCGGGCTGAGCCTTTATCACTGCCTTTCCGAAGTGGAGGACGCTCTGGCGGAACTGGAGCGCTACACCATGGGCTACGTGGATGGCTACCTCCACGATGGTCGCGAGATGCTGCGGGAGGCCAAGCAGCGACGCAAGCGGCTCCAAGATGAACGGCGTCGCTTGGAGATCGTGTGAAACAGCGTTGGCGTTTCTGGGCTTCGGTGGCCCTGATCTGGGTGCTCTCCACTCTGGTGGATCGGCTCTGGTGGACGCTGCAGACCGGCGTCCCCGCCTGGGATCAGGCTGACTACCTCAACAGCGCCATGGACCATGGCCGCGCCTTGGGCTTGCTGCCGGGCGGCGGTTGGCAGGGTTGGCAGGCCCTGCTGGATCTGTCACCGAAGATTCCGCCCCTGGCCTCGCTGGTGAACGGCAGCGTGATGGCTTTGAGTGGTGATGCCCCGGAGCAAGCGGCCTGGAGCCTGAGTCTCTGGCACGGTTTGCTTCTGGTGGTGATGGCGGGTTGGGGACGACGGCTGCAGGGGGATGGCCTGGCCTTGGTCGCCTGCCTGCTGGCGGCATTGACGCCGGCCTTTCTGGATCTGCGCACGGACTACGTGCTGGAGATGGCCCTGGTCGCCACTTGCAGCCTGGCGGTCTGGCGTCTCGGGGTCTGGTGCGATCCCAAGGGCGGTGGCCGCTGGGGGCAGGCCTGGGGTTGCACCCTGGCAGCCATTGCAGCGGTGCTGGTGAAGCAGAGCGCCCTTCTTGTGCTTGTCCCTGCGGGACTCTGGGCTGCGGGGATCGCGTTGCAGCGGGGTGGCCCTTGGTTGCGGCAGGCTCTGCTGCTGCCCCTGCTCACGGCGGTGCTGATCGGCCCCTGGTTGCGTCACAACTGGATTACAAGCTTAGGCGGCACCAATCGGGCTGTGTTTGAGTCGGCGGTCCGGGAGGGGGATCCAGGCGCGCTCAGTCTGGCCGGCTGGCTTTGGTATCCCCGGATTTTGCCGGTACAGCTGGGCAGCGTGTTGTTGTTGGTGGGGCTGTCAGGGTTGTTGCTCTGGTGGCTGCAGCGCCAGCAGTGTTCAACTGATCACTCCTGGTCCTGGCGCTGGCTCTTGCTCAATCTTGTGGCGGCCTGGGTGTTCACCACCCTGAGTCCGAACAAGGACGCTCGCTACATCACGCCGCTTTTGCCATCACTTGTGTTGCTGCTGGCCCGGGGGTGGTGGCAGTGGGGCCATTGGTTCGAGGCCAGGCGTTCCAGGCTGGTGTGGCCCTTGTTCGGTGCTGGGCTGCTGGCCTGTGTCCCGGCGGGCTGGGCGCATCAGCTTCATCGGTTTGAGCACCGTTCCCGCGGTCCGGTGGAGGCTGTGGTGGAGGCCGCCGGCGGTGCAGATCCCAGTAGGCCTCCTGCCACCCTGATCGTGGTGCCCAGCACCTCCGACCTCAACCAGCACAACGTCAGCTTCTACGGCCGTCGCCGCGGTGGTCAGACCGTTGGACGCCAGTTGGGTGGCAGTCGAGAGGACCGTGAGCCTGTGCTGGCACGATCGGAATGGGTGGTGTTGGCGGAAGGGGACCAGGGATCGGTGCGCAAAGCGGCCCGATCCCTGGACCAAGCCGTGCGCCGCAGCGGTGTTTTCGAGCTGGTCAATCAGTTTCCGCGTCTTCGGGGGGGCAGTTATTCGCTCTGGCGCCGCAGCGCGACGCATCCGATTGAAGGCCCCTCTTTTGCGCAGCGCTTCCCCGAGCTCGCCGCTGGCTTGGCGGCAGGGCCGGTGGGGCTGGATCCGGTGTTCGCTGTGGTGGGGCAGGAGCACATGCTCGATGGCCATTTCAGTTACAGGGAGCCGGTGCGTTCTGAGGCCTTGGCGGCCTTGGCGCAGGATCCCGATGCTGTGCAACCGCGTTGGACCCTGGCGCTGCTGGCGGTGCTGGAAAACCGCCCTGTGCAGGCAGCGGAGCAGTTCGAGGCTCTGCAACGGCTGTTGCCTGATAACCCCTGGCCAGCGGCCTACCGCAGTGTGGTCAACCTTGCGGGGTGGAACCCCTGGCAGGCAGCCGCCGCTGCGGATGGGGCCGACGTTTCGAATCCTGTGCTGGCGGCGCTGGGGGATCTCAGCGGCGTGCTCTCCGGTGCTGTGTGGCGCATCCCCGCCGCCATGACGTCAGTTCCAGCGGCCGTCACAGCCGTGGAGGAGGCCCTGGAGTCTGCCTCCAACGAAGATCAGGATCAGGAGCAGGCTTCCAGCTGATCCATTCGCAGCCACACATCGGGCACCGGACGGTTCCAGCGCACCTGGCCGTAGTCCCCTTTCACCACCAGCAGCTCGCCGGGACCTTCAAAGATGTAGTCGGGTGCTGTGGGATCGCTGGCGCCAGCCTCAAGGCTGGAGCTGTAGGCGGCTCTGTTCACCTTGACCAAGGCACCTTTGCGCAGCGCAGCAGGCTTGGCCTTGGCGGGGGCAGCGGCGTCGGATTCGGCCATGACAGGGGATGGTGATGGCACCAGGCTAAAACCAATCGCCCACGAACCCCCTTAGCCTCCCAGCCGCACCACCCCCGCTTCCATGCGTCTGCTGCTGTTCGGCTGCACTGGTTTTGTTGGCCGTGAGCTCCTGCCGCTCCTGCTTCAGGCTGGCCATCAGCTCACGGTGGTCAGCCGCCGCTTGGCCCGTGGCTACGACGCTGAACGGGCGGATGGGCGACTGACCTGGATGCAGTTCGACCCCGCCAGCAGCAGCACCTGGGCCGATGCCGGGCTGCTGGATGCCCTGAACCAGGCCGATGCGGTGGTCAACCTGGCGGGAGAACCGATTGCCGAGAAGCGTTGGACCCCGACCCACCGGCAGCTGCTTGAAACCAGCCGTCTGGAAACGACCTCTCAGTTGGTGAAGGCGATCGAGGACTGTGCAACGCCACCGAAGCTGCTGGTGAATGCCTCAGCCATCGGCTTCTACGGCTCCAGCCTGGACAAGCGTTTTCTTGAATCGAGCACCCCTGGCGACGACTTCCTTGCGAGCTTGTGTGAGCGCTGGGAAGCGGCGGCTGAGGCGGTGCCTTCCGCTGTACGGCAGGTCACCCTGCGGATCGGCATTGTGTTGGCGGCGGACGGCGGTGCACTCGGAAAAATGCTTCCGGTGTTCCGCACAGGGTTTGGTGGTCCGATCGGCAGTGGCCGGCAATGGATGAGCTGGATCCACCGCACTGACCTATGCGCCCTGATCCTTCAATCCCTCACAGACGAGAGCTGGAGTGGCGTGATCAATGCCGTGGCTCCTGAGCCCGTCTCGATGACGGCCTTCTGCAAGCAACTGGGGCGCAGCCTGGGCCGTCCGAGTTTGTTGCCGGTGCCCGCTCCAGTGCTTCAAGTGCTTCTGGGGGATGGCGCCAAGGTGGTGTTGGAGGGCCAGCAGGTTGCCTCGGAGCGGCTGGACGCTCTGAACTTCAGCTTCCGCTACCCCGATCTGGCTTCAGCACTCGCCGCTGCCACCAGCTGAAGATGCCGCTCACCAGGGCCGCCATGATCAGCAGGCTGATGGCTGGGGCGAACAGGGGTTGCCACAGCAGCTGAACCTGGTCCATCAGCCAGTCATGGCCTTGGCCCTGTTGCACCACGGCAACGGCGAAGACCCCTGCGCCGATAAACACCAGCAGCACGTTCACCATCAGCAGGCGGTCGAGCCAGCGTTTCCAGGCCGGTTCAGGCGTGGCACTCATGCAAGCAGTGAGCAAATGGCTGCCGCCATTCTCGGGCCTCCACCAGCGTCTCCGAGGCGCCATTTGGCCTCCTCTTGGCATTGCTGTTGCAAGTCAGGATCCCGTCGCGCACGTTCAAGCAGAGCCATGGCCAGCGCCGCTGTTCCCTCCAAGGCCTCATGGCTGCCACTCTCCCCGTCGGCACAGAACACAGTGGGGCCCAGCAGGCGCCGTTGGGCCTCGGCGAATGCTGCTGTGAATTGAGGCCCATGGCCCGGCAGCTGCAGCACCGGTTTGGCCAGGCCAACGGCTTGCTCGATGGCGGTACCTGCCATGCCGATCACCAGATCGCTGTGCTGCAGCACGGCACGGAAGGCCTCGCGGCGAACGTTGATCCCCCAGGCCCCCTCACGCTCCAGCACGCCGTTTTTCAAGTGCCAACCGCATCGTTCGCTCAGCCGCCGCAAGCTGTCGTCATCGAGGCTGGGCACCAAGGCCAGATCCACGTTGCAGCGAACTGTGTTGGGCAGCAGCTCGATCAGCCGCAGCAACAGCTGAAGGTTCTGTTCCAGTTCCGGTCGGCGGCTGCCGGGCAGCAGACCGATGCGTGGCGTGCTGCTGGGCGGTGGGGTGGCCGCTGTGAGCACCGAATCCATGAACGGATTGCCCAGGAAGGTCACCGGCCGTTGCAGTTGTCTGCTGAGGTCTTCGGCGGTGCGTTGATCGCGGCTGTACACCGCTTTGAAGCGGCGGCTTTTCAGCAGGTTTGCGCAGGGCCAGGGGAGCCGCAGCGTCCCTTCGTAGTGGCTGGAGTAGGCCACCAGGTAGGTCGCCACAGGCCGTTGGCTGAGCCATGCCGCGATCACAGGGATCACATCTCCCACCACCAGGATTAGATCAAAGCGACGCCGGTACCGCATCAGACGCCCCAGGCGTCGGAGCAAATACAGCACTTGCCCTTGGGCGATCTCAGTGAGGCGGCCGCGAAGGCTGGTGTAGCCGATGCCGCCGGTGCTGAATTCATGGCTGCGTCCCAGCAGCGGCACGCCGGCTTTTTGGTAGGCGCTGCCAAGGCCCACCAGCGGAAGAGCCTGCACGTTGTGGCCCTGCTGCTGAAGCTCCTGGGCTAGCAGGGCGCCGGAGAGGTCTTCACCGTGGCCATTGCTCAGCAGCAGGATGCGTGCCATTGCCGGGCTGCCCATCACCACATCCAGGTGTTCGGATCCGGTATGCCGTTGGCGCGCCTGGCCAGTTGCAACCGCCGCGCTTCGCTGGCCAGGCGTTCCTGCCGCAATTGAGCCGAACGATCCGCTGGAGGTCGCACGCGAACCTGGGACGGCAGACGGGTGATGGTCCAGGTGGCTGTCATGCAGGGTTTGTCAGGCAGTGGCTGTCAGGCAGAACGTCCGTTGTGATCAGAGCTCAAGCCAGGCTTTCACTTTCTCGAGGGCCTTCCAGCCGGGTTTGCGTTCAAGCCCGTCGGCGATCGAGGCCTTGAGTTCGCCGGACACCTCTGGGGCCAGGGTCATCACCTGCTGGACCACCTGGATGTGGTCACGCACGCCCTTGGATTGGGTTTCCAGCAACGCCAGGCTCAGGTTGATCCTGGCCTGGGGGTCCTGGCCGTTGAGTCTCACCGCGAAACGTGCCGACCGCAGCGCCTCCTCTGGTTGGTCGCAAAGCAGCTGCAGCCAGGCCAGGCAGGTCCAGCCCGCCGATTGGCGAGGAGCGGCTTCAACGATGCGGGCGAAATCAGGGAGAACCTCTTCGGCCGCGGCGCCAGCCTGATAACGGGCCATGGCCTGCTCAAACAGGCTGTCCTGGGAAGTCTCCATCACTAGGGAGAGGGCAGTGATCTCCCCTCAGATTCCCACGTGGCTTCGCTCACACGGCGAAGGAACTGCCGCAGCCACAGGTCTGGCTGGCGTTGGGGTTGGTGAAGTTGAAGCCACCACCGATCAGAGCCGTGCTGAAGTCCAGCTGCATTCCGTAGATGTAGAGCAGGCTTTTTGGATCACAGATCACCCGGAAGCTCTGACCGTCAGCCGCCATGTATTCGTAGGTCTCGTCGTCGTCGAGGGTGTCTGAGGCGGGCACGAAATCCATCGTGTAGCTCATGCCGCTGCAGCCCCCAGACCTCACCCCGACGCGCAGCACCTGGTTCTCACCCTGTTCGCCACACAGCTTGGCCAGCTGCTGCATCGCCGGTTCGGTGATCAGGATGCCCTTGCCGTCTTTGGCGGTATGGGCCGGCGCGGTATCGGGGGTGGAAGTCATGGTCAACGCAGGCTCGCGCTCTCACTCTATGAACGCTCATACATAGAGTCGCCTTAGTTGACCAGATCATGTGCGGGTCGCGATCGTTGGTTCCGGCCTCGCCGGCCTCTCCGCTGCAGTGGACCTCGTGGATGCGGGCCATGAGGTGAATCTCTACGAAGCCCGTCCCTTCATGGGCGGCAAGGTGGGCAGCTGGGTGGATGAGGGCGGTAACCACATCGAGATGGGGTTGCACGTCTTCTTCTTCAATTACGCCAACCTCTTCGCTCTGATGCGCAAGGTGGGAGCGTTCGAGAACCTTCTGCCGAAGCAGCACACACACCTGTTCGTGAACAAGGGGGGCGATCTGCGGGAGCTGGATTTCCGCTTCCCCATCGGCGCACCCTTCAACGGCCTCAAGGCCTTCTTCACCACACCGCAGCTCAGCTGGATCGACAAGCTGCGCAATGCCCTGGCCCTGGGCACGAGTCCGATCGTGCGGGGTCTGGTGGACTACGAGGGGGCGATGCGCACCATCCGAGCCCTCGACTCCGTCAGTTTCCAGGACTGGTTTGTGGGCCATGGCGGCAGCCCCGAAAGCATCCGGCGGATGTGGAATCCCATTGCCTATGCCCTGGGCTTCATCGACTGCGAGGCCATCTCCGCCCGCTGCATGCTCACCATCTTCATGATGTTTGCGGCCAAGACGGAAGCCTCCAAGCTCAATCTGCTCAAAGGATCACCCCATCGCTGGCTCACGGGTCCGATTCTCGACTACATCCAGCAGCGTGGAGGCAAGTTGCATCTGCGTCATCGGGTGAAGCAGGTGGACTACAGCGAGGGTGAATCCCCTGAGATCACTGGCCTGCAGCTGGGAACGCCCGAAGGAGACATTCGTGTAGAGGCTGACGCCTACCTGGCCGCCTGTGACGTGCCCGGGATTCAGAAACTGCTGCCCGAGGCCTGGAACCGTTACCCCCAGTTCAAGGCGATTCATCAGCTGGAGGCCGTACCCGTGGCCACCGTTCAGCTCCGCTACGACGGCTGGGTGACCGAGCTGGGAGATGCCCAGGAAGCCCAGCGCCGGGATGTGGCGACACCCACGGGGCTCAACAACCTGCTGTACACGGCTGATGCCGATTTCAGCTGTTTTGCCGATCTGGCCCTGGCCAGTCCGGAGGATTACCGCAAGCAGGGAGAGGGCTCTCTGCTCCAATGCGTGCTCACCCCTGGTGATCCCTGGATTCCCAAGTCGGTGGATGAGATCGTGGCCCACACCGACCGTCAGGTGCGCGAGCTGTTCCCCTCGGCCCGCAATCTCAAGCTCACCTGGAGCAACGTTGTGAAACTGGCGCAGTCGTTGTACCGCGAAGCCCCTGGTATGGAGCCCTACCGCCCGGAGCAGCGCACGCCGATCCCTAATTTCTTCCTGGCCGGCAGCTACACCCGTCAGGACTACATCGATTCGATGGAGGGGGCCACGATGAGCGGTCATCTGGCGGCGGCGGCCATCCTCGATCAGCCGGTGAAGCTGGCCACCAATGCGGCGGTGGCCTGATGGGACGCTGGCTCGAACACACGGTCACCTCCGAGGTGCAGGCCCCGGCCTCCAAGGTCTGGGAGGTCTGGAGTGATCTCGAAGCGATGCCCCGTTGGATGCGCTGGATTGAGTCGGTCAAACCACTCGACGACCCTGATCTCACCGATTGGACTTTGGCGGCACAGGGCTTTCGCTTCAGCTGGAAGGCCCGGATCACCCAGCGGGTTGAAGCCCAGCAACTGCACTGGGAATCAGTGGGTGGTCTGCCCACCAAGGGTGCCGTTCGCTTTTATCCCGAATCCGACGACCGCACTGTGGTCAAGTTGAGCGTGACCTACGAATTGCCGCGGGTCTTGGCACCGCTCATGGAACCCAGCATCCTGGGGGGCATCGTGACCAAGGAGCTTCAGGCGAATCTTGACCGTTTCCGTGACCTGGTGGAAGCAGGCGGCTAAGAGGCGGCTAAGCATTGGCTTGCCCCCGTTGCCGTGTTGGTGGTTGTGGGGGGGCTGTGGTGGCGAAACGCCAACGGCCACGGCGCTGCCATTGGTTCCAGTGAAACCTGAGCCGCTTCCGGAAACCTCAGCGGTTCAGGCCCCGTCGATTGGCCTGACCCCTCTGCCTTTGGCTGAGGAGGTGCAGCAGGCTGCCCCCGGCGGCCGGGTGGATCCCTTTGCTCCTCTTGTTGGTGTGGAGGCTGCGGATGCTCAGGCTCCCGCGACTGGCCTCGCTCTGACTGGCGTTTTGTTGGTGGGAGATCAGAAACGAGCCATCGTGACCACCCCCAACGGCAGCGGTGTGATCTGTGTGGGCGCAGAGGGCCGCTGCGGCGCGGATGCTCCGCTGTTGCTGCCGACTGGATGGTCGGTGCTCAGTATTGATGTGGCGCGCGGTTGCATTCGCTTCGCGCTGAACGATGAGCCTCAGGATCCCTTCTGTATTGCCTGAGCGCAGGCTTCGGCTAACCCTTCGAGATCGTGGGGGTCGGCCTCAGCATCCACCCGGCCGAAGCATTGGCGGCAGCTGCGACTGGTCTGGGGGCCGATTGAAACCAGCTTCACCCCCTCCAACCGTTCAGCCCAGCCTGGACCGAAGCGCTGTTCCAGCAGCTGCGCGGTGTGCTCCGCTGTCTTCCCGCTGCTGAAGGCGATGGCATCAACGTCACCTTCCTCCAGGGCGGTCGCTGTGGGCTCCGGCATCGTGGCGGGGCAGCCCGACTCATAGGCCGCCACCTCCACCACCCGCACCCCGGCTTCACCGAAGGCGTCCGCCAGCAGGGTGCGACCACCGCTCTGCACCCGTGGAAGGAGAATCTTGAGACCCCAGCCTGACACCGGGAAGTGATCGATCAAGCTGTCGGCCACGAAGCTCGGAGGCACGAAATCAGCGGCCGCCCCCAGGTCGTCCAGCACCTGCGCCGTTTTGCGGCCCACCGCGGCAATCTTGAGACTGGCGGGGCGTCTGGCCAGGCAACGGCCAAGGCGTTGCAGCCGCTGTTCCACGGCCTGCACGCCATTGGCACTGGAGAACACCAGCCAGTGAAAGCTCTCCAAGTCCTCGAGGGCGTCATCCAGAGGACCCCAGTGGTCGGGTGGTCCGATCACCAGGGCAGGAAGATCCAGCACCGTCGCACCCCGCTGCTCCAGCAGCTGGCGCGCGGCTCCCAGTTGGTCGGCCGCGCGGGTGACGACCACCGTTCGGCTTTGCAACGGCTGGCTCAAGCGACAGCCTCCCCGTCCAGTTTCACCACCCCCTCCACCCTTTCGCGCAGCTGCTGAGCAGCGTCAGCGTTTCCCTGAGCCTGAAGCAGGTTGATGGCGCGGATGAAGCTGCCGCGAGCGGCGTCGATGTTGCCGCCCAACAACTGGGCCACGGCATTGTTCTGATGGCACTCAGCGTTGTTGGGATCCAGGGTGAGGGCGCGCCCGTACGCCTCCAGGGCCGCGGCGAGGTCGCCGCGCCTCCGTTGCATCAGCCCCAGGTTGTACCAGGCGAGGGCCACTTCCGGTGCCCGCTGGGCGGCGGTTTGGGTGAGGCTGATCGCTTCCTCCAGGTTGCCCTGATCCATCAGTCGAGCCGCCAGGTTGAGGCGGGCTCCAAGACTCACCCGAGTGTCCAGCGGAATCTCCAGGGCTTGTCGGTAGCAGTTCACCGCCTTGTCGGGATCACTGGGGGTCAGGGCCAATCCCAGGTGCAGCAGCAGTTCATACCGTTCGGCACCGGCTGAACCGCACTTCTTCAGGCCGTTTTCCAGCAAGGGAATGGCGTCTTCGTTCTTGCCCTCACTGATCAACAGCCCCCCGAGCTTGGCGCTGGCATAGGGATTACCGGGACGCTCCTGCAGATCAGCCTCCATGGCCTGCCGCAGCCGATCGGCCTTGTCGCTGCCCGCCAGCAGTTCCGGTCGGTAGCCGTCATGGAGGATTGCCGGCTCACTGCAATCGGCGATGCGCCATTGGGTTTCGGCGTCCAGCAGGCTGCGAACGCTGTCGTCGATCATCGAGTGGTATGGCCGGCTCCACTGGATCGAGGGGTGGCGGCGGAACAGACGACTGACGCTGGAATAGGGAGCCATGGCAGCCCCCACCTCGTAACGCAGCAGCTTGATCACCAGCACATCTGGCTGGGCCATCAACGCCTTCAGGGCTGGGATGGCCTCGGGGCGCAGTTGTTCATCGGCGTCCAGCACCAGCACCCAGTCGCCGTTGAGAAACTCCAGGGCCTGGTTGCGGGCTGGGGCGAAGTCCCCCGGCCAGGGAATCTGCTCAACCCGGGCTCCGGCCGCTTCGGCGATGTCCACCGTCGCATCGGTGGAACCGGTGTCCACTACCACCATCTCGTCGGCGAAGCCCTGCACGGAGCGCAGGCACTCCCCGAGACGCGCCTCTTCATCGCGCACGATCATCGAGAGGCTGAGCATGGTCGGCCGGCTTGGGGTTGGCGCGAGGTTAAGTGCGGTTGGCCAGTGCGGTTGGTTGGTGGTGGTCAGTCGGTGAACGCACCGCTGTTGCCGGTCGGCATCGCGCTGGGGAACAGTTCGGTGAGCACCTGGCGTTGGGCTTCCTGCATTTGGCCGGCGGAATAGGCGGCAGGGCAGCTGCTGGGCAGAAGTGGCTTCAGGCTGTCCCAGAGGTAAGGGCTGCCGTAGACCACGACTCCGGCCAGCCGGTTGATGGCGATCAGTTGCTGGATCGCTGCGGCCCAGGGTTCTTGGGCATCCCGTCCGGCGCGGAAGGGGTTGCCCCGCAGGAACAGCTGCAGCAGCACCGCTCCATCGCCGAGGCGGTCCATCGCCAGGGGCGCGTCCGCTTGGCCGCTCCAGGGCGATAGCCCTTCGCCATGAATCACGATTGAGCGAAATCCTTGTGCTTGAGGAGTGCGCAGGGCCGGGGACCAGCCGCTGAGGGCGGCTGCGCTGGGCACCATGGCATCCACGCGCACCAGGTTGATTCCTGCTTGTGGAAGAACCTTTGCTTCGCCGACCGTGATGCTGTGACGCACCAGCTCAGCCTCAAGGGCTTGCTCGTCTGCGCTGACGATCGGACTTGAAGCTGTGCTGGTGGGGATCGATGCCAGCGCATGGCCCCGGCGCTGCAGGCTCTCGTCCAACCGCTCGAGGCACAGCCTTCCACTGCTGAAACCGTCGCAG
Organism: Synechococcus sp. HIMB2401; assembly: GCF_042883245.1. Lineage (NCBI taxonomy): Bacteria > Bacillati > Cyanobacteriota > Cyanophyceae > Synechococcales > Synechococcaceae > Synechococcus > Synechococcus sp. HIMB2401. The sequence continues at coordinate 20,437 of NZ_JBDJKK010000006.1, read as the reverse complement.
AGACCATCGATGGCGGCATCCGCATCCGCCGGCATCAGGATCAGGTCGGCCCCGGCTTCAAAGGCCAGCACAGCTGCTTCGGCGGCGCCGTGCCGTGCGCTGATCGCTTCCATCACCAGGGCATCGGTTACCACCAGCCCGTTGAACCTCATCTGGCGCCGCAGCAAATCGGTGAGCACGGCGTTGGAGAGGGTGGCGGGCTGCTGCGGATCCAATTCCGGCAGCACCAGATGGGCCGTCATCACGCTCTCCACACCGGCGGTAATGGCGGCCTGAAAGGGCGGAAGTTCGATCTGTTCCAGCCGTTCGCGGCTGTGGGGCAGCACCGGTAGGTCGATATGGGAGTCGCTGGTGGTGTCGCCGTGGCCGGGAAAGTGCTTGGCGCATCCGAGCACCCCCGCTTGCTTGAGCCCCCGCTGGAACGCCACCGCCAGGGCACTGGCAGTCTTGGAATCCTCGCCCCAGGCCCGCACATTGATCACAGGGTTGGCGGGGTTGTTGTTGACGTCGCACACCGGCCCCAACACCCAGTTCAGCCCACAGCGGCGGGCCTGTTCGCCGGTGCAGCGGCCATAGCGCTCACTCAAATCCAGGGCCAGCTCGGGCTCCCGCTGGTGGAGTCGCCCGAGGGCCAGGGGCGGCACCAGCCAGCTGGCCCCTTCGAAGCGCTGGCCAACGCCCTCTTCAACGTCCGCGCAGATCAGCAACCGCTGCTCACTCCAGCCCTGCAGTTGCTGGGTGCGTTGTTGCAGCTCAACAGCGCTGCCCCCCAGCAGGATCACGCCACCAACACCTTCCCGCAGCAGGCGCTGCAGTTCGCTGTTTGGAAGCTCCCACTGCGGGTAGCGACGCTGCTGGTCGCTCAGATGACCACTGGCCCGCACCACCAGCAGTTCCGCTACGCGGCGCCGCAGGCTGTTAGCCGGCCGGCTGTTCATCACTGCCTGGCTGTTGATCACTGCCGGGGGGAATCTCGCCCCGCTGCTGCCGTTCGTCTTCGAGGCGATTCAGCAGTCCCAGCACTGAGGTGCCGCGTTCCAGACCCCGATCCAGTTGGAACACCACTTCGGGAGCGCGTCGCATCTGCAGCCGTCGCCCCAGTTCTCCCCGCAGGAAGCCGCTGGCGGCCTGAAGCCCCTCGAGCACCTGGTCGCGCTCCTGAGCTTCCCCGAACACGCTCACGAAGATCTTGCAGTGCTGCAGATCGCCGGACACTTCCACTTCGGTGATGCTCACCATGCCCTGGTGCACCCGTTCATCACGGATGCCATTGATCATCAGTTCGCTGACTTCTTTGCGGATCAGGGCGGCCACCCTCTCCACTCGACGCCCCTGTGCCATCACGCCATCGGTGCTGAATTCACCATGGCACGCAGCACCAAGGTGAGGCTGATTCCACCGCTGATCAAGGCGCCGATCAAGGCCACGGCCGTGACGGGATTGCTCCGGCGTGCGGCCAGGGGTTCGGCAACGGAGTTCATCACCCCGAGGGTGAAGGCGATCAAGTAACGGGGATAACGGGAGACGTTGAGGAAAAACTCCCGCATGGTTCTGGCGTGCTTGCAAATCTGCTGGCTACTCTGCCGGGCCCATGGCTGTTTTGGACATGTTGGAGCTGCATCAATTCCGCCATTCCGCGTTTTGTCTCAAGGTGCGGATGGTGTTGCAGGCCAAGGGGCTGAGTTTCCGCACCGTGGAGGTGACCCCCGGTGTCGGCCAGGTGGCCGTGTTCCGGCTGTCCGGTCAACGGCAGGTTCCCGTGTTGGTGGATGGTGATCAGGTCATCGCCGACTCCAGCGCCATTGCACTGCATCTGGATCAGCGGGAGCCAGGCCCTGCACTGATTCCCGCTGATCCGCGTCAGTCCGCCCAGGTGCATCTGCTGGAGGACTGGGCCGACACCACCCTGGCCATGGCGGGCCGCTCCTCCCTGGTGCAGGCCGCGGCACTGGATCCTGAGCTACGGGTGGCCCTGTTGCCCGACGACCTGCCCGACCCCGTGCGTTCGGTGATGGGAGTGATCCCAGGCGGTTGGGTGAGCAACATCACCGAACTGGTCAACCAGAAGGAGCGCACCGAGCTGCTGACCAGCCTGGAGCAGTTGGCCACATCCGTGCAGGCCAGCCCCTGGTTGGTGGGGGACAGCATGACCATTGCCGACATCGCCGTTGCGGCTCAGTTGTCGTTGCTGCGCTTCCCCTCTTCGGCGGGAGCAGCCCTGGCCGGTAAAGGTGTGCCTGGGCTGAGCGATCACCCCAAGCTGCAGCCCTTGTTCCAGTGGCGCGACCAGATCGAACTCAAATTGATGGAGCGGACTCTGGAAGAGGTGTGAAGCGCAGTTGGTAGTGGTGCTGGGCGATGGCCTGATCCCGCAGGCTCTCGCCCGGAGAGGCGTAGCGCCCTTGCCATTGCTCGGCGCAGATGTCCTTGCCGCAGCGGTGATAACGGCTCAGGGTTTCGATCCTGCTCAGCCGCGGCGGCCCGGGCGCATGCAGGATCTGCAGCACCAATTCATCGGCCAGGAAAGTGTCGGCGCTCGGGCTCTCCTGGCGGCGGCCCGTCACCGTGGTCTCGAGATAGAGATCCCCTTTCAGTCGGGCAATCTGGCGATTGGCGGAGTCGGGGTCTTCTTCTACCCCCAGAAGCTGCTCGCCAAGCAGGGCACGACCGATGGCCGTGGCGTTGAAGCTGCGATCGCCGACCAGTCGACCGCGCCGGTCGGCTTGAAATCGTGCTTGATGCAGCAGGGGTGGATCGTCGGGGGCATCGAGATCAACGCTCTCCACTTGCCAAAGCCCGGCAAACCAGTCGGGGTAAATCAGGTCGTTCCGATTTGAGGGCCGCGGCAACGGTGCCGGCAGGCTCCAGTCGGGCCAACTGTTCAACCGCTGCTCAAGACCTGTCTGGGCCCAGGCGGGGCCGCCACTGAGCAGGATGGTGAGGCTGATCAGCAGCATCCACAACCGCCGTTCCATGTCTGATCCCCTGATCCGTGCCCTTGATGACTATGTGGTGCTGGAGCCCGGCAAGCCGGAGCAGTTGCTCAGCGCTGCTGACACGTTGACATGGCTGAGCGGTTGGTTGCGCAGCCTCGATCAGTTGCCGGACGATCTGGCAGATCAACCCGATGTCGACGCAGCGGCGCAGCGGTTGATCGATACGGCCTGTGATCTGGAGATCAGCCCTGGGGTGACTTTGCAGTGGTTTGCGGTGCGGTTGGAGCCGCCCACCGCTTGAGATTCAGTCGGTTCGGCGTTGGGTCGGATCCTTCAGCAGGCTTGGCACCAGTTGCAGGATTCCGTCGGCCACGGCCTCTGGGGTTTCGTCGTTGATCACCACCGTGAGATCGGCCTCGGCATAGAGGGGACGACGCTCGTTCAACAGTGCGTTCAGAGCCGCCTCCGGATCGGCGGTTTGCAGTAACGGGCGCACGGTGCTGTCGGCGTTCAGCCGCTGCAGCAACTGGTCTGGCACCACATCGAGCCAGATCACGATGCCGCTGTGCAGCAATCCCCAGTTCTCCGGTTGGGTCACCACGCCGCCTCCGGTGGCCACCACCAGCGAGTGACGCTGACTGATCGCACTGAGTACCTGGCTTTCCAGGCTGCGGAAGCCCGCTTCACCATCCCGATCAAAGATTTCCGGGATGCTGCAGCCCGCCGCCTGTTCGATCACCGCATCTGCATCCACAAAGCCGTAGCCCAGGCGTTCGGCCAGGGGGCGGCCCGTGCTCGTCTTGCCGCTGCCCATCATTCCCACCAGATAAAGGCTGCGCCCGGCAAGACGCTGCTTGAGGGTGGGGGTGGAATCCGCCATGACTCGGAAACGGCAATAGCTCATTAGGATGCCTCGCGGCCGGAACGTCACATGACTGAAACGAAGTCACCAGCACGGCACGGCCAGGGTCGTGGTTGTGTCATCACCCGGAGGGCCTGTTTCAGTGCCAGTCATCGCTATTGGCTGCCGGAACTGTCTGCCGATGACAATGCCGCCCGTTTCGGGCCCTGCGCTTTGGCTCCTGGCCACGGCCACAACTACGTGCTGATTGTCTCCATGGCTGGCGGTCTGGACGCCGACGGCATGGTGCTCAACCTCTCGGAGGTGAAGCACGCCATCCGCAACGAGGTGACGGGCCAACTCGATTTCCGCTTCCTCAATGAGGCCTGGCCGGAATTTGACGTTGCCACCGCTGAAGGTTGCCTCCCCACCACCGAGGCCCTGGTGCGGGTGATCTGGCAGCGCCTCAGTCCTCATCTGCCGATCACGGCGCTGCGCCTCTACGAACAACCGGGCCTTTGGGCCGACTATCTCGGACATCCCATGGACGCCTTCCTCACCATTCGCACCCACTTCGCCGCCGCTCACCGACTGGCCCGCCCGGAGCTCAGTCAGGAGGAGAACGAAGCGATCTACGGCAAGTGCGCCCGTCCCCACGGCCATGGCCACAACTACCTGGTGGACGTGACCGTGCGTGGTGAGATTGATCCCCGCACCGGGATGGTCTGCGACCTCTCCGCGCTGCAGCGCCTCGTGGATGATCTGGTGGTCGAGCCCTTCGACCACACCTTCCTCAACAAGGACGTCCCTTTCTTTGAGGAGTGCGTGCCCACGGCCGAGAACATCGCCCTGCACATCGCTGATCGTCTCTCCAGCCCGATCAAGGCCATCGGCGCCAGCCTGCACAAGGTGCGATTGCAGGAGAGCCCGAACAATGCGGCCGAGGTTTACGCCGAAGCACCGCAACTGGAGATGTCCCCAGCTGCCCTTGATGCCGTGGCTGCCGTCTGATCGACGGCTTGATGCCCCAAAGCCCCACTCCCACACGCCCAACCCCTTCTCGCCCCTGCGTGCGGCTGGTGCTGGCCATCAGTCTCGATGGACGCCTTGCTCCGCATGAAGGCGGTGCGGCCCAGCTTGGTGGTGAAGGAGATCGGCGCGCCCTGGAGCAGGCGCTCGCCTGGGGGGATGCCTGCTTGATCGGTGCTGGAACCCTGCGGGCCCATCAGTGCACCTGCTTGATCCGCAGCCCTCAGCTGCTTGAGCAACGCCGAAGCGAGGGGCGCGCCGAGCAGCCGGTCGCTGTGGTGGTGAGCCGATCCCCCGACTTCTCAAGCACCTGGCGGTTTTTTGATCAGCCGCTTCAACGTTGGCTGCTGGCTCCTGAACCTGTGGATCAAGGTTTTGATCGTTGGTTCCCTTTGGCCCCAACCTGGCCGGACCGGCTCAAGGCGCTCGGAGCAGCTGGGATTCAGCGTCTGGTGCTTCTGGGTGGCGCCCAGCTCAGTGCCGATCTGTTGCAAGCCGATTGCGTCGATGCGCTCCAGCTCACCTTGGTGCCCCAGCTCCTGGGCGGCCGCTTCAGTTGGTTGCCTTGCACCGATGTGCCGTTGCCAGCTGCCTTGGCGCAACCAGGTGCTTGGCAGTCCGATGGTGCTGAGGATCTCGGGGACGGTGAGTGGCTTGTTCGCTACCGACGGATCCGATCTGGTTAAGGTCGATCCACCTCGGCCAAAGGCACCGTCGCAATGACGTCACTTACGGCCCGCTGGCATCGCTCCATCAACGAAATCCCGGAGCAGCAGTGGAACAGCCTGGTTGGAGACGCCGCGATCCCCTTCTACCGCTGGAGTTGGCTGGAGGCCTTGGAAAGCTCCGGAAGCATCATTCCCGAGCAGGGCTGGCAGCCCCTGCATCTGGCCCTCTGGCGTGATGACATTCCGATTGCGGTGGCTCCACTGTTCCTCAAGGGCCACAGCTATGGCGAGTTTGTGTTCGACCAAACCTTTGCCCGTCTGGCGGCGGATCTGGGGCTGCGCTACTACCCCAAGCTCCTGGGCATGAGTCCGGTGAGCCCAGTGCTGGGCTACCGCTTCCATGTGCGATCTGGAGAAGATGAAGCTCTGCTCACCCGGGAGTTGCTGCGGGCGATCGATCGCTTCTGCGAACAGAACGGGATCCTCAGCTGCAATTTCCTCTACGTGGATCCGCAGTGGCGGCCCCTGGCGGAGGCCGCCGGCTGTGCCGCCTGGCTGAACCAGCAGAGCCTGTGGAGCCGCGGCGACGACCGGACGTTTGAGGATTACCTCAAGGGCTTCAATGCCAACCAGCGCCGCAACATCAAGCGGGAACGCAAGGCCGTGGCCAAAGCCGGGATCACCGTGACACCCCTCAGCGGCGATCAGCTGGATCTGCCGCTGTTGCAATCCATGCATCGTTTCTACGAGCAGCACTGTGCTCGCTGGGGACCGTGGGGCAGCAAATACCTGGAAGAGGGCTTTTTTGAAGCGTTGGCACGGCTGCACCGCGATCAGCTGGTGCTTTTTTCTGCCCACCGAGGTGACCCGCGCGATCCGGTGGCCATGTCGATGTGCGTGCAGGACGGTCGACAGCTCTGGGGCCGCTACTGGGGCAGCCACGAGGAGATCGATTGTCTTCACTTCGAAGTCTGTTACTACGCTCCGATCGAATGGGCTCTGGCCAACGGCATCGTCAGCTTTGACCCCGGAGCCGGTGGCAGCCACAAACGCCGGAGAGGCTTTGTGGCACGGCCCCACGCCAGCCTGCATCGCTGGTACCAGCCCCAGATGGATCAGTTGATCCGCACCTGGTTGCCCAAGGTGAATGGCTTGATGCTGGAGGAGATCGAGGCCATCAATGCGGAGCTTCCCTTCAAAGCGGAACCTCCGGCCTTGGCTTTGTAGGTTGAAGGCATGACCACAACTCCGGAAGCACCAGCATCCACCGCTGCAGCGATCGATGCTCTTGATCAGCGCTTGTCCCAGCGGTTTATCGCTCTGGATCCCAGTGGCTATTTCCTGATCAAGCTGGATCGTGATGCCACCGAACTGGTGCTTGAGCACTACGGCAACACCATCGATGACAAGGGGTTGGCTCGAGATTCCGAGACCGGTGAGGTGTTGCGCTGCGACGGGGGCAATGCTCCTCGGCGCCCTTCAGCTGTTTACCGCGGCAGTACGGCCAAACAGCTGGGCATCCAGCTCACGGAAGGGGAAGCCCCACACCCGGTCAGTCGCCTCGACCATGCCCTTTATTTGGGACGGGAGTTGCAGAAGGCTGAGCAGTGCCTGCGTGACGGCACGGTCTATGTGCAGGACTGAGGATCAGGCCGGCTGCAGTTCTTTGGCTGCTGTGGGTTCTTCTGGGGGCAGTGATTCCAGCTGCTCGCGGATTTCCTTCTGAACGATCGAGCGGTATTCGAGGAAGTGCTCGTTGTGGGCCAGCACCGATAGGAACTGTTCAAGCAGGCCAGGATTGTTGCGGGCCATGCCGAGCAGGTAACGCCAGAAACGGGTGCGGGTGTTGCGCTTAATGCCTTGCCGCCACACCACGATGGTCAGAGCTTTGAGGTCCACCAGGCTGGGCAGTTTGGCCGCGGCTTTCCAGCGGGGTGCGCCCATCTTCAGGTAGTAGCTGTAAACCCGGTCCATGTAGGCGTTGGGTTCGTACAGCGCGCAGAACGCGTCCACGTACTCATTGGCAATGTCGCGGATCGGTCGGGTGGGTTTGAAGTTCAGCAGGTTGGTTTGGTTCACACCCTTGGCAGCGTCTTCTCCCTGAATCAAGCGGCCTTCCCGCTCCAGCCGTGCCCAGAGGGCTGTTTTGGGAAGGGCCTGCAACATGCCCATCATCGCGGCGGGGATACCGGTGCGGGTGACAAAGTTCACGATCCGGTGGCCTGCGCCATTCTTCTCGCCGTCGAAACCGATGATGAAACCCGCCATGACGCGGATTCCGTTGGCGGTGATCCGGTCCACTGCGGCATCCAGTGGGTTGCGGGTGTTCTGCACCTTGCGAGCCGTTTCCAAGCTGGCTTCGTCCGGGGTTTCGATGCCCAGAAAGACGCTTTCGAAGCGCGCGTCGTGCATCATCCGCATCATCTCCTCGTCGTCGGCCAGATCCACGGAGGCTTCGGTGGAGAAGCTGAAGGGGTACCCACGCTCCTCCTGCCAGGTGCGGATCTGGGGCAGCAGCAACTTGGCGTTGCGCTTGTTGCCGATGAAGTTGTCGTCCACCAGAAAGATCGAGCGCCGCCAGCCCAGGTAGTGCAGATACTGAAGTTCGGCCACCAACTGCTCGGGGGTCTTGGTGCGGGGCTTGCGGCCGTAGAGAACGATGATGTCGCAGAACTCGCAGTTGAAGGGACAGCCCCGCGAGAACTGCACGCTCATCGAGTCGTAGGCCTCAAGTTGCAGCAGGTCGAAGCGTGGAATCGGGGTGGCGGTGACGTCTGGCTTGTCTCCCTCGGCGGTGAAGCGACCACCGGTTTCTCCCCGTTCCAGGGCATCCAGGAACATCGGCAGGGTGATTTCCCCTTAATCAAGGATCTTGAAGTCCGCCAGATCCAGTTCCGGTACATCCGGTGTGGAGCTTGCGAAGGGGCCACCAACGGCTACAGGAAGACCTCTCTGCTTGGCCTTGCTGATCTGCATAGCCATGTCGTCCTTCTGGACGATCATTCCCGAAATGATCACCAGCTCGAGAATCTTTTCGTAACTCCAGAAGGTTTTCGGGAATTCGGGATATAACGAAAAGCGTGCGCATGGCGTCGGGCGTTGGTGGATTGACGTCAGGTCGGCCCGGCTGGGGATACCTCTCAATCGGTATCAGCTCTTCACAAAGCTCAAGCGCAATGGCCTGAACTCAGGCCGGTGTCTGATCTAATGGTGGTCACCTCCGTACTTGCACATGGGCGTCGGCATCTATCTCGGCCTGGTTGGTTCCGGTCTGGTGACGGCTTTTGTGCTCACCAAGCTGCTGAAGGGAATCAAGCTCATCTGAGCGGTTCCAACGTCTTCGCTCCTCGCTTTCGTATCCAGAACACAGCCACAGCAGCGCTAAGGCCGCCAGTGACTGCGAAAGCCGTGGAGAGATTGGTGAACATCACCATCAGGGCAACGATCAATCCACTGAGCCCGCCACCGCCGAGAAAGGCGATCTGGCTGAGCCCAGCCATCCGGCCTCGCATCACCTGCGGTGATCCGATCTGACTGATCAGGTTGCAGCTGCTCAGCAGCCCGGCTGTGCCGGCGCCGATCAGAAAGGCCATGGCCAGACTGAACACAGGCCCTGGAGTACGGGCCATTCCGAGCTGGGCCACTGCGGTAATCAAGCCAAACCCCCCGAGAGTGAGGAACGGGCGCCGGCAGAGACGCTGGCTGTTGCGTTGCAGCACCAGCCCGCCCACGATGCTGCCGCCCGCCAGCACGCTGGTGAACAGCCCCAGATCCGTGGGATTGGGCCCCAGTTGATCGAAGGCGATCAACGGGGCCAGTCCCGGGTGATAGAACCCGATCAGACAAAGCACAGCGGTGAAGCTGAGCACCCCTTGAAGGGTGCTACCGCAGTGGCGCCAGGCATTGAGCAGGCTGGCATCCTGCCCGCCGCTGCTGCGAACTTCCCGATCCCGATGCGGGTTGAGCAAGAACATCACACTGGCGATTGGCAGCAGATAGCTGGCCGCATCAATACCCAGGGCCCAGGCCGGGCCAGTGGCCGCCAGCAACAACCCGCCGATTGGCGGGCCCACCAGCTTGCCCACGTTGAACACCACCGAAAAGCTGGTGAGGTATCCCGCCAGCTGTTCCGGCTGCTCCACCAGGATCGAGCAGTACTTGTTGCGGGCCGTTAACTCATAGGCGCCGGCGATGCCCACCAAAAGGGTGCTGCAGAGGAGCAGCAGCACCTGGGCTGTGCCCTCCAACAGGGGAATCGCCAGGGCCCCCAGGGCAGAGGCAGTCAGCAGTGCCCATTGCGCCTGCACCAGCACCCGTTCACAGCCCACCCGGTCGGTGCGCACCCCCGCTGGACCACTCACCAGCAAGCTTGGAAGTGAAAGAGCGGCGAAGTTCAACGCCAGCACGAAGGGATCCACGCCCCCTTTCATCAGAATCCAGCCCTTGGCGGTGATGCCGGCGAACGAACCCGCCGTGCTCACACCGGAGGCGATCAGGAAAAGCTGGCGCTGCTGCTCGTTCCGCAGTTTGAGGAGGGTCAACCCTGGCGTTTCGCTGCGGCCACCATGGCGCGGGCTCCAACAATCCGCCCGCTGAGGTCGTAGATGTCAGCCCCGGTGATCTCCACCGGCACCAGGCTGCCCGGCGCAGCTTGCTGCCCATCGGCGCCGGGTTGCACCCGCACTTCACCGTCCACTTCGGGTGCAAAGCGGGCGCAGCGCCCCATCATCTCGCCGGTTTGTGGGTTGTGTTGTTCGATCAGCACGTCAACAGTGCGTCCCACCCAGCGGCTGTTGCGTTCCGCTGAAATGGGTTGTTGCAGAGCCATCAGGGCATCCTTGCGTGCTTGAGCTACCTCGGGATCAACGCGATTGGGAAGGTCTGCCGCTGCCGTGCCGTCCTCCGGAGAGAAGGTGAATACCCCCACATGATCGAAGCGTTGGCGCTCGACGAAGCCCATCAGGTGCTGGAAGTGCTCCTCGGTTTCGCCGGGGAACCCCACGATCAGCGTGGTGCGCAGCACCGCGTCGGGGAGTTGGTCGCGGATCTGATCCAGCAGGCGGTCGTTCACATCTGCCTGCCAGGGGCGGTTCATCGCCCGCAGCACCTCCGGATGACTGTGCTGCAACGGCAGATCCAGATAAGGCACCACATTGGGGACCTCCCGGTAGGCCGCCAGCACGTCTGGGGTTAGCCCGGTGGGATAGGCGTAGTGCACCCGGATCCAGGGGATCTCCACGTCGCCCAGAGCCCGCAGCAGTTCCGCCAATTTGGGTCTGCCGTAGAGGTCAAGGCCGTAGTTGGTGGTGATCTGGCTGATCAGGATCAGCTCCTGCACCCCCTGTTCCGCCAGTTGGTGGGCTTCGGCCACGATGGATTCGATCGGTCGGCTGCGCTGGTCCCCTCGCAGTTTTGGAATGATGCAGAAGGCGCAGCGGTAGTCGCAGCCCTCGGCCACCTTGAGGAAGGCCACCGCCTGGTCTGTGGTGCGTTGGCGTGGCAGGTGTTCGTCACCCACAAAGGTGGGAACAGCGCTCACCTGGTTCACCCGCTCCCCCGCTTCCACCCGCTGCAACACATCCACGATGTGCTGGTAGTCGCCGGTTCCCACGATGGCTTTGGCCTCGGGGATCGACTCCAGCAATTCCTCCTGGAAATGTTGGGCCAGGCATCCCGCGATGATCAATTCCTTGCCCTGTTCCGCCAGTCCCACCAGGGTGCGCACCGATTCTTCGCGGGCGTCCTGGATGAAGCTGCAGGTGTTCACCACCACCACGGCGGCATCCCGTTCATCGGTGCTGACGCCATAGCCCGCTTCTGCCAGCAGTCCCACCATGTGTTCTGTGTCCACCCGATTCTTCTCGCAGCCCAGGTGGGCAAAGGCGACCGTCGGTTTCGTCGGGGTGCTGGTCATCACGTCGCCGGCAGGCCAAAGATCAGCCTACGAAGCGGCCTGATCACGCCGGAACTGACAGAATCCGATCACTTGAAGTTCAAGGATGGGCACCACCCGTCTCGTCAGCCGTCGCCGTCAGGATTCCGGCGCTAAGTGGGCCCGCATCGCCATGGCGGTGTTGGCCACCGCTGGGTTGATCGACACCGGTTCGATCACCCTGAAGCGCTGGGGTCTGCTCGGCAACCTCACCTGTCCTATGGGAGCTGACGGTTGCGACAAGGTGCTCAACAGCGCCTGGGGCACGGTGTTTGCCGGGATTCCGCTCTCGTTGGTGGGGGTGCTGGCCTATGGCGCTGTGCTGCTGATGGCGCTGCTGCCCCTGTTGCCAGGGCTGCAAGAGAACAAGGGCGACCTGTCCCTTCGCACCTGGTGGGGGCTGTTCACCGTGTCCCTCGGTATGGCCGTCTTCAGCGGTGTGCTGTTGGGGGTGATGCTGTTCAAGATCCAGGCCTTCTGTTTTTTCTGCGTTCTTTCGGCTGCGCTGTCCCTCTCTTTGCTTGTGCTGTCCATCGTTGGTGGTGGTTGGGACGACTTCGGTCAGTTGCTGTTCCGCGGTGTGCTTCTGGCCCTGGCGGTGCTGCTGGGGGGCCTGATCTGGGCATCGGTGGTGGATCCAAACCGGCCCGACGCTGTGGCCAGTGGATCCGGCGTAGCACCTGTTGTCACCACCGAGAGCACATCCGCTTCGATCGCTTTGGCTGAGCACCTCACCAGCAGCGGCGCCGTGATGTATTCCGCCTACTGGTGTCCCCACTGCCACGAACAGAAGGAGCTGTTCGGCAAGCAGGCTTCGGATCAGCTGAACGTGGTGGAGTGTGCGCCGGACGGTGATGACAACCAGGCCGATCTCTGCCGCAGCAAAGGATTGGAGGGTTTCCCCAGCTGGGAGATCAACGGCAGCATCGATTCCGGAGTGAAAGGGCTCGACACTCTTGCGGAACTCAGTGGCTACAAGGGCGACACCGACTTCTGAATCAGGACTGCCCTCAGTCCCGCACGGCACGGGTGACGATGCCCCGTTGCCGTTGTTGCCGGGAATGCTGCCTCCATTGCGGTAGCGGCGCAGGAGCATCGCTGCGGTAGTGGCCTCCCCGGCTTTCTCCGCGAAACAGGCAGGCCTCCAGCATCAGGCGGCTGGTCAGCAACCTGTGGTGGAGATCCAGCAATAGGTTCAGATCGCGTCGGCTGTTTTCAGCCAAGAGCCTGGGGGCACAGGGGTCTTGCCGTAGCAGGGCCTGGAGCAGTGCCTGCTGCTCCAGATGTTGTTCGTCGGCTTTCAAGTTGCCGATGGCCTGGCGCAGTCCAGCGGCGGATCGTTCCACCCCCGCACGTCGCCAGCAGAGCTGCCGCAGCTGCTCGATGGCGTCGATCAACTGCGAACTGCTGCAGCCGTCGAGGCCCAAGGCAAGCGGCTGCGTTCTGTCGCTGGCGAGGGCCGCTGGGACGGGGCCGAGCTCGATCTCTTTGAGGCGATGGGCGAACACCAGGCACTCCATCAGGGAGTTGCTGGCCAGTCGGTTGGCGCCGTGCAGGCCTGTGCAGGCCACTTCTCCCACGGCATAGAGCCCCGGCAGGGTGGTGGCGGCCTGCAGGTCTGTGGACACCCCTCCCATCCAGTAGTGGGCGGCTGGGGCCACGGGTATGGGCCGTTCCAATGGATTCAGTCCGAGTTCGTCGCAGCGGTCGAGGATCGTTGGGAAGCGTCGTTCCGCTTGCTCCCGCGGGATGGCGGCGAAGTCGAGCCACATCTGCTTCACCTGCTGCCGCTGCATGGCCTGCATCAAGGCTCGGCTCACCTGGTCCCGCGGTGAGAGGTCGCGTTGGGGCAGGTGGGCCACAGGGCTGCCCCCCAGGGCATCCACCAGCACGCCGCCCTCTCCGCGAACGGCTTCTGAGATCAGAAAGCAGGGGGCGTCATCCAGGCGGATGGCCGTTGGATGGAACTGAACGAATTCCAGATCTTCCACGGCTGCGCCCGCCTGCCAGGCGAGGGCGATGCCTTCGCCACAGGCCTGGGCTGGGTTGGTGGTGTTGGCGTACAGATGACCCCCACCGCCGCTGGCCAACACCACGGCGCGGGCTTCGATCCCGTGAAGATGGGCCCCATCCAGCACCTGCACACCGCAACAGCGCCCATCGCGCACCAGCAGTTGCGTCACGCGCACGCCGCGGCGATGCAGCAATCCTGGCCGTTGCTCAACACGATCCCGCAGCACATCCACCAGGGCTCGCCCTGTGCGGTCCTGCACATGCAGCACCCGCCTGTGGCTGTGGGCTGCTTCCAGGGTGGTGGCCAGACCGTCCTGATCCCGGTCGAAGGCCATGCCCAGCTGCTCCAGGCGCTCCACGCAATGGGGTGCTTCCTGCACCAAGAGCCGCACCGCATCGCCATCGCAAAGGCCGGCTCCAGCCAGAACGGTGTCCTCCGCATGGCTGTCGGCGCTGTCCTCGTTGCGGGTCACCGCGGCGATGCCCCCCTGGGCCCAGCGGCTGGAAGAACGACGTCCCGTGTTGCGGTTGAGCAGCAACACCTTGAACTCCGGCGGCAGATCAAGGCAGGTCATCAAGCCAGCAGCCCCGGCACCGATCACCACCACGTCCCAGGGACCTGAGGGGATGGGATCAGAGCTGCGGGGCTGGGCCATCACGGGGACAAAAAAACCGCCGGTGGTCCGGCGGTTCAAGCAGTCACAACCAGTGTGACGGGGTCAGGAATCAGCGGTATTGGCCGTCGTTGATGCGGTCGTCGCCCTCGTTCAGAGCAATTGAGGGAGGGGTGACGGTGAAGTTGTCGCGGTACTTCGCGAACAGCTCTTGCTGACGCTCGGTCAGATCAAGAGAGAGCACGTCGTCAACGCTGTCGTAAGGGCCACCCAGCACGATCTTGCCGGCCATGGTCGGGTACATCCCGGGAAACTGCTGGAAACGGCGCACGGAGGAATTGTTCAAATCCACCTTGCCGTCCCGTGCGGCAATTTTGTCGTCCGCGATGTTGCGGATCTCGTTGCCGGAATACTTGCTGCGAAGGTCGTCGTCGGCGTAGACGCTGCTCGGAAGCACGAGACCTGCCATCAGGCTCGCCATCACCAGTGCGCCGGTCAGCCAGCTCAGAAGCCGCTTCATCTCAACTCTCGATCAGGGGTCGGAACGGGTCGACCGGCAGTGCCGGCTCCGGAAGACTACAAGTCGTTGCGCCGTTCAAGCCTTTGAATCGGGGCAGCTTTTGCAGTTCGTTTCACTCGATCAGGCCACTGAGCCCGGGCTGCAGCAAGGCTGAGAGCAAGAACAAGCCATCCACCCAAAGGGTGGTGATCAAGACGGCAGCGGCCATGGATCCCGCTTCACCGGTGAAACCGCCGCTGTTCCTGCTCAGGCGACGTCCAGCCAACAGAACGAGAACTGCTGAGACCACCAGAGTGACCAGGGGCAGGGGCTGAAGCAGATGTGTCCCCGCTTGATGCAGCAGTAGCGGCGCTTGATCGAGGGAGGCTGTCACCACTGCGGGCCAGAACTGCATCACGCCGGTGGCCGCCATGGCCAGGTCAGTGCAAGCTGTGCCCACAAGGGATGACAAATAAAACGTTGCCGCTAGGCGCCAGCGCCCCTGCAGGCCGCCCAAGGCCACGGGCACGGCGAAGGCTTCCACCGGCAGGTGCAGAACGGGATGGGCCCGCAGCCAACCCCAGAAAATGCAACCTGCCAGCCAGCTACCGCTGAAACCCACCAGCAGGGAACCCAGGTCGGATGTTCTCTGGGAGCGGCTCTGGTGCATCACCAGTCCAGCTGCAACCAGAACTCCGGTGAACAAGGTGGCTGAAAACGGATCCAGCCTTACCCAGGGGGCTTGCAGGAACACCGGCAGCACCACCATGGCTGCGGCGATGCGGGCCACGGGAAAGGACCACGACCGAGCGGGGGCTGATGTTTGCCAGGTGCCGCCGATCAAATGCCCTTTGTGAAGAAAGTCACGGAACCTTAGAAGACATCATCCAGTGACGCGGCTGACATGCCCGCTTCGTCTGCCGGGGATACCGTCAGAGCGACACTCACACGTTGATGGCGGACCCCTCTGCATCCCTCAGCCTGCTGGAGGCCTGCTGGCGTGATCTGGTGTTGGGGGTGGTTCAAGGACTCACTGAGTTTCTGCCGATCAGCAGCACCGCCCACCTGAAGGTGGTGCCTGAGCTCCTGGGTTGGGGCGACCCGGGTGTCTCCGTGACCGCCGCCATTCAGCTGGGCAGCATCGTTGCCGTTATCGCCTATTTCCGCGCCGATCTAAGCCAGGTGCTGCGGGGCATCAGCCGCGCCTTCCGCAATGGCCAGTGGCGTGAACCAGAGGCGCGTCTCGGGTTCGCCATGGTGGTGGGCACCCTGCCGATCTTGCTGATCGGATTAGGGATCAAATTCGTCTGGGCCCAGGGCTATGAACAGTCACCCCTGCGCAGTGTTCCTTCGATTGCCATCGTCTCGATTGTGATGGCGTTGCTGCTGGCCTTGGCTGAACGGGTCGGCGCACGGTGTAAGCAGCTTCCAGGGGTTTCAGGCCGCGATGGCCTGCTGGTGGGGCTGGCTCAGGCCCTTGCATTGATCCCTGGGGTCTCGCGTTCCGGCAGCACCCTCACGGCGGCCCTGTTTGACGGTTGGCAGCGTGCTGATGCAGCCCGGTTTTCCTTTCTTTTGGGCATTCCCGCCATCGCCATCGCGGGTCTGGTGGAGCTCAAGGATGCTTTGGCCGCCAGCCCTGGCAACGGTCCCCTGCCGTTGCTGGTGGGCATTGGTTCAGCTGCAGTGGTGTCGTGGCTGGCGATTGATTGGTTGCTGAAATTCCTGCAGCGCAATAGCACCTGGGTGTTCGTCGCTTACCGGCTGCTGTTCGGGCTGCTGTTGCTGGTCTGGTGGGGCGTTCACGGCGCACACTGAGTTCAGATGAAGCCGGCTTGTGTGGAATGAGCCATCCGCCGGGGTTGCCGTTGCAGCTCTGGATCCAAGTAGCAGTGGTCGTCAACCGCAGCCCGCGGTGGTGGCCTCCGTCGAGTCTGGCTCGATCGGGGAGGAGCTGGGTTTTGAGCCCGGTGATCAGTTGCTCAGCATCAATGGCATTCGCCCGCGCGATCTGATCGATTACCGCTACCTCTGCGTGGAGGAGGAGCTTTGCCTTGAGGTGCGTGATGCCAAGGGTGCGCTGCATCGGGTGGAGTTGGAGAAGGATGCCGATGACGGCCTTGGGCTGGCTTTCACCGAGGCTCTGTTCGATGGTTTGCGCCAGTGCAACAACAACTGTCCGTTCTGTTTCATCGATCAGCAGCCCCCTGGGCGGCGCGACAGCCTCTATCTCAAAGACGACGATTACCGCCTGAGTTTTCTCTATGGCTCCTATCTGACGCTCACCAACCTGGCCGAGGGCGACTGGCAGCGAATTGAAGAGCAGCGTTTATCGCCGTTGTTTGTGTCGGTGCATGCCACGGATCCCGAGCTGCGTTCACGCTTGCTGGTGAATTCGCGTGCTGCCCAGGTGATGGACCAGCTCGCCTGGTTTGATCAGCGCGATCTGCAAATCCATGCCCAGGTGGTGGTTTGTCCAGGACTGAATGACGGTCCTGCCTTGGAGAGAACGCTGAACGACCTCGCCTCCTTCGCGGCTGGCCCCTGGCCGGCGGTGTTGTCTGCGGCGGTGGTGCCGGTGGGGCTCACCCGTTTCAGGCCGGCTGACGATGGTCTGGTCCCTGTGGATCCGGACTGCGCCCGCAGGGTGATTGCTCAGGTGGAACCCATGCAGCAGCACTTTCAGGAGGTTTTGGGCACCCGTTTCGCCTGGCTCTCCGATGAGTGGTACCTGGTGGCGGGGTTGCCCTTGCCGCCCCGGGACAACTACGAGGATCTCCCGCAGCAGGAAAACGGCGTGGGCAGCATCCGTGCCTTCCTTGAAGCATTGGATGCCGCAACTGAGGATTTGCCCAGCGCGGTTCCTCAGCCCCGTCGTTGCAGCTGGGTGGTCGGTCAGATCGTGGCGCAGGCGTTGCAGCCTGTGGCTGAACGGCTGAATGCTGTTGATGGCGTCGAGTTTCACCTGATCGGATTGCCGAGTCCTTACTGGGGGCAGGAGCAAGTGGTGACCGGATTGCTGACGGGACAGGATCTGCTCACTGGCCTGCAGGGCCGAGAGCTGGGCGATGAGCTGCTGCTGCCATCCGTGATGTTGCGGCAAGGGGAGCCCGTTTTCCTGGATGACATGACCCTGGAATCCTTGGCCGCGCAGTTGCCTGTCCCCATTCAGATCGTGCATGGGGCGGCTGACGTCGTGGACTCGGTTGTGGGTGCCATAGGAAAAAGTCCCTAAGCTCCGTGAAACTCCTGGATTGCTGTGCGCCGGATCACCGCGGGTATTTGCCTCGTAGCTGGCGTTGTCTCTTCCGGTGTTCCCCCTGCGCTCAGCGAAGACGCTGTTCAAGTTGATTCGGCCTTGATTGATCAGGCCACGCTGCCGGACGCGATTGACTCGAAGGGTGCCCTTCCCAAGGCAGATCCTTCTGTGATCTCTCCCGCGGTTGATGCGCTGCCGCCTCCGCTTCTTCCTTTGGCGGCTCCCCCCAGCCTGGCTCTCCCTGATGCACCATCTCAGGTGCGTATCCATGAGCTGCGTCCCCTCACCCTCGAAGAATCGCTTCAACTGGCAGAGGTCAATAGCCCTCAGCTCAAAGCAGCGGCCAGTCGGGTGGATCAGGCCAAATCTGGACTCCGTGCAGCCATCGCCGCCTGGTACCCCACCGTTGACCTTTCGGCCAGCGGACTCCCTGAGTATTTCAAGTCGTATTCCTACCGAAACCCAGATTTCGTCACCAACAACGAGACCTACGGTCGTCAGTGGCGGGTCAATGGCAGCTTGCAGGTGAGTTGGGATCTGATCAATCCCGCCCGTGTTCCTCAAATCGCTGCCGCTCGCGATCGCTTTGAGCGAGCCGGCGACTCGTATTTGATTGCTCTTCGTGATCTTCGACTAGAGGTGCAAACTGCCTACTTCGCGCTGCAGCAAGCCGATGAGGGTGTGCGTATCGGCCAGGACTCTGTCAAAGCGTCATTGGTGAGTTACCGCGATGCCCGGGCGCGCTTCAATGCAGGTGTGAATACGAAGCTGGAAGTCCTAGAAGCGGAGACTCAGCTGGCGCGGGACCGCAATATCCTGACTACTAACCGGCGTGATCAGGAGACTCAGCGCCGCAACCTGGCCAGAGTGCTAGGCCTTCCTCAGGACGTCACTCCGACTGCCGCGACCCCCGCGCGACCCTTGGGCCTCTGGGAGCCCACACTCCAGGAAAGCATTGTTGCTGCGTACAACTACAGCGAAGAGCTTGATCAACTGATCCTTGATATCTCAATCAACAACAGTCAAGCCAATGCGTCCCTGGCGGCAGTGCAGCCTGTCGTGCGTTTTGTGAATTCCACCTCGGCGTCGCGCACGGAAGGGCAAAACGGCCAGACATCTCGTAGTGATATCGATATGGGGGATTTCACTTATGGCGTGCAGAACAGCACGGCGTTAACTGCGAGTTGGCGCTTGTTTGACGGTGGGCGTGCTCGTGCTGAATACAGGCGCTCCAAGCAGGCCGCGGAAGAAAGCCGCCTCAATTTTGCGAGAACTCGTGATCAGATCCGCCTTCAGGTGGAGAGAAGCTTTTTGGGTCTGCGAGCCGCCATTCAGAACATTGACACCACAGCCACTGAGGTTCTGTCATCACAAGAATCCCTTCGGCTGTCTCAGCTGAGGGTCCAAGCGGGTGTTGGGGTCCAGAGAGAGGTGGTCAACAGTCAGCGTGATCTCACCCAGGCAGAGTTGAAATATGCCCGTGCCCTTAATGATTACAACACCAATTTGGTGACGCTTCAGCGCCGCACAGGTCTGGATGCCTTGATCGCCTGTAACGCGGTCTCCTTGACGGGAACCAAACCAGAACCGGAGCAAGAACCGATTCCGATCGAGCCCACGCCACTGAAGACCGCTTGCCCATCGGTGGCCACCGCAAGTTCGTCGGTCAATCAAACTGAGACCAGTCCTCTTCAGCCCTTGTGGTGACATCCGTGCTCAGTGACGGTCAACTGGGCGCTGTTCATCTGTTGCTGGATCGCATCCGTGCTCGTCAGCTTCAGGACTTTGGTCAGATCGGCTCCGACGTGAAGCCCGATGGTTCTTTAATTACTGACTGCGATCGCTGGAGTGATGCCGCTCTGGTGGAGGGGTTAGCCAGCATCTCCCCCGGTGAAGGCGTTCTCAGCGAGGAAGGATCGAAAACAGTTCCAAACACGCGGGCCTACTGGGTGGTGGATCCCTTGGACGGGACCACCAACTTTGCGGCGGGCATTCCTTATTGGGCGATTTCCGTGGCCCGTTTCGTCGATGGCCGTCCCAGTGAGGTTTTCCTGGATGTGCCAGCGCTGAATCAACGCTTTGTCGCACTGCGTGGTCGGGGTGCCACTCGAAACAATCAGCCGCTCACCTCGGAGACCCGAGCCCTTGCCACCAGTGCTTGTGTCTCTCTTTGCAGCCGCTCGATTCGGGTGTTGCAGCGCAAACCGGATCAGCGTTTTCCTGGGAAGATCCGTTTGCTTGGTGTCGCCAGCCTCAATTTGGTGAGCGTTGCGATGGGGCAGACCATCGCTTCCCTAGAAGCCACGCCCAAGATCTGGGATCTGGCGGCGGCTTGGTTGGTGCTGGATGAGTTGGGTTGTCCGATTCGTTGGTTGGATGCGGATCCAGCGCAGCTCTCTCCAGGAGAGGACGTTGCCGACCTTGGCTTCCCTGTGCTGGCGGCCGGTTCATGGGCTCATTTGGCGCGTTTTCTCCCCTGGGGAGAGGCCCTAGTGCAGCCATGAAGGGTCGCCATTGCGACCTCGGGGGATGTGGTGTTATGGTTTTGTCTTGCGCGGGAGCCGAGAGGCGAGCGCGCAAGCCGAAGCGCTTGAGGCGAAAGTCTTGATGTGTCTGAGGCGGCTTACGAGACCAAGAGGGAGCGAT
>NZ_JBDJKK010000005.1:0-162752 GCF_042883245.1 Synechococcus sp. HIMB2401 | reverse complement strand
TTGGTGGAGGTGACCCACTCACAGAAGGCCTGCCAGCTGGAAGCGCCGGAGCGCTGCTGGAGGGTGGTGGTCATGAGAACGGAAAGAAATGTTCCCGAAGGAACGGTTTAAGGAAGGGCAGGACAGCCCTGCCTGTTCGGGATTGTAAAGGAAGTTTGCGCTGTGTGTCGCTGGCTTGATGAAGTTGTTGTGAAGAGGCCCTCGGCTCCGTTGGCGGCAGCGCTTGTTAGCGTCCCGAAAGCCCTATGGCAGCTGACGTGGCACCACAACAAGAACGGGTGTTGCTAGTGCGGCTGCCCTGCAATCCGATCTTTCCGATCGGGCCGATCTACCTCGCCGACCATCTGCACAAATGCTTCCCGGAGATGCCTCAGCGCATCCTGGATCTCGCTGCTCTGCCGGTGCTGGATGTCCATCGCGTGCTGGACGCCACAGTTGACCAGTTCCAGCCGACGCTGCTGGTGTTCTCGTGGAGAGACATCCAGATCTATGCGCCGGTCGATGGGCGGGGGGGCAACCCTCTTCAGAATTCGTTCGAGGTCTTCTACGCCCGTAACCCTCTGAAGCGTCTGCATGGAGCCTTGGGTGGGCTTCAGTTAATGAGCAGTCACTACGGCGAGCTGCGCAGAAACCAGCGTCTGGTGCGTCAAGGCCTGAAGCGTGCGCGCCGCCACCAGCCTGCGGCCAGAGCAGTGCTTGGCGGTGGAGCTGTCAGTGTGTTTTACGAGCAACTCGGCAAATCGCTCCCCAAAGGAACGGTGGTCTCCATCGGTGAGGGTGAGCCGCTGCTCGAGAAGTTGATTCAGGGCCACTCCCTCGAGGGCGAAAGATGCTTCGTGGTTGGCGAGAAGCCGCGTTCAGGCCTGATCCATGAGCAGCCGGAAAGTCGGCCCAAAACCGCCTGCAATTACGACTACATCGCTTCGATCTGGCCCCAGCTCGACTGGTACCTCGAAGGCGGTGACTTTTACGTTGGAGTTCAGACCAAGCGCGGCTGCCCCCACAACTGTTGTTATTGCGTTTACACGGTGGTGGAAGGCAAGCAGGTGCGCCTCAACCCCGTGGATGAGGTGGTGAAAGAGATGCGCCAGCTGTACGACCGCGGGGTTCGTGGTTTCTGGTTCACCGATGCTCAGTTCATACCCGCGCGGCGCTACATCGAAGACGCCAAGGAACTGCTGCGGGCGATCAAAGCCGAAGGGCTGACCGGCATTCGTTGGGCCGCCTACATCCGCGCCGACAATTTGGACCCCGAATTGGCTCAGCTCATGGTGGAGACGGGCATGAGCTATTTCGAGATCGGCATTACATCCGGCTCACAGGAGCTGGTCCGCAAGATGCGCATGGGCTACAACCTCCGCACCGTCCTGGAGAGTTGCCGGATGCTGGCGGATGCGGGCTTCCGGGATCACGTGTCGGTGAACTACTCCTTCAACGTGATCGATGAACGACCGGAAACGATCCGCCAGACCGTGGCTTATCACCGAGAGCTGGAGGCCATTTTTGGCGCTGATTTGGTGGAGCCAGCGATCTTTTTCATCGGTTTGCAGCCCCACACCCACCTTGAGCAGTACGGGTTTGATCAGGGTCTGATCAAACCGGGTTACAACCCAATGAGCATGATGCCTTGGACGGCACGCAAGCTGCTCTGGAACCCCGAGCCGATGGGGAGCACCTTTGGCCGGGTGTGTCTTGAGGCCTTTGATTGCAATCCTGCGGATTTCGGTCGCACGGTGATGTCACTCCTCGAAAGGGATTACGGAGTGGCTTCGCTTCAGGACGCTCTTCGTGCTCCGGTGGAAGGCCGCAAGGCGTTGGCAACGGCTGTTCGCTGAATCAGCAGAAGGATCAGCAAACTGAGGATTCCGATTAGTCCCCCCAGAGGATTCGGGGAATGGCCTCCTGGCCCCACCAACCACGGGGGGGCATTGGGCGATAGCTGAAGCAAGCCGTTCTGAAGCAGAAACCATCCAGCGACAAGCCCGCCATGCAGACCGATGCAGCCCCAAAGTGACCCCCGGTCCGATTGACGCTGTCTGGCCAGCACCATTCCCAGTAGAAAAAGGCCGATCAGCAGGCCACCCATGGCCCCCAGCCCCAGGTTGAAGCGTGTGTGAACGAGGCTGAAGATGCCTGCTTGAGCCCAAGCTGCACGACGCGAGCCAATTATTTCTTGCAGTTCCGTCCAGAGCCAGCTGCGGAAAATCAATTCTTCTGCGAAGCCAACGCCGAGGCAGAGCAACACGGCATTCGTGAGCTGAGTTGCATCCACTTCGCCCCGCCAATTTCCCGATCCATCGATCAGAACAACACTCGTGATCACCATCAGCAGCCCTGCGGCAATGAGCAGACCCTTGAGAAGAGCAGCTGCTGGCGCGGGTTTTTCCTGTGGTTTGGCTCCGCGGATACCCAGGGCCTCCCAAGGCCGTGGTTCGGACCACCGCAAGGCTGCCCATCGGGGCATCACCAGGAGGAACAGCACAAAACTCAGCACCGTTCCGGTGAGTGAGAGCTGATCCGTTGGAAGGCCAAGCAGCGTCAGCGGAACAGCGGCAAGCCAGCCCAGTGCATAGAGCAGAGGGATGAACAGAACCGTGGGCAGCCAGGCTGGCTGAATCAGGAGGAACCTGTTCAGCGGTTGCTTCATAGCTCTAGTTCTCAGGCTCGATGGAGCTGGTCAAGCCTTTGGATTTCAGCGTCTCGCAATAGAACTCAGCCGGTTCGATGTCGCAGACGATTACCAAGCCCACTCCAGTGTTGTGGGCTTCCAGCATCACGGCCATGCAGTCCTGCTCGCTGAGTTGAGGCACAACCTGCTGCAGGGTGGCCACCACGTATTCCATGGAGTTCACCGGATCGTTGTGGAGCAGCACCTTGTAGCGAGGCGAGCGCTTGCGAACCCGTTCCGGCGCTTTGTCCAAGACAGCTGCACCACCTGGTTTTTGGCTGGGAGAGTCCACCGCCATGGCCATTGATCCGAAGCGATTGAAATCTAAAGGCAATGCGAACGGGGAGCGGCTCACAGGGCTTTGATGCGGGCCATGGCCTCATCCACATTGGCCCGGCTGTTGAAGGCCGACAAGCGGAAATACCCCTCGCCAGCGGCACCGAAACCGCTGCCGGGTGTGCCCACCACGTTGGCTTTGTTGAGCAGATGGTCGAAGAATCCCCAGGAATCCATGCCCTCTGGGGTCTTGATCCAGACGTAGGGAGCGTGTTCGCCGCCATAGACGGTGAGGCCTGCAGCACTGAGTTCGCGACGAATGATCGCGGCGTTCTCCATGTAGAAGCTCACCAGGGCCTTCACTTCGGCCTGACCGGCTTCGGAGTAAACAGCCTCAGCTCCGCGCTGGATGATGTAGCTCACACCGTTGAACTTGGTGCTCTGACGTCGGTTCCATAGTCCCCAGAGTTCCACCGCTTCGCCGTTGGCCGCTTTGCCTTTCAGCCCTTTGGGCACCACGGTGAAGGCACAGCGGGTACCGGTGAAGCCAGCGTTTTTGGAGAAGGAACGGAATTCGATGGCACAGTCCCGGGCTCCTTCGATCTCGAAGATGGAGTGGGGGAGTTCAGGGTCCTGGATGAAGGCCTCATAGGCAGCATCGAAGAGGATCAGTGCGCCATTGGCGCGGGCGTAGTTCACCCAGGCCTGGAGTTGTTCCCGGGTGGCGACGGCACCGGTGGGGTTGTTGGGGAAGCAGAGGTAGATCAGGTCGACCGGTTCACTGGGAATCTGCGCTGCAAAGCCGTTGTCTGCGCTGATCGGTAGGTAGGTCAGTCCCGCGTAGCGACCGATCTCTCCGGCTTCCCCGGTGCGGCCAGCCATCACGTTGCTGTCCACGTACACCGGATAGACGGGGTCCGTGACGGCCACCTTGTTGCCCTCGCCGAGGATGTCGAGGATGTTGCTGCTGTCGCACTTGGAGCCGTCGGAAACAAAAATTTCCTCGGCACTGATGTCGCACCCTCGGGCTTGGAAGTCGTTTTTGGCGATGGCCTCCCGCAGCCAGCCGTAGCCCTGTTCCGGGCCATAGCCATGGAAGCCTTCGGCGGTGCCCATCGCATCGATGGCGGTTTTCATGGCTTCACGGCAGGCCAGCGGCAGGGGTTCCGTGACATCACCGATGCCCAGGCGGATCAGCGCTGCCTCGGGATTGGCGCTGCTGAATGCTTTGACGCGTCGACCGATCTCAGGGAACAGGTAGCCCGCTTTGAGCTTGAGGTAGTTGCCGTTGACCTGAACCACGGAATCGGGAGCTATTTCTGCGGGGCATCCTGCCGTGTCGGCAGCTCCATACGATGACCTCAGGAGTCAGGACATCCGACGTGGTCGTCTCATCCCTGGATCACCCGGTTGGTTTTCATGCCCTGGTGGACAGCGGCATCAACAAACCGGCCCGCTACATGGGGCACGAGTTAGGGGTTGAACCACGGGACTGGCAGACAGCGTCGGTTCGCTGGGCGCTCACCTACCCCGAGATCTACGAGGTTGGCTCCAGCAACCTGGGCCACATCATTCTTTATTCGATCCTCAATGCCGTCCCCGGGCAGTTGTGTGATCGCGCCTATCTTCCAGCGGCTGATCTGGCAGGCCGCTTGCGGGAACGTTCCCAGGCGTTGTTTGCCGTGGAAAGCCGTCGGCCTTTGCCGGCCTTCGACATCCTGGGTTTCAGCCTCAGTTACGAACTCGGCGCCACCAACATCCTTGAGATGCTGGATCTGGCGCAGGTACCCATCCGCGCCGCTGATCGGGGCGACGTGCCCCTGAGTGATCCTGCAGCACCTCCTCTGATTTTCGCTGGTGGGCCCACCGCCACCAGCAATCCAGAGCCCTATGCCCCGTTTTTCGACTTCATCGCTCTGGGTGACGGTGAGGAGCTGTTGCCCGAAATCGGTCTGGTGGTGGCGCAAGCCAAAGCGGATGGATTGACGCGATCGCAATTGCTGCGGGATCTGGCCCAGGTTCCCGGCGTTTACGTGCCTGCGCTCTATGGAACGGGCGCCGATGGGGTCACCCTCGAGCCGCTTCATCCTGATGTCCCGGCACGGGTTCTTCGCCGTGTGGCGACGCCAATGCCCCACTACGCCATGGGTCTTGTGCCCCATGTGGAAACGGTGCATGACCGTCTCACGGTGGAGATTCGCCGCGGTTGCACCCGGGGTTGTCGCTTCTGCCAGCCCGGAATGTTGACGCGACCGGCTCGGGATGTGGAGCCCGAAGCGGTGATCGAGGCAGTGGAGACCGGCATGAAACAAACCGGCTACAGCGATTTCTCGCTGCTCTCCTTGAGCTGCAGCGACTATCTGGCGCTGCCGGCGGTGGGGGTGGAGTTGCGCAACCGCCTGGCGGATCAGAACGTCACGCTTCAACTGCCCAGCCAGCGGGTGGATCGCTTCGATGAAGACATTGCCCACATCCTTGGCGGCACGCGGAAAGCGGGTCTCACCTTCGCCCCGGAGGCCGGGACACAGCGACTCCGCGACATCGTCAACAAGGGCCTCACCGATGACGACCTGCTGCATGGCATCCGCACGGCCATGCAGAACGGATACCGCAAGGTGAAGCTGTACTTCATGATCGGCCTCCCCGGTGAGACGGATGCCGATGTTCTCGGCATTGCCGAGACCTGCGTGATGCTCCAGCAGCGTTGCCGTGACCTGGGTCGGCTGAACCTGAACATCACGATCAGCAATTTCACGCCCAAGCCCCACACCCCTTTTCAGTGGCACAGCGTCTCCACGGCTGAGTTTGAGCGGCGCCAGGTGCTGCTCAAGGAGGCCTTCAGGCGTTTGCGCGGCGTGAAGGTGAATTTCACCGATGTGCGGCTTTCGGCCATGGAGGATTTTGTGGGCCGCAGCGATCGGCGCCTTGCCCCGGTGATCGAGGCGGCCTGGCGAGCTGGTGCCGGCATGGATGCCTGGTTCGAGTCGCTGGATCGCACCTACGCCGCCTGGACCGGAGCCATCGCGGATGCCGGCCTGGAGGGGCGTTACCGGGAGATGGAGGTGGGGGGCTGGAGTGCTGTGGCTGCGCTGGATCGGGAGGATCTGGAAGCGTTCTGTGCTCAGCCGCTCCCCTGGGATCACATCGACACCGGCATCGACAAAGCCTGGCTGGCGGACGATCTGCAACGGGCTCTGGCAGCGGCGGTTGTGCCCGACTGCTCCTTTGATGGTTGCAGCAGTTGTGGGGTCTGCGGCCCGGATCTCGGGCACAACGTGGTGGTTCCCGCTCCTGAGGTGCCAACCCAGGTGCCGACCCAGGCGCCGCCCAGTGAACGGGTGTGCCGGATCCGGGTGCAATTCGCCAAAACGGGATCGATGGCGCTGCTCAGCCATCTTGATCTGATGCGCATGCTCGAGCGGGCCTTGCGTCGCAGTGCGCTTCCGATCAGCTTCACCGGTGGGTTTCATCCACTGCCGCGGATTCAGATCGCTTTGGCACTTCCCCTCGGTGCTGAAGCCCAGAGCGAGTGGATGGATCTGGAATTCACCGAGGCTCTGGATCCCAACCACTTCCGCAAGACGCTTCAGCCGTTGCTGCCGGAGGGCATTCAGCTGCTGGCGGCAGCCGAGGTTCCCGTCAGTGGCAAGAGCCTTTCGCAAGAACTGACGGGGGCCATTTGGTGTTTTGATCTCGTGCCGCAGGAGCAGGCCCCGATGCCATTGGATTGGAATGCGGCGGTGAATCAGCTCCTGCAGGCCACAACCTTGGTTTGGCACGACACCGACAAGAAGGGCCGCCCTCGGGAACGGGATTGCCGCCCCGCGTTGAAGGCGCTGCAGGTGACGGATCAGAACGCCAATGGATCCGTTCGGCTTCGCTTGGAAGCGGCGGTGGATGAGATGGGCCGAAGCTTGCGCCCTGCTCAGATTCAGCACTGGCTGGCTGAGACCGTGGGTCAGCCCTTGCAGGTGCAACGCTTGGGGCGAGAGGCCCTGCTCCTCAGTGCGCAGTGCTAATTTGGCTACAGAACAGGTGTTTCGTCCATCGGGGCCAACCTTGTTCCGGTCTTGTCTGATCCAATACGGATATCGAGGTCCACATCACGGCTTGCACGGCGGTCTTTTTTGGAACCCCCAAGCCTGAGTCATAGGAGTTCTTGCTCCGCAACCTTTTGGTCTCGCTGACCAGCTCAGATCTTTCCATCAACCCGTGAGGGAGAACCAGCAGGTTCCTCAACGGATTTGGCCCTCAATCGGGCTCAACCAGTCCTGTTATGCCCCAGCAAATTGTCATCGCGGAGCAGCTGCGCATCGCAGCAGTGCTGACCGATGAACGTGTTGATGAACTGATCGTCGCGCAGGGTCGTTATCAGATCGGAGATGTCTATTTAGGAACGGTAGAAAATGTTCTGCCAGGCATTGATGCCGCCTTCGTCAATATCGGTGAGAGTGAGAAAAACGGGTTTATCCATGTCACCGATCTTGGACCGCTGCGTCTGAAGAAAGGTTCAGCTGGGATCACTGAACTTCTGGAGCCTCGCCAGAAGGTTCTGGTTCAGGTGATGAAAGAACCGACCGGCACCAAAGGCCCACGGTTGACGGGAAATCTTGCTCTGCCAGGTCGCTACCTGGTGCTTCAGCCCCATGGCCAGGGGGTCAACATCTCCAGGCGCATCAGTTCTGATGCAGAACGGAACCGACTGCGTGCCCTTGGTGTTCTGATCAAGCCGCCTGGAGCCGGCCTGCTGATCCGTACGGAAGCCGACGGCATCAGCGAAGAGCTGTTGATTGAGGATCTGGAATCCTTGCTGCGCCAGTGGGAGGCGATTCAGCAAGCCGCTGAAACGGCTGCACCGCCGGTGCTGCTCAACCGCGATGAAGACTTCATCCATCGGATTCTGCGGGACCACATGGGCCCGGATCTGGCCCGGGTTGTGGTGGACGATGCCGCCGCTGTGAACCGTGTGAGCAGTTTCCTTGGTGCCGAAGCCGGCAATGTGCTGGTGGAGGCTCACAGTGAACCCAGCGAGTTGCTGGAGCACTACAAGGTCAATTCCGCCATCCGCGATGCGCTGAAGCCGCGGGTTGATCTGCCGTCCGGTGGCTACGTGATCATCGAGCCCACCGAAGCGCTCACGGTGATCGATGTGAACTCGGGCTCGTTCACACGATCGGCCAATGCGCGCGAAACCGTTCTGTGGACCAACTGTGAGGCGGCGATCGAAATCGCTCGCCAGCTCAAGCTTCGCAACATCGGTGGGGTGATCATCATCGACTTCATCGATATGGATTCCCGTCGTGATCAGCTCCAGCTGCTGGAGCATTTCACGACAGCCGTCCGTGACGACTCAGCCCGCCCGCAGATCGCACAGCTCAGCGAACTGGGCCTGGTGGAACTCACCCGCAAGCGTCAAGGGCAGAACATCTATGAATTGTTCGGTCGGGCTTGCCCCAGCTGTGGTGGTTTGGGCCATGTGGCCGTTCTTCCCGGCAAAGACCTGCTTCAACCTCTGGCAACGGCCACAGGATTGGTTCGCTCGGCGGCTTCTGCCCGCGCCGAAGTTGTTGCGCCCGGAGAGAGCAGTGGCAATGGCCGGCGGCGGCGCGGTGGTCGAGGGCGCGGCAGTCAGGATGCCGTCCTTCCTCTCGAGACATCCGACACCACAGCCCCTGAGGTGTCGACCCAAGAGGCTCAGGAGCCCGCAACCGCCCGTCGTCAGGACCCTGAATTGGTTGCCGTCCCGATGACCGACGAGCAACAGCAGCTGTTTGGTTGGCTGGGATTGAACCCTGCCCTGTTGCTGGAGGAGCCCCCTGCATCCGACAACGTGGTGGTCCGGGTTGTGCGTCCTGGCGAGGACGAGCAGGAGGTGCTGGAGGCGGCGCGTCAGCAATTGGCGGCCAGTTCCGGACGCCGCCGTCGTCGTGGCGGACGGGGTGGTCGTTCAGGGTCACGCAACGGGGCGAGTCAGCCCACTGCGACTCCTGCCGCTGAGACGCCTGTTGTCGTCACCTCATCCGCCCCGGATGAGTCGGCTCCCCTGATGGTGGAGATCACCCCTTTGGAGGCGGTGACCAACCTGACGATCACCGAACCAGAACCGGCCCCCATCAGCGAACCGGCTGAGCCCGAGCCTGTGGCCGTGCCGGAAACAGCTGAGCCTGATGAGCCTCGCCGTCGCCGTCGCCGCTCCTCGGCTGTCGCCACGGTCTGAGCCGGATGACCGCGCAGGACTCCCTCCCCCTCGGGCGGGACGTGGCTGGTGTGGATGAAGTCGGTCGCGGTTGCTTGTTCGGTCCTGTGTTTGCGGCTGCTGTTGTGCTCGAGAGCGCAGCGGCTCAAGAGCTGTTGAAGGCAGGGCTGACCGATAGCAAAAAACTGTCAGCCAAGCGTCGGGCTGCTCTGGTTCCGGTGATCCAGTCGCTGTGTGTGGCATCCGGTCTGGGCCAAGCGTCAGCGCGCGAAATTGACGCCTGCGGCATCCGCGTTGCCACGGAACGCGCCATGTTGCGGGCGCTGCAGCGATTGCCGCAGCGCCCTGGGCTCGTGCTGGTGGATGGCAACCTTCCCCTTCGGCTGTGGCAGGGCCCGCAGCGCACGGTGATCGCAGGGGACAGCCGATCAGCGGCCATTGCTGCGGCGAGTGTTCTGGCCAAGGAGGCCAGGGATGCACTCATCCGGCGCTTATCGGCTCGCTTTCCTGGTTACGGCCTCGAGCGCCATGCGGGCTACGGCACGGCGCAACATCGTCAGAGCTTGATGGCCTCAGGTCCTACGCCCCTGCATCGGCACACGTTCTTGAGGCGTCTGCTCGGTTGAGCCTTGCTCGTCGGTTTCCCGGCACCAGCTGCGGTAGTCGTCGATCAGTTGCTGGCCAACCCGGGCTTTGATGCCAATGAGGATGCCACTCAAGATTGATTCGCCCGTTGATTCCAGCACCCGTTTGGGGATCAGCTTGAGCAGCGATGGCTGGCTGACACTTACCGAAAGATGGGCATGTCCCCGAAGTCCGTCGGGTGTGGAAGTCAGCCGTGCTTCCAGGTTCAGGGCGAAGTCATCAACAATCCCCAGACCCTCCAGTTCGCAGTCGAGGGCCTGCATCACCAAGGTGTCGCCTTCCATGTGGATCTGGAGGGACACCACGGGTTTCACGTGGAGCTGGAAGACCTGCAGGCTGGTCACCACATAGCGGTAGCGCCCTGACTGCAGGCGGGTGAGCTGTTTGGCATCCAGCAGGGCCCCAAGGACGCGCTCCTCCTCCAGCAGGTAAGTGGGAAGCCGCTCTGCTCCGGTTCGGACAGGCAGATCAAGCTTTTGACTGGCTTCGAAGGCCAGGGGCATGGTCTTCACCTGACGCGGCATGATCTTATCGAGTCCATCCAGTGCGGCTTCGATGCCTACACGTCTCGCATTCCTTGGCCCAGTCGGGACCTATGGCGAGCAGGCCGCCCGGGTGTTGATCGAACAGGACGCTCTCGAGGATGTCCAGCTCGTTCCCTGCGTGGGGCTCCGATCGGTGGTGGAACAGCTGGCCGGCGGGCAGTGTGATGCAGCCGTTGTCCCGATCGAGAACTCGGTTGAAGGGGGGGTGACAGCGACCCTCGATGCGCTGTGGTCCCATCCGGAGCTTTGTATACGCAGGGCTTTGGTGCTGCCGATTCAGCACGCTCTGCTGGGGAGTGGGCCGCTCAGCAGAGTCACCGAAGTGCTCTCCCACCCGCAGGCTCTGGCCCAGTGCAGTGGCTGGTTGGCCCAGCATCTGCCCGACGCCTTGCAACTGCCCACCTCATCCACGGCTGAAGCAGCTCGCATGGTGGCGGGCAGTCCCTTCCGTGCTGCGATCGCCTCCCAGACCGCTGCCCGTGAACACGGGTTGGATCAGCTGGCGTTCCCGGTGAACGATGTTGCGGGCAATCGCACCCGTTTTCTGCTGCTGCGCCGTGGGCAGCGCAGTGAGCATGGCGATGTGGCCAGTCTGGCGTTCTCGCTGCATCGCAATGCGCCGGGGGCTCTCCTGGAGGCTTTGGCCTGTTTGGCTGAGCGGGGCCTGAACATGAGCCGGATTGAATCGCGACCGTCCAAACGGGAGCTGGGGGAATACGTGTTCTTTGTGGATGTGGATCTTTCGCCCGCTCCGTCAACGGCTCTGCAGGATCTGATCGGCCAGTTGCAGCCTCTGTGTGAGCATCTCGCTCATTTCGGTGCTTACCCCAGCAGCGATTTGAGCGGCTGTTGAGGATCAGCCCTTTCTGATCCGGAAGACGCCGAATTGCATCAGACCGGTGGCGAAGGCCCAGTGCATCAGCAGCAACGTCGGCGTTTCTCTCAGGCCTTGCAGGACCGCTTTCGGTCCCAGGCTGAGCACCGCCCAGGGACGGCGGACGCCCTCGATGATCGAGTCAATCCATGAGGGAAGTGTGGCCTGGGTCCAGTCACCGGTGACGATCTCGCCACGGCGGTGCACGCTGTTGTCGAGGTTCTGGCGGAAGCCCTTGATGCTGGCGAATTCAGGGTGGGCCCATTGGTTGAGCAGCTGACGCATCACCCAGCGTTCGGTTCGCGTCATGCCTCCGTCAGATGGATCCCGGCGGTTCCAGTCGGCCACTGCAAGCAGACCCCCCGGTCGCATCACCCGCAGCAACTCATCGGCATAACGCTGCTTGTCCGGCATGTGGGGACCGGCCTCCACACTCCAAACCGCATCAAAGCTCTGATCGGGTAGTTGAAGATCCAAGGCGTCCATCACCTGGAAGCGGCAGCTCAGGCCTGATGGGGTGAGTTGTGTGGCTCGTTCCACTTGGGCAGGGCTGATGCTGATGCCGAGAACGTTCAATCCGTAATCCCGCGCCAGGATTCGGGCACTGCCACCGATGCCGCATCCCACATCCAGCACCCGGCTGCCGGCGGGGAGTTGGTCCAGACCGCTCCATCGCACCAGCTCGTGGACGAAGGCTTCCTTGGCTTCGCGGAAGTCGCAGGAGCCGGGCGGGGTCCCGTAATGACCGAGATGGACATGCTCTCCCCAGAGCTGCTCCAGCAAACGGTCCTCCGTCCAGGCGTCGTAGGCGGAGGCGACGCTCTCCGACGATTCGTAGCGCCGGTCGCGGCGAAGCCAAAGTGCAACTCCGGTGGCGCCAACGGCGCCGGCTACCACTAACAGAGATCCCAACATCACTTCAGATCCATCAACACAGTGCGGGCTGCCAGTTGGCGTCGGGTGTGATCCAACATTTCAAATTGCTGACTCAACCGTTCGTGGGTGTCGGTTAGTTCCAGAAGACTCTGTTGCTCCGAGGCGGCCTGATCCAGATGGGCGCTGATCCAGAAGGAGAGCTCCCGCGGTAGATCAGGCAGATCGTCAGGCAGTTCCACCTCTCGGTTTTGCAGTTTGCTGGTCAGCTGAACGACGTCGCTCAAGGCTTCGCTCACCTTGTCCCGCAGGCTGTTGAGCTGGTCGGTGTCGGCCACGGGCTCATCCTCCAGCCAGCTCACCATCCCTGTTCGGTAGGGCGTTTCCCGCGTGATGTTGAGCAGCCGGAACCGCTGTTGGCCCAGCGAAACGATGTAGCTGCGACCGTCTTCGGTTGTTTGGTGCTGAAGCACCTCAGCGCAGCAACCGATTTCGGCCATTTCGCCGTTCTCGGGGTTGATGCGAACGATGCCGAATCGTTTGTCGGTCTCCAGAACCGTCTGGAGAAGCATCCGATAACGCGATTCAAAAATGTGCAGCGGCAGGAGCTGCTGCGGGAACAACACGACGTCCGGCAGGGGGAACAGGGGAAGCTCCCTCACAGAAAAATCGGACACGAACGCCGTGTTGTAGGCAACTGAATCCTAGGAAAATGAAGTTCTGATCGAACGGATCAGAGCTTCACTTCGATGTCCACACCACTGGGGAGATCAAGCTTCATCAGCGCATCGATGGTTTTGGCCGAGGGGCTGTAGATGTCGATGATCCGACGGTGGGTGCGGGTCTCGAAGTGCTCGCGGGAGTCCTTGTCCACGTGGGGAGAGCGCAGAACGCAGTAGATCTTGCGTTTCGTGGGCAGGGGGATCGGACCGATCGCGGTTGCAGCGGTGTTATCGGCCGTTTCAATGATTTTCTCGCAAGAAAGATCGAGCATGCGGCGGTCGAACGCCTTCAGGCGGATGCGGATCTTCTGCTGAGCGATGGCAGTGGACATAGGAAGGGAGCGAAAAAGCTTCGAGATCGAAGCAGGACTTCAGTTGTCGAGGTTCTGAGAAATGTAGGAGATGGGGGGCTGAGCCCCTCCATCTCCTGCCGTGTGGTTCAGCTTGCGCTGATCACTCGATGATCTTGGAGACCACGCCAGCACCGATGGTGCGGCCGCCTTCGCGAATAGCGAAGCGCATGCCTTGCTCGATGGCGACGGGGCAGATCAGCTCACCGGTCATCTGGATGTTGTCACCAGGCATAACCATTTCCACGTTGGAACCGTCTTCCGCGGTGAAGGCAGTGATTTGGCCGGTCACGTCCGTTGTACGGATGTAGAACTGCGGGCGGTAGCCAGCGAAGAAGGGAGTGTGGCGGCCGCCTTCTTCCTTCTTGAGCACGTACACCTGACCCTCGAACTTGGTGTGAGGGGTGATGGAACCGGGCTTCACGAGCACCATGCCGCGCTCGATCTCTTCCTTCTGGATGCCGCGCAGCAGCAGACCAACGTTGTCGCCAGCCATGCCTTCATCGAGCAGCTTGCGGAACATTTCCACACCGGTGACGGTGGTCTTGCGGGTGTCCTTGATGCCGACGATTTCGATCTCTTCGCCGACCTTGACGATGCCGCGCTCGATACGGCCGGTAGCCACGGTGCCGCGACCGGTGATGGAGAAGACGTCTTCCACTGCCATCAGGAAGGGCTTGTCCACTTCCCGCTCAGGCTCAGGAATGCTGGCGTCAACAGCCGCCATCAGTTCCTCGATCTTGGCTTCCCACTCAGCCTCGCCCTCGATGGCCTTCAGGCCGGAGACCTGAACCACGGGGATGTCGTCGCCGGGGAAGTCGTAGCTGGAGAGCAGTTCGCGGATCTCCATCTCCACCAGTTCGATGATCTCTTCGTCATCGACCATGTCGCACTTGTTGAGTGCAACCACCAGAGCGGGAACGCCCACCTGCTTGGCCAGAAGGATGTGCTCCTTGGTCTGGGCCATGGGGCCGTCGGTGGCGGCACACACCAGGATGGCGCCGTCCATCTGAGCGGCACCGGTGATCATGTTCTTCACATAGTCCGCGTGGCCAGGGCAGTCCACGTGGGCGTAGTGACGAGTCTCGGTCTCGTACTCAACGTGAGCGGTGTTGATGGTGATGCCGCGCTCACGCTCTTCAGGGGCGCCGTCGATGTCGGCGTAGTTCTGAACTTCAGCCTGCCCCTTCTTGGCGAGCACGTTGGTGATCGCAGCGGTGAGGGTGGTCTTGCCGTGGTCAACGTGGCCGATGGTGCCGATGTTGACGTGGGGCTTGTTCCTTTCGAACTTCTCGCGTGCCATGGGTGTTTAAAGAATCGAGGGTTGGATTTGGAGGAGTTTAGAGATCAGGAATTGCCCTGATTCTTGGAAATGATGGCCTCGGCCACATTGCGAGGAACTTCGGCGTAATTGTCGAATTCCATCGAGAAAATGCCCCGGCCCTGGGTCATGGAGCGGAGCTCGGTGGCGTAACCGAACATCTCGGCAAGGGGCACCTTGGCCGAGATTTTGGACGTGCCGTCTTCGACGGACTGGCCCTCAACCTGACCTCGACGGGAGGACAGGTCGCCGATGATCGAACCAAGGAAATCCTCGGGAGCTTCGACCTCGACCTTCATCATCGGCTCAAGCAGCACAGGGTTGCACTTCTTGACGCCGTCCTTGAAGGCCATGGATCCGGCGATCTTGAACGCCATCTCCGAGGAGTCGACGTCGTGATAGGAGCCATGCACCAGGGTGCATTTCACATCGATGAGTGGGTATCCGGCGATCACACCGGATTCGCAGGTCTCCTTCATGCCCTGCTCGGCGGGCTTGATGTATTCCTTCGGAACGACACCGCCCACGATCTTGTTGACGAATTCGAAGCCGGAGCCGGGCTCGCCCGGTTCCATCTCGATCACAACGTGGCCGTACTGGCCCTTACCACCGGTCTGACGGGAGAACTTGCCCTCGCCACCTGCGGAACCACGAATGGTTTCGCGGTAGGACACCTGAGGTGCGCCGATGTTGGCTTCCACCTTGAACTCACGCAGCATGCGGTCCACCAGGATTTCCAGGTGGAGTTCGCCCATGCCGGCGATCACGGTCTGGCCGGTCTCGGAGTCGGTGTTGACGCGGAAGGTGGGGTCCTCTTCAGCCAGAGCAACCAGGGCCTTGGAGAGCTTCTCCATGTCGCCCTTGGTCTTCGGCTCAACAGCCACGGAGATCACCGGTTCAGGGATGAACAGGGTCTCGAGAACGATCGGATCGTCCTGGGTGCAGAGGGTGTCACCCGTGGTGGTGTTCTTCAGTCCGAGCACCGCACCGAGGTCGCCGGCACGCAGTGCGTCGACTTCCTCACGGTCGTCAGCCTTGAGTACCACGAGGCGGGAGATGCGCTCCTTCTCGCCTTTGGTGGAGTTGAGCACGTAGCTGCCCTTCTCGAGGATGCCGGAATACATCCGAACGAAGGTGAGCTTGCCGTAGGGATCTGCCATCACCTTGAAGGCGAGGGCGCTGAAGGGGGCGTTGTCGTCGGACGGACGCACCGCTTCGCTGCCGTCGGGGAGCACACCCTGGATGGGGGGAACGTCGACGGGGGCAGGGAGGTAGTCGATCACAGCGTCGAGCACCAGCTGCACACCTTTGTTCTTGAAGGCGGAGCCGCAGAGCATGGGCACCAGGCCGTGCTTGAGCACGCCCTCACGGATGCCTTTCTTGAGCTCGTCAACGCTGAGTTCGCCGGTTTCGAGGAACTTCTCGATCAGCGCCTCATCGGTTTCGGCGACGGTCTCCATCAAGGTGTTCCGCCATTCGGCCACCTCATCGGCCATGTCGGCCGGCACCTCGGCTTCTTCGATGTCGGTGCCGAGATCGTTCTTATAGATGTAGGCCTTGTTGGCAACGAGATCGATGATGCCGCTCAGCTCACCTTCAGCACCGATCGGAAGCTGGATCGGAACAGCGTTGGCCTTGAGGCGATCCTTGATCTGGCCGTGAACCTTGAGGAAGTCCGCACCGGTGCGGTCCATCTTGTTCACGAACACCATCCGGGGAACCGAATAGCGATCGGCCTGACGCCAGACGGTTTCCGATTGGGGCTGAACGCCACCAACGGCGCAGAAGACGGCGATCACACCATCCAGCACACGCATAGAGCGCTCCACCTCAATGGTGAAGTCCACGTGGCCAGGCGTGTCGATGATGTTGATCCGATGGTCCTGCCAGGACGTCGAAATGGCAGCTGCGGTGATCGTGATGCCACGCTCCCGTTCCTGGGCCATCCAGTCGGTCACGGCGGCGCCGTCATGCACCTCGCCGATTTTGTGAACCACACCGGAATAGAACAGGATCCGTTCTGTCGTGGTGGTTTTGCCGGCATCGATGTGAGCAGCGATACCAATATTTCTGACGCGTTCCAGGGGGAAGTCGCGGGCCACAGGAAATTCTCCGGGGGTGGGGCGTGAAAAGGCGGGGAGACTCTACAGGCCAGCCATGAACATCTGTGTTGATGGTTGGCCTGCGAGGCTCAGTAGCGGTAGTGGGCGAAAGCCTTGTTGGCTTCGGCCATCTTGTGGGTTTCTTCGCGCTTGCGAACGGCGTTGCCAGCCTCGTTGGCGGCATCCATCAGTTCGCCAGCCAACTTTTGGG
This sequence comes from Synechococcus sp. HIMB2401, assembly GCF_042883245.1. Lineage (NCBI taxonomy): Bacteria > Bacillati > Cyanobacteriota > Cyanophyceae > Synechococcales > Synechococcaceae > Synechococcus > Synechococcus sp. HIMB2401. Next base: position 145,969 of record NZ_JBDJKK010000005.1, on the reverse strand, counting down.
CCATGCTCCGGCCGTTGCGGGCACGGGAGAAGCTCACCAGCCAGCGCAGAGCCATAGCGGTGCCGCGCTCCTGGCGCACTTCCATGGGCACCTGATAGGTGGCACCACCAACACGGCGGGCGCGCACTTCCACTAGGGGGGTGGCGTTCTTAACAGCTGTTTCGAACAGTTCGAGCGGATCTCCGCCGGTGCGCTCGTTGATCAGGCCGAACGCGTCGGACAGGATCCGTTGCGCTGTCGACTTCTTGCCGTGCTGCATCAGGCGCACCACCATCATCGTGGCGAGGCGGCTGTTGAACTGCGGGTCGGGAAGAATCGGGCGCTTCTCAGCGGCGTTGCGGCGTGACATTAGGGATCAGAACTTGATGGGGATAGGGAAGAAACCGGTGATCACTCCTTCGGGGCCTTGGCGCCGTACTTAGAGCGGGACTGACGCCGGTCTTTCACGCCAGCGGTATCCAGGGTTCCGCGGATGATGTGGTAGCGGACGCCAGGGAGGTCTTTGACACGACCGCCGCGGATCAACACCACCGAGTGCTCCTGCAGGTTGTGACCGACACCGCCGATGTAGGCCGTGACCTCAAAACCGGAGGTCAGGCGCACACGAGCCACCTTGCGCAGCGCCGAATTCGGCTTTTTGGGCGTTGAGGTGTAAACGCGGGTGCAAACACCGCGACGCTCAGGGCAGGACTTCAAAGCCGGGGACTTGGTCTTGGCCTTGAGGCGTGAGCGCTCAGTGCGGATCAGCTGTTGGATGGTTGGCATCGATGGTCGGTGAGCGGTCGGACTCCCGACCTGATTCGACAATCGACCACGATACCGGGTGACGGTCCCCCCCTCAAAGGCGGCTGAAGGCACTGCCGCAGGCACAGGGTTCAACGCCATCGCTGTTGCGGATCAGAAAACCACCACCACTGAGGTCGCCGCGGTAGTCCAGGCAAAGGCCTTCAAGCAATTTGAGCTGTTCTGCAGGGGCGTGCAGGGTTACGCCATCGGCCCTTGCGATCGCAACGCCAGCCAGATGTCCTGCCCGGATGCGCAGCACATGTTGTGCGCACTCGCCGGGCGTGAGATCGAGATGCATCTGCCCCGGTGTTCCCGCAACGGCCGCCTGTCGCCCAAGCTCGGCAGCAGCGGCAGCGGTCAGCCGCAGATTGGCAGCCATGCTCAGTTCTTCGGGGCCCCCACTGTCGCAGGTCTCAGAGGGGGATGAGCCCCAGGCCGTTGTGGACTCTCGGGGTGCTGCTTCGGCCATTCATCACGGTGCGTCCGGCCACCACGAGGGTGGTGGAGCTGCCGCCATCCATGTTCAAGGCATCGCGCAGCCCCAGTTGCTGGGCTGCCAGGGCTGTTTCCACAAGGGTGGGATCACTGCCGGCAGCGCCACGCAAGGTCATCAGCCACTGACCGCTCGGCCCCTGGGCCACCACCGTTCTTGGTGCCGCCAAGCTCATGAAGTCAGGGCTGAATCCCTCCTGACGTCCATTCAGCACCACGTTGCCGTTCTGCATCAGCAGTGGACCGCCGCCCAGAACATTGGGTTGTTGCGCGAGGGGGGAGAGTGATTTTTCTGTCACTTGGATCCGATCCCCAGGCCGTGCTGGCAGCGGCGTGCGTCCCCGGGCCACCACCAATTCAGCGTCTTTGGGGATGGCGATGCCGCGTTGCAGGCTGTTCTTGTCGACCGTTGCTTCGACGCGGCCGCCGCGAATCAATAGTGCTTCCTCCTCGCCGCTCAGGGCCCGGTAGCGGGGCCCCCATGCAGGTGTGTAGAGGCTCAGCCCCTTCTGGACGTAGCCGCTGTTGAGGGCCATGAGGCTCCAACGGCGACCGTTGTTCACCTGCAGCGTCTGATTCAGACGCAGCCGGCCGAACTGCAGATCCCCTGAGGATCCCCAAGCGATCACACCGCGGTTCAGGATCGGACCGGACAGCCAGACCCCCTGATGCCGCACGGCCCCCAAGGGGAGTTGGTTGATCCGGTTGAAAAAGCCTCCGTTCACTGCGACCAGTGCCCCGGCGGGTTGGGAGAGCTGAGGCAGAAAACGCAGACCCTGTTGCTGCTCGGCTTTGACCAGAGGTTGAAGGGTGATGCCGAGACGGCTCAGCCGTCCGCCGGCACGGAACACCTGAATGGGTTTCACCCCCACCTTGATGGTGCGTTGCTCCAGGACGAAGCCCCGCCTCAGCCATTCGGCCACGGCTGGGTTGCGGAGGGGGAGACGTGCGCGCTGGACCGGGCGGCGACCACCGGTCTGCACACCATCCAGCACCACCCGCCAAGGGGACGCCAGGCTCAGGCTCCTCAGCTTGGTGGCTTGTCCCTTCAGCACAAGGCCGCCGTGGCGATGCAGCTGTGGCGAGAGCCCCCATGCCTTGAGTTGACGTTGCTGGGTCCGCGACAGCTTGAGCTCCAGCAAAAGGTCGCCGTTCAAGCGCTGCACCAGGGCGGGACCGTTCAGGTCCAGCACCAACCGATCGGCTGTTGAACCCTTGCCGCGGCGCAGGTTGTTCACCGTTGGTAGGGGCAGCCGAAGCTCCAGGGTGTTTTCCCTCACTTGGGCGCGGACGCCAGTCGCGGCCAGCCAGTCGCTCACTTCGAGGCCGACTTCATCACCGAGTGAACGGGTCGCCAATGCGGTCAATGCGACCGTTCGACCAAACCATTCCAGTGCTTCTCCATCGAGACGGGACACCCGCCGGAACCCCAGACGGGATTCCAGAACCTCCAAGGGCAGCCAAAGTTCCTCCGGTTCTGCGTCGCTGCCCCGCCAGAGCCAAACCGCTTTGCTGCGCTCTCTCCCGATCAGCACCTCCTCACCGCTCAGGTTCGGCACAGGGCGAAGCTCAGGCGGTGGCGCGGGAAGTGGGGCAAAGGCCAGCATGAAATGCCTTGGCGGAGAGGCGCCTGCCTAGGATCGTCCCTCGAGATGGATTCTGCAGAGCTCGAAGCTGCAGGCCCATGCGATCGTCCGGTTGAGTTCCCTATGTCTGACGCCATCCGTTCCGCTGTCTGGCCTTACTGCGACAGCCCTGCACCCGAGGTTGTTGCGGGCGAGAAGGATGCGTGTGGCGTTGGTTTCCTGGCTCAGCTCCAGGGGCAGGCCAGTCACTGGGTGCTGGAGCAGGCCCTGCGTGGTCTGGGATGCATGGAGCACCGTGGCGGTTGCGGGGGAGATGGCGACTCCGGAGACGGCGCGGGGGTGTTGTGTGAAATTCCCTGGTCGTATCTGAAAGCCGTCTGGCCCGAGGCGGCTGCAGCACGGGGCCTCGGCATGATGTTCATGCCGACCGATGCCAGCCGTCGTGCTGAGGTTCGGGGCCTGTGTGATGAAGAGGCCAAAGCCCTTGGCTTGCAGCCTCTGGGGTGGCGAACGGTGCCTGTCGACCCTGCGGTTCTCGGGCCTTTGGCTCGTGCCACAGCCCCCGTGATCGAGCAGTGGGTGCTGAATGGTGATGCCGACGACGCAAGCTTTGATGGCCAGCTGCTGCGGTTGCGGCGCCGTATCGGTGCCCGTGTGCGGGCCGCTCTGGGTGCTGAGGTGGCCCAGGACGTTTATGTCGCCTCCCTGAGCAGCCGGACGGTTGTTTACAAGGGAATGGTGCGATCCGAGGTGCTGGCGCAGTTCTACGCCGACCTGCAGGACCCACGATTTGAGGTGAGCTTTGCGGTGTACCACCGCCGTTTCAGCACCAACACCCTGCCGCGTTGGCCCCTGGCTCAGCCGATGCGGCTTCTGGGGCACAACGGCGAAATCAACACGCTGCTGGGCAACCTCAACTGGGCCAAGGCTTCAGAAGCCAGCCTCGAGAACGTTTGGGGTGAGGCGGCTGATGACCTGATTCCGGTGGTGAACCCTGCCTTCAGCGATTCCGCCAACCTGGACGCCACTCTGGAATTGATGGTGCGCAGTGGGCGGTCGATCACCGACAGCCTGATCACACTGGTGCCCGAAGCGTTTCGAAATCAGCCCGATCTCGACAGCCGTCCCGATGTGACGGCGATGTACGAATTCAACGCGGGCATTCAGGAACCCTGGGACGGCCCGGCCTTGTTGGTGTTCGCCGACGGCAAGCGAGTGGGTGCAACGCTCGATCGCAATGGGCTGCGTCCGGCGCGTTGGTGCACCACTGCTGACGGCTTCGTGATCATGGGATCGGAGACCGGCGTGGTGGATCTCAGCGGCAAGACGATTGTTCAGAAAGGTCGTCTTGGTCCGGGTCAGATGGTGGCCGTCGATCTTGAACGCGGCGAGTTGCTCGACAACTGGTCGGTGAAGGAAGACGCGGCGAAGCGCTTCCCTTATGCCGATTGGCTGCAGAAGCATCGCCGCGGCGTGGCCCCCCAGCCCTGGACTCAGGACCGGCAGGTGGGTGAACTCGATCTGCTGCGGTTGCAGACCGCGATGGGGTTCACCGCCGAAGACTTCGATCTGATCATCGAGGACATGGCTGCCCTCGGCAAGGAGCCGACCTACTGCATGGGCGATGACATCCCCCTGGCGGTGCTCTCCAACAAGCCCCACCTGCTTTACGACTACTTCAAGCAGCGTTTCGCCCAGGTCACCAACCCTCCGATTGATCCCCTGCGGGAAAAGCTGGTGATGAGTCTGGAGATGCACCTGGGTGAGCGCCGGCCCGCCCTGAAGCCCCAGCCGGAAGCTGCCTCCGTCATTCATCTGGAGACGCCCGTTCTGAACGAGGCGGAACTGGCGGCCATCAGTGAGCAGGGTTTGCCCGTCAAGACGGTGTCCACCCAGGTAGCTGTTGAGTCGTGTGCGGGAGGCCTGCAACAGGCCATCGCGGCGCTGTGCAGTGTTGCCGAACAGGCGGTGCGTGACGGAGCCCAGGTTCTGGTGCTGTCTGACCGGGTCGATGGCACGGGGGCGGCTGCCCCGCTGACCCCCACAACGGTGGCGATGCCGGCCTTGCTGGCCGTGGGTGCTGTTCATCACCATCTGCTGCGCCAGAAGCTGCGGCTGCAGTGCTCTCTGGTGGTGGATACGGCCCAGTGCTGGAGCACCCATCACATGGCCTGCCTGATCGGTTACGGCGCCAGTGCCGTCTGCCCCTGGCTCACTTGGGAGACCACCCGCCACTGGCTGGATCACCCCAAAACCAAGAAGCGGATCGAACAGGGCAAGTTGCCCGCCCTGGATGCCAATCAAGCCCAGGCCAACGTTCGTGAGTCGCTGGAGAACGGCCTGCGCAAGATCCTCTCCAAGATCGGAATTTCATTGCTGGCCAGCTACCACGGCGCTCAGATCTTTGAAGCGATCGGCTTGGGAGCGGATGTGGTGGAGACCGCCTTCACCGGAACGACCAGCCGTGTTGCCGGCATGACGTTGGCCGAGCTGGCGAACGAAACGCTCTCGATGCACGCCAAGGCTTTCCCTGAGCTCAACCGCAGCAAGCTCGAATTCATGGGCTTCGTTCAGTACCGCAGTGGTGCTGAGTACCACCGCAACAATCCCGAGCTGTCGAAGGCGCTCCATAAGGCGGTGGCTCAGGGCCCTGGTTACGACCACTTCTCCACTTACCAGGCCTTGTTGGAGAACCGACCGGTGATGGCCCTGCGGGACTTGCTGGAGTTCAAGTTGGCTCCTATCCCAGTGCCCCTGGATCAGGTGGAGAGCGTCGAGAGCATCTGCACCCGCTTCTGCACGGGCGGCATGAGCCTGGGCGCTTTGTCCCGCGAAGCCCATGAAGTGTTGGCCGTGGCGATGAATCGCATCGGCGGCAAGAGCAACAGCGGTGAAGGCGGCGAAGACCCTGCCCGCTTCCAGATCCTCAAGGATGTGGATGGCGAGGGCCGTTCCGCTTCATTCCCCAGCATTGGAGGTTTGCGCAATGGGGACACCGCCTGCTCGGCAATCAAGCAGGTGGCTTCAGGTCGTTTCGGTGTGACGGCGGAATACCTGCGCAGCGGCAAACAGCTGGAGATCAAGGTGGCCCAGGGCGCCAAGCCCGGTGAAGGTGGTCAGCTGCCAGGGCCCAAGGTCGACAAGTACATCGCCTGGTTGCGCAACAGCAAGCCAGGTGTGGCCTTGATTTCACCGCCGCCACACCACGACATCTATTCGATTGAAGACCTGGCGCAGTTGATCCATGACCTGCATCAGGTGCATCCCGCTGCTCCCGTGAGCGTGAAGCTGGTGGCCGAGATCGGCATCGGCACCATCGCGGCGGGTGTGGCCAAGGCCAACGCCGATGTGATCCAGATCTCCGGTCACGACGGTGGCACTGGTGCATCTCCCCTGAGTTCGATCAAGCACGCCGGCAGCCCCTGGGAACTGGGCCTCACCGAGGTGCATCGTTCCCTGGTGGAGAACGGTCTGCGCGATCGGGTTCTGCTGCGCGCCGATGGAGGCCTGAAAACAGGCTGGGATGTGGTGATCGCTGCCCTTCTGGGGGCGGAGGAATACGGCTTCGGCTCGATCGCAATGATCGCCGAGGGCTGCGTCATGGCTCGCGTTTGTCACACCAACAACTGCCCTGTGGGAGTGGCCACGCAGAAGGAGAACCTGCGCAAGCGTTTCACCGGCATTCCTGAGCATGTCGTCAATTTCTTCTGGTACGTCGCCGAGGAAGTGCGTCAGCTGATGAGCCTGCTCGGCGTCAGCCGTCTCGAGGAGCTGATCGGTCGCACCGATCTGCTCCAGGCCCGCTCGGTTGATCTGGCCAAGACCAAGGGTGTGGATCTCTCCAGCCTGCTGGCCCCGATCAGCGGCGCCGAAGATCGCTCTTGGCTTCGCCACAGCGACGAGGCCCACGGCAACGGACCGATTCTTGAGGATCAGCTCCTCGCCGACGCTGAACTGATGGCTGCCCTGGAGAACCACGGTTCCATCAGCCGCAGCATCGAGATCATCAACACCGATCGCAGTGTCTGTGCCCGTCTGGCCGGTGAAATCGCCCAGCGCCATGGCAACCGCGGCTTCAAGGGACAGCTCGATCTCACCTTCCGGGGGGCAGCAGGCCAGAGCTTCGGGGCTTTCCTGGTGCAGGGCATGCAGGTTCGTCTGGAAGGCGAAGCCAACGACTACGTGGGCAAGGGCATGAACAGTGGTTGCATCACCCTGGTGCCATCAGACGGTTGTGCATCTCCCGGTGACCAGGTGATCCTCGGCAACACCTGTCTTTACGGGGCCACCGGCGGTGAGTTGTTTGCCCATGGCCGGGCTGGTGAGCGCTTCGGTGTTCGCAACAGCGGCGCCCGCACGGTTGTGGAGGGAGCTGGTGACCACTGCTGTGAGTACATGACCGGTGGTGTCGTCGTTGTTCTCGGCAGCACCGGCCGCAATGTCGGCGCTGGTATGACCGGTGGAGTGACCTTCCTGCTGGATGAGGAGGGGCGTGTCGCTCCTCGGGTGAACCCGGAGATTGTTGAGGTCTGCACCATCACCACCCATGAGCAGGAGTCGCTGCTGAAGGGTCTGCTGGAACGGCATGTGGCGCTCACGGGAAGTGAGAAGGCTGCTGCTCTCCTGGCCGATTGGTCTGCGGCGAAGGGTCGCTTCAAGGTGTTGGTCCCCCCCAGTGAGCGGGAGGCGATGGGATTGGCTGACAAGCAGGCTGTGGCGGCCTAGCGCCGTCCCCAGTCCGTGGCCTGGTTCGTCAAGACCGAAACCTTCACGGCCGTCGCCGCCGCTCTCTCCGTTGAGCAGCGGAGACCCACCCTGGAGGCTCACCGCCATTGGGTTTCAGGGGAAGCTGCAGTAGGCCGCCGTCTACGCAGCGGCTACCTGGTGGATGGCGATCGGCGTCCGGGCGGCGGGGGTTTGTTGATCTTTGAAGCGTCGTCCTATGCCGATGCCCTGGCGTGGGTGCAGAACGACCCGATGATCCGCGATGGCCTCGTGGACTGGCAGGTGCAGGAATGGATCCCCGTCAGCGGGGATGGCTGGCCATGAGCCGTTGTACTTCGCCGGCGTGGTAGCTGCTGCGGGTGAGTGGTGTGCTGACCACCTGGAGGAAGCCCAGCTCCTTTTCGCCCACTGTTCTGTAGGTCTCGAATTGAGCCGGGGTGACAAAGCGGTCGACGGCCAGGTGCTTGGGGCCAGGTGAGAGGTACTGACCGATGGTGACGATGTCGACCTTGTGTTTGCGCAGATCCCGGAGCGTCTCGATCACCTCTTCATCGGTTTCCCCGAGCCCCACCATCAGGCCCGACTTGCTGTAGGCCTTGGGCCATTGGTCCCGCACCCGTTGCAGCAGCTCGAGGGAGCGTTCATAGATGCCCTGGGGCCGCGCCAGGCGGTACATCCGCGGCACCGTTTCAATGTTGTGGTTCAGCACGTGGGGGGCGGCGGCCATCACCGTTGCCAGGGCATCCCAGTTGCCGCAGAAGTCGGGGATCAGCAGCTCAATCGTGGTGAGCGGTGAGCGTTGCTTCACCTGTTCGATGCAGGCCACGAACTGGGACGCTCCACCATCGGCGAGATCGTCGCGGTTCACTGAGGTGATCACCACGTGCTTCAGGCCCAGACGGGCCACTGCCTCCCCAAGCCGTTGCGGCTCGGTGGGATCGAGCTCGCGCACGCTCTTGTCGAAGTCGATGTCGCAGTAGGGGCAGGCGCGGGTGCAGCCGGGCCCCATGATCAAAAACGTGGCTGTGCCGCCTGCAAAGCATTCGCCGATGTTGGGGCAGCTTGCCTCTTGGCAGACCGTGTTCAGGTTCAAGTCCAGCAGCAGGTCAGCCACGGCGCCGATTCGCTCGCGCTGCGGAGCCTTAACGCGCAACCACTCCGGCTTGAGCACGGCGAAGCATCTTCAGTCCATGACCCTAGTCGCTGCTGAGATCTGCCGGGATTTCGCTTCACTGCGATCTTTTAAGATTGCAGAGCCGGGATGTGGCGCAGTTTGGTAGCGCACTTCGTTCGGGACGAAGGGGCCGCAGGTTCGAATCCTGTCATCCCGATTCTTGGTTTGCATGGCACTGCCTGGTCTTGATGGAGGCCTGAGCTAGGCCGAAAAAGGCTTGGCGCTCATTGGAGACTCGCCCCGGGGTAGCCCCGCGGCGTCACCATCCAGCCATCCTCTGCACGGCTGCTGCTGTTCCCGATCAGAACCAGCGTGAGCATGTCCACGGATTCCGGCTTCAAGCGCTCAAGGCTCGTGAGCTCACGGGATTCCTCTGCGCGGCCCAGCTGCCGCGCCAGCGTCACCGGGGTTGTGGGGGGGCGGTGTTTCAGCAGGATTTCCTTGGCGTGTCCCAGCTGCCAGTCCCGGCCCTTGGAGCGTGGGTTGTACAGAGCGAGCACAAAATCTCCAGCGGCGGCGGCCTCCAGTCGCTTTTCGATCACGGCCCATGGCGTGAGGCGATCGCTGAGGCTCACGCAGCAGAAATCATGCATCAGTGGCGCTCCGGCCCGGGCGGCGGCCAGCTGGAAGGCTGAAATGCCGGGATGCACCGCGAAGCTGGGCCGCTCCTTCTCGGGTTGCTGAAGCAGCAGCTCCAGAGCCAATCCCGCCATGCCGTAGATGCCGCTGTCGCCGGAGGAGATCAGAGCAACCTTGGCCCCTTGTTGGGCCAAGCGCAGCGCTTCGGCACAGCGGTCCCATTCCCGGGTGAGCTGGCCATCGAATCGAACCTGATCCGGCCGGCGCAGGGGCTCCAAAAGATCGAGGTAGAGGCTGTAGCCAACCCAGGCGCAGCAACGGGAGAGGGCCGCTTTGGCGTCTCCGCTGAGCAGGGACAGATCCCCTGGACCACTCCCCACCAGATGGAGTTCGCCCCTCTCTGGCGCGTGGGGGAGGGCCGCCTCGGCAATGGCCACCGTCACGGCACCCTGCTCCCCTGTTGCCGGACGGCTGATTCGCTTGGGCTGGATCAGATGGCCTTGTTCGCCCGCAGCCAGCAAGGCCGCTGCTTCAGCCACCGAAGCGGTCCCCATTTCCTGGCGCACCACTTCGGAGGGATTGGGCACGTCGATGGATGCAAGGGCATGCTCCGCAAAGGTTCGGAACGGCCATGCCCTGGTGCGGCTTAGCTCTTGCAGGGCCGGTTCATCGGATTTCCGCGCTGCGCTGGCGATGCCGGCGATCGCCTCCTCCGCCAGTCCTGCTGTTGCCAAGGCCTCGGCAATGGCCTTCTTCACCAGCGAAACACTGGTGTTGCGCTCACAGCCGATGCCTATCCAGAGCGTGGCTGGATGCCACTGGCAATCACCCCGACGGCGCGCTCCGATCACTAGATCAGCGGCGTCTGGCACATCCTTGGGATCGATGTTGTGCAGCAAGGGATGGCCTTCAGGGCCACGCCAGGTGGTGGATCCACTGCTCTGGTGAACGCTGATGCTGGATCCCTGGGATTGCCGCACCATCAGATCGCGCCAATGGGCCACCGATCCGCTGCGTTTCCAGCCCCAGCTCTCGCCAAAGGCATCCAGGGGGAGACGTCCTTCATGGGCGCAGGCGCCCGTGATCACCGCCTGCCCGCCGAGATCCATGGCGATTTCCCGGGCGCGTTGTTCGGCCCCTGCGGAATGGCCTCCCAACAGCGGAATGATGAATTCTCCTTTCGGGTCAAGCACCAGAACGGCTGGATCCTTTTCCTTGCCTTGGATCCGAGCTGCAATCAGGCGCGTCACTGCTCCCACGGCGCCCACGAACAAAACAACGTTCTCTGCCGTCCAGTGCCCATCAAGGGCGATGCAGATGTCTTGATCGACTGGCTTGATCCGGTCGATGTGGCCGCGCAGCAGCAAACGCTCCAACAGCGGCATGGCGCTGGGGCTCAGTCCTAGGCCCAGAGCGGGAGCGGCAGATGTGGGGTTCAGGGCAGGAAATCCGGATCAGGGCTTGCGCAAGCGCCCATCGCTGTTGAGCAACTCACGGGCTGATCCTCCCAGGCTGCTGCTTGGCTTCAGCTTGGGTTCCTCGTCGGCTGGCTGCTGAGGCTCCGCTGGCTCACCCGGGGCGGGAGTGGGAGGAGTGGGCCGAGCAGCTTCTGATTTGGATGGCTGTTCAGCAGGTGGCTGCTCAGCAAGCTGCTGTTCAATAAGGGCTGGCTCAGGATCCTGCTCTTCGTTTTCCTCTGGTGCCGCGGGCTCGGGGGTGGCCTTGGGCTTGGTTTCAACCTCGTCCTTGACGACGACCTCTGCTTTGAGCTCAGCCTGAGGAAGGTCTCGGGGCTGTTCTGTCTTCTCCTGTTGTTTCTCCTCAGTCTTTTGAGGAGGCTCTGGCGAGGATTCGACCACCTCCAGAACGTCAGGCTCAGGGGAGCCGCTCAGGCGCGCGAGCTGGCTTTCGGTGAGGCGTGGGCGCATCCAGCCCGGTTTGGCACCGGATGCGGCTTTCAGATGAATCAGCTGGTTGTTGAAGACCGGTGTGATTGGCTCGCCCAGCCCATTCAGCAGTTCCATCTGAATGTCATGGCTGCCTGAGCCGTTCGATCCTTTGAGCCAAAGGGCTTCCTGGTGATCAACCAAAAAGCTGTCCCCATCAATGCTGATGCGGAGTCGCCAGCGTCCATCGCCCTCCCGCAGGTTTTGCAGCGGAGCATTCCAGATCAGCCAATCCACCAACAGGGGTTGCAGGCCCTGCTCTCCGGCCGGTGAGACAGGGACCAGCCAGGGGGCATCACGTTCGGGTTGTGTGCCCTGCAGTTTTTGCCAGAGGTGCACGCGTCCCTGGACTGAGGCCCCCGGTGCTTGAACGGCTTCTCCCCAGGGGTAAGCGGCCCAGGCGCTGAACCGATGACTGCCCGCCTCCAGGTCATCGATGCGGACCTTCAGGCGGTTTCCATCGCTTTTGCTCAGTCGTAGGGGAGCGCGGTTGTCGATTTGGAGCACCACATGGGGCCCCAGGCCCAATTCGGGGTCGCTGCTGAGGGGCCAGTCGTCGATTTCGAAACGCAGCTCAAGGGCGTCAGAAGAAACGATGCTGTCGTTGCTTGGATCGATCAGCCGCAGGGAGGGGCGGTGCTGTTGCAGGTTCTGGCGCAGCTGTTGCACTGCCCCTGGAGGAGCCACTTCCTGGAGCTTCCCGCTGGGGGCTGAACTCGGCAGCGGTTTGGCAGCGGACCCTGCATCGCGATTGAAGAATCCAGGGCGCGCATGAACAGGTAAGCCGGCACCAAGAAGCAGCACTGCTGCCAGCAGAACAGCCCATATCGACTTCAGGCCAGGGCGACGCATCGGGTATTAACAGATCCGATCATTCTGAACAATCCGCCCTTCAGCGGCAGAGTTTTAGTTATTTAGGAAGGAAATATGCGTGAAATTGTGTTGCTTACTGCCTGAGATCTTTGTTGTTTCGCTGATTCTCAGCCTTCTGCAGACGCCTGTCGCTGACTGGCTCGCCACGGGATTGAACCTTTGTAACTCAGGGCCCTTTAACCCCCTACTCCGCCCCTATGCTTCCGCCAGCGGTCCCCTCTTTGGGGCCCCAGCTTCAGTGCAGGCAAGGGGTTTCGACCTCTTGCTGTACTGACGCCCGAACACCGATTCCTTGTGAATCCTTGTTCGGGGCCCCGATTGGCTTCGGCCCTTCGGAGGGGTGGCCCACCACCTCGAAACCCGTCCCTCGAGGAACGACTCGATGACCATCAGCCCACCTGAGCGTGGGAGTGACGCGAAAAGCCAGGTCGAGAAGGTTGACAATCCAGCAACCTTCGAGCTGTTCGGCAAGCCCGGACACTTCGACCGAGCTCTCGCGAAAGGTCCCAAAACCACCACCTGGGTTTGGAACCTTCACGCCAACGCTCACGACTTCGACGCTCACACGAGCGACCTTCAAGAGGTCTCTCGGCGGATCTTCTCCGCTCATTTCGGCCACCTGGCCGTCATCTTCATCTGGCTCAGCGGTGCCTTCTTCCATGGCGCCCGCTTCTCCAACTATTCCGGTTGGCTTGCTGATCCCACCCATGTGAAGCCAAGCGCCCAGCAGGTCTGGGCCGTCTTCGGCCAAGAAGTCCTCAACGGCGACATGGGTGCCGGTTTCCAAGGCATCCAAATCACTTCAGGCCTCTTCCAGATGTGGCGGGCCTGGGGCATCACCAGCGAAACCCAGCTCATGGCTCTGGCCATCGGTGCCCTGGTGATGGCCGGCCTCATGCTCAACGCCGGTGTTTTCCACTACCACAAGGCTGCGCCGAAGCTGGAGTGGTTCCAGAACGTTGAGTCGATGCTGAACCACCACCTGGCAGGTCTGCTGGGTCTCGGTTCACTGTCCTGGGCTGGTCACGTCATCCACGTGTCTGCCCCTGTCACCAAGTTGATGGATGCCATCGACGCCGGCCAACCGCTGGTGCTGAATGGCAAGACCATCGCTTCGGCTGCAGACATTCCGCTGCCCCACGAGTTCTTCAATCAGGACCTGCTGGCGCAGCTGTATCCCGGCTTCAGTGCTGGTGTCGGTGCCTTCTTCTCCGGCAACTGGGCTGCCTACAGCGATTTCCTCACCTTCAAGGGTGGTTTGAATCCTGTGACGGGAAGCCTCTGGATGACCGACATCGCTCATCACCATGTGGCGATTGCCGTGATGTTCATCGTTGCCGGTCACATGTACCGGACCAACTGGGGCATCGGTCACTCCATCAAGGAGATCCACGAAGGTCAGAAGGGTGATCCCCTGCTGTTCCCTGCCACCAACGGTCACGACGGTCTTTACGACTTCATGACCAATTCCTGGCATGCCCAGCTGGCGGTCAACCTCGCCATCGGCGGTTCAGTGAGCATCATCGTTGCTCAGCACATGTACGCGATGCCTCCGTATCCGTACCAAGCGATCGATTACCCCACCCAGATCGGGCTCTTCACCCATCACATCTGGATCGGCGGCTTCCTGATCGTTGGTGCCGGCGCTCACGCCGCTATCGCCATGGTTCGCGATTACGACCCCGCCAAGCACATCGACAACGTGCTGGATCGGGTGCTCAAGGCTCGCGACGCCATCATTAGTCACCTCAACTGGGTCTGCATCTGGCTTGGAGCCCACAGCTTCGGCCTGTACATCCACAACGACACCATGCGTGCCCTGGGTCGTCCCCAGGACATGTTCAGCGATTCGGCGATCTCCATTCAGCCGATCTTTGCTCAGTGGATTCAGAACGTGCACGCCGCAGCTGCTGGCAGCACAGCTCCCAACGCCCTCGCGGGTGTGAGTGAAGTGTTCAACGGTTCTGTTGTCGCCGTCGGCGGCAAGGTTGCCGCTGCTCCCATGCCGCTCGGCACCGCCGACTTCATGGTTCACCACATCCACGCCTTCACGATTCACGTGACGGTGCTGATCCTGCTGAAGGGTGTCCTGTACGCCCGTAGCTCCCGCCTCATCCCTGATAAGGCCAACCTGGGCTTCCGCTTCTCCTGCGATGGTCCTGGTCGTGGTGGCACCTGCCAGGTTTCCGCTTGGGACCACGTGTTCCTGGGCCTGTTCTGGATGTACAACTCCCTGTCTGTTGTGATCTTCCACTTCTCCTGGAAGATGCAGAGCGACATCTGGGGAACGGTGAATGCCGACGGTTCCGTCGCGCACATCACCAACGGCAACTTTGCCCAAAGCGCCATCACCATCAATGGCTGGCTGCGTGACTTCCTGTGGGCTCAGGCCGTTCAGGTGATCAACAGCTATGGCTCGAACACGGCCGCCTACGGAATCATGTTCCTCGGCGCCCACTTCGTGTTCGCCTTCAGCCTGATGTTCCTCTTCAGTGGCCGCGGCTACTGGCAGGAACTGATTGAGTCCATCGTCTGGGCTCACAACAAGCTGAAGGTGGCTCCGGCCATCCAGCCCCGTGCTCTTTCCATCATCCAAGGCCGTGCCGTGGGTGTTGCCCATTACCTCTTGGGCGGAATTGCGACCACGTGGGCCTTCTTCCACGCCCACATTCTTGTGGTCGGCTGACCTCTCCTGACCTCTCCCTCTAATGGCAACGAAATTCCCTTCGTTCAGCCAGGGTCTGGCCCAGGACCCGACAACCCGCCGTATTTGGTACGGGATCGCCACGGCTCACGACTTCGAGAGCCATGACGGAATGACGGAGGAGCGCCTCTACCAGAAGCTCTTCTCCACCCATTTCGGTCACCTCGCGATCATCGGCCTGTGGGTTTCGGGAAACCTGTTCCACATCGCCTGGCAGGGCAACTTCGAGCAGTGGGTCGCCGACCCCCTGCACGTGCGCCCCATCGCTCACGCAATCTGGGATCCCCACTTCGGTCAAGGCGCCATTGACGCCTTCACCCAAGCGGGTGCTTCCTCCCCGGTGAACATCGCCTACTCAGGCCTTTATCACTGGTTCTACACAATCGGCATGAAGACGAATGCCGAGCTGTATCAGGGTTCCATCTTCATGATGATCCTGTCGGCTTGGGCCCTCTTCGCCGGCTGGTTGCACCTGCAGCCCAAGTTCCGTCCTTCTCTGGCCTGGTTTAAAAACGCTGAATCGCGTCTGAACCACCACCTCGCTGTCCTCTTCGGCTTCAGCTCCATCGCTTGGACCGGTCACCTGGTTCACGTTGCGATCCCCGAAGCCCGCGGTCAGCACGTTGGTTGGGACAACTTCCTCAACGTTCTGCCTCATCCCGCCGGTCTTGGACCCTTCTTCACCGGCAACTGGGGTGTTTACGCCGAAAACCCCGATTCTCTGAATCAGGTCTTCGGTAGTTCCGAAGGTGCAGGCACCGCCATCCTCACCTTCCTTGGTGGTTTCCACCCTCAGACAGAAGCCCTCTGGCTGACGGACATCGCCCACCACCACCTGGCCATCGGTTGCCTCTTCGTGATCGCCGGCCACATGTACCGGACCAACTTCGGTATCGGTCACTCCATCAAGGAGATCCTCGAAACCCACAACCCCCCGAAGGGCACCCCCGGTGACCTCGGCGCTGGCCACAAGGGTCTCTACGACACCATCAACAACAGCCTGCACTTCCAGCTCGGTCTGGCTCTCGCCTCCCTCGGCGTGGTCACCAGCCTCGTGGCGCAGCACATGTACTCGATGCCGTCGTACGCCTTCATCGCGAAGGACTACACAACTCAGGCAGCCCTGTACACCCACCACCAGTACATCGCCATCGCGCTGATGTGTGGTGCCTTCGCCCACGGTGCGATCTTCTTCATCCGTGACTACGACCCTGAAGCCAACAAGGACAACGTCCTGGCTCGGATGCTCGAGCACAAGGAAGCGATCATCAGTCACCTGAGCTGGGTCTCCCTGTTCCTCGGTTTCCACACCCTCGGCCTCTACGTCCACAACGACGTTGTTGTTGCCTTCGGTACCCCCGAGAAGCAGATCTTGGTTGAGCCCGTGTTCGCCCAGTTCGTTCAGGCCGCCTCTGGTAAGGCCATGTACGGAATGGACGTGCTGCTCTCCAACGCCTCCAGCTCCGCCAGCCTTGCTGCCCAGAACATTCCTGGTGAGCACTACTGGCTGGACGCGATCAATGGCAACACCGATGTGTTCCTGCCCATCGGCCCTGGTGACTTCCTGGTTCACCACGCCATTGCTCTGGGTCTGCACACCACCACCCTGATCCTTGTGAAGGGTGCCCTGGATGCCCGCGGCTCCAAGCTGATGCCCGACAAGAAGGACTTCGGCTACTCCTTCCCCTGCGACGGCCCCGGCCGTGGCGGCACCTGCGACATCTCTGCCTGGGACGCCTTCTACCTGGCTGTCTTCTGGGCTCTGAACACCGTGGGTTGGCTGACCTTCTACTGGCACTGGAAGCACCTGGCCATCTGGTCCGGCAACGTGGCCCAGTTCAACGAATCCAGCACCTACCTGATGGGCTGGTTCCGCGACTACCTGTGGCTCAACTCCTCCCAGTTGATCAACGGCTACAACCCGTTCGGCAGCAACAACCTCGCCGTCTGGGCTTGGATGTTCCTCTTCGGACACCTGGTTTGGGCCACCGGCTTCATGTTCCTGATCTCCTGGCGGGGTTACTGGCAGGAACTGATCGAGACTATTGTCTGGGCTCACCAGCGCAGCCCCATCGCCAACATGATGGGTT
Source organism: Synechococcus sp. HIMB2401 (assembly GCF_042883245.1). Lineage (NCBI taxonomy): Bacteria > Bacillati > Cyanobacteriota > Cyanophyceae > Synechococcales > Synechococcaceae > Synechococcus > Synechococcus sp. HIMB2401. Next base: position 129,014 of record NZ_JBDJKK010000005.1, on the reverse strand, counting down.
ACCGCGATAAGCCTGTGGCACTGTCCATCGTTCAGGCCCGTGTCGTCGGCTTGGCTCACTTCACGGTTGGCTATGTCCTGACGTATGCCGCCTTCCTGATTGCCTCGACTTCAGGGAAATTCGGTTGATTCCTTCCTGAATTAACCCGCGACGAGTCGTTCCTCGTTTCAAACGTCCCCATCCGGTTCGCCGGGTGGGGATTTTTGTTGTCTGTGCTTCGCAGTGGTTCTGTTGGACCGCGTTGTTGTTCTCGTCTTGCTCTGGGCCTTCTCTAGCCTCAGGCCTCGATCGGGATCGGGCTGAACGTGGGCGAATGGGAGCACCTGCAGCGCAACGTTGGTGAGTGGCGCGGCTGGTTCGACAGCCTGGACCGGACACTTCAACGCACCAAGCGTCAGCCCTCCCTGCTCACGCTTAAACCGGCTCCCTCCGGTGTGCCACTGAATCTGACTCTGCTGCTCTGGCCTGAGGGGGCGGGATCGAGTTCTCCCCATCAACCGCCTACCGGCGAGCCTGAAAAGCGGATCGTTCAATGCTTCACGCGGCTGGATCCCGACATGGGGGTCTTCGGCACCGGTAGTTTTTCAAGGGGGACGCTTCACCGCTCCACCTGGACCAAGCTCTATGCCGAGTTCGGGTTCTTGCATGAGCAACGCCGTCATCGCTTGGTGCTGCTTTGGGATGGTGCGGGGCAATTGGATCGGATTGTGCTGATCCGTGAGTTCCTCGCTGGCAGTTCAGCCCTGGAACGTCCACCCCTGGAGCCACATCAGCTGATCGGTGACTGGCGCTGCGACCACCCTTCGCCAGGGGACAACATCTGTTTTGCCGCAGGCGATCTTGATCGCTGGATCTTTTTGCCGGATGGAGGCGCTTTTCTGGCGCCGGCCCAGATTCATCCGCACCAGCCCTTCAACATCGAAGCGCTTTGGCTGTCGTGTGTAACGCGCCTCGAGCGCATTTCACGTCGCTATTCAGAACACGGTGCCCTCAGCTCGGTGAACCATCAATTGCTCACCCGTTGAGGTTGGGTTGGCTACGGTGTGTTAGTTAAGTCAGCCCGGCCTCTGTTGCTGAAGGCAATGTCGAGAGTGCGCAGATAGGTGTGCAGGCCGGCATCCTGAATGGGCAGCACGTAGGCGTCGGCGCCGGATTCGTTGTGGTGGGAGTGCCAGTAGCCGGGCGGTGTCACGAAGGCTGCGCCGGCTGCCCAGTCTTCCCGGTGCCCATTGCGGATCATTCCGTTCTCATCCAGCTCGGTGCCGATCATCGTGTAGCAACCCGGTTGGCAGGCCACCGCAAAATCAAGGGCGATTGACTGGTGTCGGTGGGGCCGCTGCACCTGGCCTGCGGGGAGGATTCCCAACATGGCCCAGAGGGTGTGGGTGACGGTGCGCGTCTGCGGGAAGGCGTTGTTTCCCAACAGCACACTCACGCGATTGGCGTTGGCTCCGCGGGGATGGCTGGCGATGGCATCCAACTGCGCGCGAGCATCCTCATGGCTGTAGAAGCAGGGTTCGAACACCGGTTTCACGGTGCTCACCCCCAGATAACGAAGCAAGGGGGCATCGTGCACCCAATACAGGCCTGCGTGCGTTTCGCTGCTGTGAATGGCTTCACCGCCCGCCGGAAGCACGAACGTGTCTCCCTCGCTCCAGTGAAAACCTTGACCGCAGGCTTCAGTTTGCCCATGGCCTCGGGCCACGAAGAACAACTGACTGGTCGCATCCGCATGGGTGCGCAGGGATCCATGATCCAGTCGGATGAAGTTGCCGCAGAGCGATGGACCCGTGGCCGGGCCTTCGCACTGCAAGTCGGCACTCAAATCAAGTGGTTGCAGGGCCGTTCCGGCTTGATCAAAAAAACTGGCCGAAAAGCTGCGGTAGGGGATCGTGCTGATCAGCCCCTGCTGCAGAGGATTGGCTGCTGAAGCGTAATCGAAGAACTGCGCCTGGGAACTGGTTACCGTTGTCGCGCGTGGGGTGATTGTCATCGTTCCCTCCAGCAGCAGAACCATTGGATCGAGAGCGCACCCTACGCGGTGGGCCTTCGATCGCGTTTCAGCATCAGATAAACGGCAGGGACGGCAAACAGGGACAGCAATGAGGCCACCAGCAGTCCGCTGAACACCACAGTGCCAATGCTGATCCTGCTGGCGGCTCCCGTGCCCTGAGCGAACAGAAGCGGCAGGAAACCCGCCAGGGATGTGACCGCTGTCAGCAGGATCGGGCGCATCCGGTTCACGGCCGCATCCACAACGGCGTCGCGCAGGGCCAGGCCTTCCGCCACCCGCTGGTTGGCGAATTCCACGATCAGAATTCCGTTCTTGGCCGCCAGACTCACCAGCACCATGAGTCCCATCTGGCCGTAAACATCCAGGGGAAGGCCCCGCAATTTCAAGCCGATCAGAGCTCCGAGCAGGGCTATCGGCACCGTGAGCAGGATGATCAACGGGTCAATGAAACTCCCGTAGAGAGCGGCCAGAAGCAGATAGACCACCGTCACGCCGAGGGCGAACAGCACCCAGGTGACCTGCCCAGCCTGTTGTTCCTCCAACGCCAGTCCCGTGAAGGCCAGGCCGATGTTGCTGCCTCCAATGCGATCTCCGGCCTGGGTTAGGGCATTGATGGCTTCACCGCTACTGACCGTTGGCGCGGGGATGGCTGTGATCCGGATGGCCCGGTTGAGTCCGTAGTGGCGAATGTTGTTGACGCCCTCCTCGAGGGTCAGGCTCGCCACGCTGGCCACCGACACCAGCTCACCCTTGCGATTGCGCACCATCAGCCCCGTGAGATCTTCCGGCCGACGTCGCTCGCTGCCTTCCAGCTGCAGAACAATGGAGCGGATTCGACCGTCGTCGTAGGTGTCATCGATGTAGCGGCCGCCGAAGGCGGTGCCGATCTCCCTCAGCGTTGTGCCGTAGTCGAGGTCGAGAGCAGCCAGTTGGTCGCGGTCGAGCTCCAGCCGCCAGCGGGGGGAGCTGGCATCAAAGCGGGTGCTCACCCGTTCAAATCGGTCTGTCGCCTTGGCAGTCTGGATGAAATTCTGGGCGACTTTGCCGAATTGCTCCAAGCTGAGTTGTCCTCCGCTGCGGTCCAGCAGTTCCAGCGAAAGTCCCGATTCACTGCTGAAGCCCCGCACGGTTGGCGGTGTGATCAGCACGACCCTGGCATCACCAACCCGTTGCTGAATCTTGAGATTGAGATGGCGTTTGATGGCCTTGCTGCTCTGCTCTTTGCCAGGTCGGTCCTTGAGTGGCTTAAGGCGCAGGTAAAACGATCCACGGTCTTCTCCGCTCTGTCCGAAGGAGCTGCCGGCATAAAAGTTGCCGGTGCGCACCAGGGGCTCTTCGCTGACGACGCGTCTGATGTCGTCCATCACGACCACGCTGCGCTCAAGGCTGGCTCCGTCGGGCAGGGTGAAGTAGCCACGGATCTGGCCTTGGTCGTCATCGGGGATGAACGCCGTCGGCATCACCGCCAATCCTGAGGCCGTGATGACAAGGCCGCTCAGCAGCACGAGGGCGATGCGTCGCTCGCGCTGAAGCCAGTGCTCGAGTTGTTTCGCGTATTGCGATTGCAGGGTTTGCATGCCCTGCCGAAGCCAGCGGCTGAGCTTGCCGATGGCCCCAGGAAGACGGCCGCCCCCTGGGCCCAACACCCTGGCGCAGGCCATCGGGGTGAAGCTGAGCGCATTCAAGGTGGAGAACAGGATCGCTCCGCTGATGGCCAGGGCGATCGGTTTATAGAGACGTCCGATCGATCCAGGAATGAGCAGCACGGGCAGGAACACTGCTGCCAGCACCAATGAGGTGGCCACAATGGCCATCGCCAGCTCAGCCATGGCGTCTTCGGCCGCCTGTTCGGGGGGTGTGCCCCGTTCGATGCGTCCGGCGATGTCTTCGCTCACGACGATGGCGTCATCCACAACGATCCCGGTAGCCAGCACCAGCCCAAACAGGATCAGGCTGTTGAGATTGGAACCGCTCAGTTTCACCAGGCTGAGGCTTCCCACTAGCGCCACCGGCAAGGCAAGGCCAGGGATCAGGGCGAGACGCCAGCGGCCCAAAAACAGCACCAGCACCACTAGCACCAACAGCACGGCATCGCGCAAGGTGATGAAGGTGCGATCGAGGTTGGCCTGAATCGTGTCGGCCACATCCACGATCGTTGAGAGCTCGATGCCCGGGGGAAAGCTCGCTTCCAACTGCTTCAGCTTGCGCTTGATTGCCTTGCTCAACTCCAGGGCATTGGCCCCATCTCGCTGGTAGACCCCCACGGCCACCGAACGCTCCCCAGCCAGATTTATGGCCTCGCGTCCGTAGTTGCGCTGTCCGAGTGCTACCCGTCCCACATCCTTCAGGCGCAGCAGCCCGCCGTTGTCGAGCCGGCGCAAGACGAGATTCTCGAAATCCGATTTGCTCCGAAGACGCCCTTCCGCTTCCACCGGAAGGCTCAGCACTTGGCCTGCTGGGATTGGGGCAGCCCCGATGCTGCCAATGGCAGCCAAAACGTTCTGTTCAGCCAGGGCTCGGCTGACATCGCCAATGGTGAGGTTGGTCTGTTCGAGGCGTTGCGGATCCAACCACAGGCGATAGGAGAGTTCACTGCTGCCGAAGATCCGCACATCACCGATGCCTGGTGTGCTGAGCAGCGCGTCCCGCAGGGTCTGGTCCAGCCAGCCGGTGAGAAAGGTGGGGACGTATTGATCCGGCGGGTGGCTGAAACCCAGGATCATCAACAGGTCTTCCGAGGAGCGCCGCACCTGGAGCCCCTGGCGCGTTACGGCCTGAGGCAGCCGGCGGCTGGCCAGGTTCACCTCGTTCTGAACCTTGATCGCATTCAGCTCGGGATCACCCGCGTTGAAGCGCAACGAGATGCTGGCGCCGCCCTGCCTGCTGGTTGAGCTGATGCTTTCGACCCCTTCAAGGCCATTCAGCTGTTGTTCCAATACCCGGGTCACGCTCTGCTCCACCACCTCCGGTGCAGCCGCCGGGAAGCTGGCGCTCACACTCACCCGGGTGGGAGCGAGGGGCGGAAGATCCTCCAGGCCCAGGCCGAACAACGCCGAGCAGCCCGCCAAAAGGATCAGCAGGCTGCAGACGACCGTCAGAACCGGCCGCCGAAGAAACGGCTGGGAGATCGACCGCACCGGGGCGTCTCAAATATGAATGAATCCTGCCAGGAAAAATCCCCCGGTTGCCTGATTCCAGGCAACCGGGGGATGAATGGATTCGTTTAGCGGTATTGGTGTATGGCTTCAGCCAACGCTCCAGACACCAGCAGCGATTTTGAACAGTTCCTGCACGTGAACGGTGTTGCAGAGGAACCAGGCGAAAACGGCACCGCCGCAACCACCGAGCCAGAACCCACTGGTGAAGTCAGCCCAACCGGTGCGGGTGAAAAGGTCGGCGGGGGGGTTCTCAACCGTCACATCAGCAGGGGGGATGTTGGGTTGCTTGCCGGGCTGGTTGTAAAGCAGGAACAGCAGGCTGAGGATGTGCACAGCGCCAATGGCAGCCAACAGGCCAGCGGTTTGCTGATACTCCGTGGCACGCAGGGGGCCACAGATGGTGAAGGGCCCGTAGAGCAGATAACCGAAGGCTGCGCCGGTTTCCAGACCACGGAAGTTCGGGGAAATCCCGGGGCGGTACAGGGGCAGATTGTTGATAAGGCCCTTGATGAAATAGCCGCTGTTGACGGGTGTCGCAAGGTTGCCGACGCAGGGATCAGCAGCAGGAGTGACGGTCATGGGTTACGAGTGCTGAGGGGTTGAAACGGTCCGCAGGTCGCGGTCACTCGGCAGCGGTGATCACTCGACCAACAAGGACGATGAACACTGCGGGGAACACGATTCCGGTGATGGGCACGAAAATCGCAGGCAGCCAGGCAGCAGCGAAATCTCCAGTCATGTCGAGGCCAAAAGCTTCGCAGCTACTGTAAGTAGGTCCGTTCTTACGGCCTGCTTTAGGCCCCGACGGCGACATAAAAGTTCAATCCGCATGCAGAACGTTCTCCTCCCCGGTGCCGTCGTGCTGCTCACGTTGGTGCTCTGGTTGCGCAGGAAGCCGGTGAAGCCGATGCTTTCCAGCACGGATGCCAGCCGTGTCGCACAAATCAATCGTGCCCAGCTGGAACTGGTGATTGAGCCTGCCGCTGATGGGGAGTCCATCGATGTTTCCCTGGAGTCCTGGACGGCGCCGAGCAGTCTCCTCGAGCGTCTTGCCCTGGGGCGCCGTCTCAAGGCCGATATGGAGGCTGGACCCGAGCAGCGTTTGCGCGCCGTTCGTTTGGCCGCCCGATGGGGGCACCGTTCGGCTCTGCCCCTGCTGCGTCAAGCGCTGCGGGACAGCGATGCGCGTGTGGTGGAAGCAGCTGCTGCTGCGATCGAACCGTTCCGCGGCGCGCCGGCCGCTGCCCCGACCCGTCAGCCGACCCGGCCGCCGCGCAACGTTTCGCGGATGCGATAAATGGGTCGGTCCTGGCTTTCGTGGTACGTGCGGATCAGCAGTTCGCCCAGAAGCCCGAAGCAGAATAGTTGAATGCCCGCTAAGCCAAGCACCACTGCCAGGGTGAGCAGTGGGCGATTGGCAATGTCACCTCCCATCACCTTGATCACCAGGAGATAGGTGCTGGTGATCAAGCTGGCGGCGATGGCCAGAAGTCCACCGAAGCCGAACACATACATCGGTCGGGTCAGAAAACGCTTCATGAACCAGACGGTGAGCAGATCCATCAGCACACGGAAGGTGCGATCGATCCCGTACTTGCTGCTGCCGAACTGACGCGCCCGGTGGTTCACCTTCACTTCGGTGATCCGTGCACCCTCGATGAAGGCCAGGGCGGGAAGAAAGCGATGCAGCTCTCCATAGAGCCGCATGTCTGAGAGCACCTCGCGTCGATAGGCCTTGAGGGAGCAGCCGTAGTCATGCAGCCGCACCCCAGTCACCCGGCCGATCAAGCGGTTGGCGATCCGGGAGGGAAGTTTGCGCTGGAGGGCGGCGTCCTGGCGCTGATGGCGCCAGCCACTCACGAGGTCATACCCCTGCCGCAGTTTGGCCAGCAGCATGGGGATGTCGGCCGGATCGTTCTGAAGATCTCCATCGAGGCTGACGATCACCTCTCCGCCAGCCACATCAAACCCAGCCGCCATGGCTGCGGTTTGGCCATAGTTCTTGCGCAGCAGAACAGCCACCACTTCGGGCACCTCTGCGCTGAGCTGGGCCAGCACTTTCGCGGTGCGGTCGCTGGATCCGTCGTCGACCAGGACCAGCTCAAACGTCTCGTCGGTTGGATGCAGTGTTGAGAGGAGCTGCTCAACCAGTTGGGGCAGGCTTTCCTCTTCGTTGTACAGCGGCACCACCACCGAGAGATTCAGGGGTGTACTCATGCCGGTCGCGCTGCGAGTCGCTCAACTTAAGCAGGGCCCCGGTCAATCCGGCTGACAGCGTCAGGAGACATGCGATCCGTCATGGCAACGCACCACACGGCCTGCACCGCGGAATTCAGCCCTGTAGTGGCATGCCACCGGGTGCTGATCGCTGCTGTAGAGGGTGTCGATGCCGATTCCATTGCGCCCATGGTCCTGGCCTGAGCTGTGGCGGTAGCGGCCCTCGCCGAGATGGAGCCCCACATGGGTGCAACGCCGCCGTGTGCCAAAAAACAGCAAATCTCCCGGGCGTAGCAGGCTGTGATCGTCGGGCAGAGCGGCAACAGGTTGGCAGAACCGCTCCTGCTGGTAGGCATCTCGTGGAATCCAAATGTCCTGGCTGGCGAAGGCCATCTGCATCAGACCGGAACAATCCATGTCCGGTTCCGTGGTGCCTCCCCAGAGGTAGACATTGGGACGCTGCTGGGCAGTTTCGCTCCAGGCGAGAACGCCAGGCAGACGTCGTTCAATCTCCGAGGAGCTAAGCGGCGACGGTCGCCAGGCTGCGCATCGCTCAGCTCGCCCCAGAACCGCCTCGACTTCGAGCCAGCAGCGGTAACCATCCTCCAGCAGCTGAACAGCGATCCTCTTGCGCTGCCTCTTCAGAATGCGAAAGCGGCGTCCACGACAGGCCTGGGTGGTCAGACTCGCGCCGTCAGATCGCGAATAACCATTCACGTCAGCGCACAGCTGCCAAAAGGAGCCCGTCTGAATCAGGTCCGGGGCCAGCAGGGTGCCTAACGTCGCCATGGCCCAATCGAATCGCTATGGCGTTCTACCGTCCCGATCCCGCAATGGCGGCTCGGCTTGAGGCGGCCCTCGATGGGCTCGATGCCGACGGTCGCCCGGGGCTACGCAACAGCCTGGCGGTCACGTGGGTGCGGTACGACGACGCTGCACCGGAGGCGGGTCAGGGCCGTGGTGCTTCCTGGAACCAAGACCGGATCCTCTATCCGGCCAGCGTGGTGAAGCTGTTTTATGCCGTCGCCGTTGAGCAGTGGCTGCAAAGGGACCTGATCCCTGAGAGCGACGAATTGCGGCGCGCGATGCGCGACATGATCGCCGACTCCAGCAACGATGCCACGGGGCTTGTGGTTGATCTGCTCACAGGCACCACCAGCGGCCCTGTCCTTCATGGCGAAGGCTGGGAGCTTTGGACGCAGCAGCGTCGCTTGATCAATGGCTGGTTGCAGAGCTTGGCTTGGCCGGAACTTGAGGCGGTGAATTGCTGCCAGAAGACCTGGGGTGACGGTCCCTACGGCCGGGAAAAAATGTTCTATGGGGCTGACAACAGCAATCGCAACGGCTTGTCCACGGCTGCGACAGCCCGGATGCTCGAGGCTGTTATGACCGGTGCGGTGGTGTCGCCGCCGGCCTGTCGTCGGCTGCAGGGTCTGTTGCAGCGCTCGCTTGACCAAAAGCAGCGTCGCGCTGATCCTGAAAACCAGGTGGATGGCTTTCTCGGTGAGGGCCTGCCCGATGACGCACTCATCTGGAGCAAGGCCGGCTGGATGAGTCAGGCCCGTCATGACGCAGCTTGGTTCCAGAAGTCCGAACAGCTGCCACCCAGCTTGCTGGTGGTGTTCACTACAGGGCCTGATCGCGCCAGGGACGCATCTCTTTTACCGGAGCTGTTACGGCAACTCAACCTGTTCACCAGTTCAGAGGATCCGTCGGATTGAGTCAATGAACTTGGAATGGAGAGGGATCCTTTCGGGGTGCTCGCCTCAGGCCAGTTGTGGGAACCCTTAAACGCCTGAATATCAAAGGTATCGGTTGTTTTAGGGGCTGCAAAATCTGCTTATGTTGTAGTCAAAAAAAACAGCACACTGATTTTTGTCAAGCCTAAGCAGAGTTCAATTAATAGTTGGATGCGTTGTTGTTTGCGTTATATGCCAAGAAAATTTGTCGATGAATTCTTTGACATTGGATATCAACCAGATGAGAGATCTGATAGAGAAGTCGACTAACGTGGGGAAGGCGCTCTAGTCGTCCACCGGTCGATGACGCCCGTGCTCAGGATTTTGACCCTGGCTAGTGTAAATTTAGTATGTAAGTGGCCTAGGTCTTTTCATATTAATCAACCTGATTCCAATTTACGAATGCGAGTGACTTTAAAAGAGCCTCTATTGTGCAACAAAGGATACGGATGGCCTCATTAATTCTTCTGCCATGTCATTGCCAAATAAACTCGCATAGCGCCATTTTGGTTGAATTACGTGCTTATAAATAATAGATCAAAGTCCTATATGCACTGATTTCCGTTCTTGGATGGAGATTAGAGCTCGACAGAATATAGATGATTTTCTCTATCAGATTTTCAAGATAAATGTGTGTCAATGTGCCAGTAAATAGCTACGTTTTCCCAATAGCTTAAGGCGTCTTGGTATTTACAAGATAAAATAAATGTTTGAGCCGAAATCCATGCTTTTTATCTGAAAAAGTCTTGTGAATCCTCGCAAACTGAGTTGCTTAAGTTTAAAAATTAATCTATTGGAGTCTATTTTCAGATTGCCTGGATTTTTTTTGGCTAGGCATCGTATACTGAAGAGGATTTCCATGTATTAGCTTTCTAAGGTGATTGACGAAGAATTTTTTCATCAAAATTTTAAGAAGCCGCTCAACAAGAAACTGATTGAACTTTCTGCTGTAAATGCAAGTATTAAGGATACACAGGATTGTAGGAGATTGGCGAGTTTGGTCGATGAAATTTTGGACAGCAATTACTTTAATTGTAGAGTTGAAGATAGGCGCGAGTCTTATGATTGCCATGCACGTATCAGATATAGGGTTGGCGAAAGCTCTGATTTAGACTTTTCAAGCTCCTTGCCTCTTTGCCTTGCACCGATAACCAATGAAAAATATTTTTATTGCAGGGGGAGCCTTACGGAAGGCACGAGAAGTACATACGATGAAATTATTCCCAGTCGAGATTATGCTTGTTTCTCATATGAATGGAGAAATTTATTTTCTATAGAGCACGCACAATCAGCTCTACAACTCATCTCTAATAAAGCATCCGTTTGGGCAAGTCAAGAAGTTAGGTTACATAGAATTCATTTATTTGGTTTACTTAAAGATCAGCAGAGAAGTTATACCCAGCTTATTTCTGGGAAGGCTCTTCTTGATCTATTCCAAAATTACACATCATTTGTTGAAATGTGTAAGAATGAAGGATTTGAGTTTTTCTCAGTTTCATTCGATGAAAGATTGTCGAAAATGCCGAAAGTAACTGTGCTTGGTGAATATAAAGATCCGTTGATTCAAGCTGCAGAGCAAGCATCAACAAGTGGTGAAGATCATGAACAGAAAAGAAAAAAAATAACATATGTAATATTTGTTGATTCTCTAGATTCTACCATTTTTGATAATAAGGAATATATGGACAAGCTACCGGCTTTAAAAAAGATTAGACGAGATTCTCTTTCTTTTAGGAATTTTACGTCCACAGGATTTTGGACTTATCCATGCACACATTCACTACATACTGGAATGCATCCAAAAATCACTGCAAGTTTTTTAAAGTTAGACCCTCAAACTGTAAGAGGATTTACTAGAAAAAAATACTCATTTAGTCAGGCAGGATCTATACATGACGCCATAAGTCATGCTGCTTACAATATGTATGGAATCAAAACACAAAAACTAACAAGCATCCTTAGAGAGAAAAGACTAAAATCAGTTTCTATCAAGTCATCTTCAATTACTTCTGCGTATTGGAACCTTCTCGAGGGTGTTGATATTTCAATAGAAAATTCGACAATAGACCTTATTCCCTATCATCTAAAAAGCCTAAGAGATCAATTTAAGAGTAAACTTGATTTGGTATTTGTGGATATTGATACAATTCATCGGGGACCCTTGTTTTACAAAAATTGTGATTTTGATTGGGGTGTTGACGAGCTTGATTTCATTCATTCTAAGCAGAGTCGTTCGAATAGGTTATTGGGAATATTAGATAGTGGGTATGATACTGCTGCGAGGGAGTTTTCTCAGTTGAAAAAAGTAGATGAAATACTTGGGAATATTCTCGAACAATCTTCAGAACAAGATACTATTATTCTTTACTCCGATAATGGTTCGCAAAATCAGCCATCTACAATAAAAACTGAATTAAGCTTTATCAAGGGATCAACTGGTACTATTGAAAAACTTTGGAGGCCAACATTGCTTGTAAAGACTTCTAAAAATAAACATATTCATCAGCCGCAAGAAGAACTTGTATCGACAACTGATTTGTTTTCAATTATTTTAAACGAATGTCAAATAAGCTTAGAAGAGTTTAATAGCAATCCCTTGATTGATGCCAACTTGCCAATCGCCTTGGGTGGCGCCAAAAAAAGAACCGTTGCTGAATCCTTTGGATTAAATTATATCGACAACTTCAGTGTAGAATGGTGCAAACGTTATGGTTATACGACTGGAGATTACAAGGCTTTCGATCTACGTGATATGCCTATTGCCCCTATCAATGAAATCATTGACTCACTTGAGTCACAGTTTCAGGCCTAAACCAATGATTAAAGTTATAGGAACAATTGGACCTGCTTCAATTAACCTCAATACACTTAAAAACTTAAAATCCAAAGGATTAAATAGCTTTAGAATTAATTTATCTCATTCAAACAGAGAACTTTTGGATTATTATTATGAGCAATTTAAAATTGCAGATGTCGAACCCTCATTAGATACACAAGGTGCACAAGTGAGAATCTCCTTTCTTAAGAGAAAGCAATATAATACAATTGACGAAAAAATTTCCATTGGCTATTATGATTTAGTTGACGGACAATCGGCGAAGTATATCGATATAGGCCTGACGCATAAACAATTTTTTGACCAAATTGATGATGGTGATGAAATAAAAATAGGATTTGATGGACTAATTGTAAAAGTATCAAGTGTCGATAAAGTTCAATCCATTTTATTCGCTAAAGTGGTTAATGTAGGAGAAATTGATCTTAATAAAGCGGTTGATATATCAAGAAAGTCTTTACAGCTACCTGCCTTTACTTCGTTTGATCTTGAGTGTATTAGTGAATCATTGAGACATGGAATAAAGGAGATTTATGTCTCCTTTTGTGGTTCGTCGAAATGTATCACTCAAGTAAAAAATATGCTTAGAGAGGCTGGATGGAGTGAAGACAATTTACCAAAAATAATTGCCAAAATTGAAAATAGACAAGGGTTATTAGATCTCGAAAATATTGTAGAAGAAGCAGATGGTATATTAATTGATAGAGGTGATTTGTCGAGAGAAATAAAAATATCTATGATCCCGGGAATTGTGAATAAAGTTATAAAAACATGTGTCACTCGAGATACGCCTTGTTATGTCGCGACCAATGTTTTGGATTCGATGATGGTGAGCAAGTTGCCGTCAAGAGCAGAGATATCTGATATTTATAACCTATTATCTTTTGGCATATCAGGATTTGTTTTAGCTGCAGAAGTTGCGATTGGTAGTCATCCTGTGGAGTCTGTTGAAGTTGTTAGGTACATGTCATCAGTATTCTTTGATCAAAAATTTCAGGCTGGAATTATTCCCTCAACTCAAGAAGTAATTCCAGATATAAAAGAGCCTTTGCTGTCTTGGTTGTAATTATTAAATTTCTCCTACAGTTTAATTGAGGTTTGAGCTTTTTTCTATTGTTTAGCACAAGTTCCTGAACTGGTTTAATGTGCGGCTGAAATGAGCATGATTCAGGTTTCCCAAAATGGAGGCCAACAACAAATTCTCCTATATGGCATAGTTCTTCTTTTTCTACTTGGCTTTGTTATTAGGCTTATGTTAAGGCTACGTCTTAGATTCCATAAAATTTTTCTCAAATTCGTTTTCAGTAAGAGCTCGATAAAATCAATTTTGGTCATTTTAACCTCACTTTTCTGATTTTCATACATAGCATACATATGCTCAGAGAGTAATCGTGAAATGTCATTGCTAAATGGTTGTTGAATCTTGATCTGCCAAAAATTAAAAAAATTATCCAGAATTAGCATTTTGCCATTAATAAAATAACCGCGATATGCCATGGCCTGCAGGTCTAGCTTTTAATTGATTATTTCTTTCAGCCGTATATCAATTTGGTCATACATTTGGTTATTATTGCATTTATTCATAGCTTTTTCTAGGGAAAGTATTGCGGATTTTTTATTGCCAAAAGCGTCATAAGCTATGCCCATTCCATGATAAGCCGTCCAAGACTCAGGGGCTAAATATATGACTTTTTTAAATGCTGATAGTGAGGTCTGAAGATCACCTGCTCTTCTAGAGACTGCACCAAGTCCCAGCCATGAGTAATAGTTATTTGGGTCAATCTTTGTTAGTTGTTTGCATGGTACTACTGCCTCAACATATTTACCTTGTGAGGCCAGAGATTTAGCGTATCCCATTAAATTAAAAGGAGTTTTGAGTTTATTGATTGTTTTATTAAACAAACTGGCCGAAAGGACAAAGAAGTTCATCTTAAATAATGTACAAGCAATTCCATCTGCTAGTTTTAAATCTTCTGTTTTAAGTGCAAGTTCGTACATTCGGTAAGCATTAGATTGATACTCAGCATTATCGGAAAGGCTTGATCGTATATGTGTCGTATTTATGTCTCCATATTCTTCCCATCTTGGGTGCACTGCTTTAAGCTTGTCGATCTCTTCATTGCTTTTATCAGTCATTCCTAATCGTGCATATACGGAGCTCAGTGCAAAGATGAATTGCCATGAATTCTGAACGCTATCACATGTGCTAATTAAATATTGTAGATAATTGAGAGATTCTTTTTTCTGCCCCAGTGACATCATGGACCAAAAGCGTAGCCCAAACAAATCCCCATTAAACAAGTGAAAGTTTTGATTTGGGTGCACCAAGTCAAGAGTAGATTCAAATTTATTTTGGCGGAATAATTCGCAATTTTTTGATGCGTAATTCCAAAGATTGATGGTCTTAGAGTCTTTGATTTGGGCTAGGCATTTTTCGGATGAGATGTCAAAAAAGTACGAATTTTCATCGAGTGAGCTGTCTCTATTATCGATACAATTAAGTTCGTCTTTGTATTGTCTGATAGTTTCTTCTCCCTCTGTTTCTTGGGCGATTGCTAAGCATTTCCATACATTATTTTTCCTGGCATTCAACGTGATCTCTAGTAAGTCAAGATAATGTTGAGACTTGACTAAAAATCTTTTGTCTAGATCTTGCTTCGTGCAATACTGTTGAAAATCTTTTTTCGCCGAGGCATAATATCCGAGCAAATACTTGAGATAAGCTGAATGGAATTTTTGCTGAAACCAGTCTTGTGGATTAATCTCACATGTCAACGAAAACAGGCTGAGCGATTCTCTTAAGGCTTTTTTGTCAATGCTATACATATCTTTTAAAGCTTCTCTCGCTTTCATTAAGGCCTGAGTGTGAAATTCATTTATCGCTTCTTTGCTTGTTCCTAGTATTGACTTGTAAATGCTGATTCTTTCTTTCGCTAGTGACTTCGCTTTGTATGCTTGCGTATTTGCTGAATCTTTCGTACAATTCAATTCTTTTTCTTGTTCAAGTATGTTATGAGCCAAAATTTTATATTCTTTGCGATTTACTAAATGCCAGAATTCTTTAAATCTCATCTTGAGATGTAAACTCCTTCATAATTGTAGCGCACCTCCGCATTACCCAGAAATCATGGTGCTGAGGACTATGTGATGCTTGAGCCCATTCTGACTAGAAGACAGTTTTGGGGGCCATGAATTCTCATTCGATCAACATATTTTCTTTTTTGTGATGATTACGCAAGTTGTTTGATTAAAATAGGCAGTTACGCATTTTTTAAATTCGAATTGGGTAAAGTCATGGAGCTACTAATGCACGTGATCTGCTGGCCATATCTTTGTTTCGATATATTCTTCTACGAAGCAATTTGTTAGCCTGGCTATCTCATCTCTCTCGGGAACCTGATGGGCTGTTTGCATGAATCTTGGCGAAAAGCACACTCCAAACGCTACATGCAGTATTAGTTCTCTGTAAAGATGATCTAATGGCAGAGCAAGAGATTTTTCGGGAATCCATAAGCCGTCGAAAAAACTCATTACATTGGGGCCAAAATCTGGCGTTAACATGTGATGATGGCAGGGGAATATCTTCAATAATGAGTATCCTCTTTTTTCGAGATATAATGAAGTGGTGCCGATAGTTGCTTGATTCTTATAAAATTTCATTGTATTCATCTCTGTAATTATCCATGGCCTAAAGGCCTGGATGGACGCATTCATTCCTTTTATGACTTCAAGGTCAAATCCTTGAGTGTCAATTTTTACGATTAAAGGTGCTACGCCAAAAGCTCCTGAAATCTCGTCAATACTTATAGACTTCAAGAAGTAAGTGTCTTTGGTCTTGAACCTATTTATGTCATGATAGTCGGAGAGGTTTTCAAGATCGGGTAGCAAACAAGACGAGCATTGAGGCTTATTTGCTTCAAAAAAAGCCCTAGTATTTCTTGATTTGTCTGCAAGGAATGGGACGTCAATGCTTTTTTGTCGTGCAAGTGTATTGTTATCTTTGATGCTTTTAATCCAATCGTCTTGGTTAGGTTGATTTTTGTTCGCCTCGAAGTTGAACGTAACCGCTTCCTTCAGGCTTGTGAGAGCATTTAGGGGACCACCTTTAAGGCCTCCGTCTGATCCAATATCAAAGATTCCCAGGCTGCTTACTTTTGAGCTTAGGAGCTGGAGTAATTTGAGCTGTGCAGAGTGCAAAATAGTTTTTCTAGGTCTTTTTGTAGTGTAAAGGCATCTTCGCCGAGTTCTTAAGTATTGATTCCTAAAATCTTCCTATGGCCTGTTCTTCTTAAGCCTGCAGAGGAGGAACCGTGTTGTCACCCCAGTAGCTCCACATCTGGTTGTTCATCGCTGCTGTTGATCCATCACCGCTGGTCATCTGGGTGATCTGCCCAACGCTCAAGTTCCCGCCGGTGTAAACCGCTTCCAGGGTGCCTTTGGCATAGATGCCAATGCCGGAGACGCCTCTGGCGGTGACGTTCTCTTTAAAGGAGAGGTCTTGGGAGAAGACACCAATGATCTTGATTTGGTCTTTAGCATCCAGTCCCTCGATGAAATCAGTTTTTTCACCGTTAGGGCTGTTGCCTGAGGTGCCGTACCACCAGTTGTTGAGGTGTTGATCGGACTTAATCGCGATCAGGTCTGTGGAGCCATCACGCTGATCCTTGTAGGTGTTCCAGCCGAAGTCGCCGTGCAGCTCATCAGAGCCAGCACCACCGGTGATGATGTCGCGTCCGTTGCCGCCGTGGATCAGGTCATCACCATCACCGCCATCGATGACGTCCCAACCGGCAAGCCCCCTGAGGGTTTCACCGCCGGTGCTGCCATTGAGCACAGAGCCTTTGGGCACTCCATCCCAGGCGCTTTTGTTGATCTGCTTGCCCTGGATCAGTTCACCGCCACCTTGTTTGGCTTGAACAACGCGGTTGATCTGGACCTTCTCACTCCAGGTCTTCTCAACCACATCCATCAGCTTGGTGTCGTTGACGTCCTGGGATAAGGCGCTGATGGGTGTGGAGTCAGAGAACCACTGACCAACGATGTCTCTGGTTTTAACGGTCTGATCAACGCGGTAGATGTTCCAACTGCTGAGCTTGTTGTTGGAATTGACGGTGTTGTTCTTGTTGTTGGAGTTGATGGTGGTCGTTGTGTTGTTGGATCCGACCGTGGTGTTGTTGGAATTGAAGTAGTTGTAGGTGATGTTGGTTTTATTGGTCGTGTTGTTCACGACGGCTTGATCGTCATCCTCGATGGTGACGGTGGCAGCTTTGGTGTTGAACTGCGCGAGATCGTCGGTGGATGCGATTTTGACCTTGAAGGTCTCATCCGATTCAACGGCAGAGTCTTCTTTGGTGGTGATGGATAGTTTCTTGCTTTTAACGCCCGCACCAAAGCGGATCGTCTTGTCTTTGATCTGGGTGTAATCGGATCCGCTTTTGGCGGTGCCGTTGACAGTGTTGACGGTGAGGTCGATCGCAGCAGATGTATTGCCTTTGCGCGTGATCAGGACTTGAGCGGTATCACCTTCCCAGACGTTGGTGCCATCGATGGAGAAAATCGATTCAGCAGGTGTTAGGGAGGTGTCATTAATGGTGACGGAGGCAGTGTCACCCACTTGGTTCTCCCGTTTCCAATCACTAAAGAGCTTGATCTCTAAGGTTTCTGTGCCTTCTGTTGTCAGATCATTGGCGAGGGTATGGGCAAAGGTGATCGTTCCATCGGATTGAACGACACGTGAGCCTTTGAGATCACCGGTGGAGAAATCATCGGCATCAATGCCGGTACCACTGAGCGTCCAATAGAGCCTGGTCCCTGCATCTACACCTGTTGTTGTGACATTGGTGCGAACTTCTCCGCCTTCATTGGAAGAAGAAACTGTTGGAGTGATGGTGTAGGTGGGACCTAGGGGTATCTCGACAATGCCTTTCCCCTCCCACCAAGGCGCGTTTGGTGGAGTGTCGTTTGTCCCAAGCATCACAGTGTTACCGCCGTGACCATCCCAGAAGTGGACATAGTTTCCGTCCGTGTTGAATATTGGTTGCATCCATCCTTCGAATCGGTATGTTTCACCGCTTTCCCAGCTAAATCCGTTTTTGCCCCAACCGGCTCTGCTTCCATCTCTATTTACTGGACCTGAGTTATCAGGGTCGCTTAAGCCTATCCATCCTTTGAAGTTATTTTGGTGAAGGAAGTCGAACTCTTCTTTTGTGGCAATTGAAGCCAAATGTCCACCAAGATTTTTTGCGGCAATTGCTGCTTCTTTCCAGGTGGGACCTGTGATTGTCGTGTAGAGTGAATTATTCCACTTGAGCTCATCATTTTTGATGGTCAGAGTCGCGGATCCATTCTGAATCTGTGCCGGCACTGCATCACCAGAGGAAGCAGACAAAGTCAGATTGATCGTCTCATCAGATTCAGCATCTATATCTTCATTGGTCACGATATTGACTGTCTTTGAGGTCTCGCCTGCAGCGAATGTAAGTGTCTTGATCTTCTTCTTATAGTCGTCTCCCGCAACTGCTGATCCATCAGAAGTAGCAAGGATCAGTGTTTGCTCTGTTGAAGTGCCACCAGTGCGCGTGATTTTGATCTTTCCTTTTTCTCCTTCCTCGACTTCTGCATCACTTATCGAGAAGTAAGAGAGTGGTACCTCTGCAATGCCTTTGTATGGATTGCTGGGGTTGCTTGGATAGTCATCCCTAGAATCGTCCAGATAAATATTAGATGTATGTCCGGGATTGTTGAATATTCCAAGTAGTCTATCAGAGTTTTGATCGCTTGAGTTGTTTAAGTAGAGCGCAGAAAGAGATGTTTTGAATGAGTCTCCATTCGACCATCTCCAGCTTCCGTTTTCTTTGATGCCTCCTGACCAATAGTGATTGATGCTCCACTCATGAGGTGCCCACGCAGAATTATCTTCCGAGTATTGATACTTGGATTTTGAAAATTCATTTCCAAGCCACCTACTTTCTGACTCATTATTAATTGAGAATAAATTCCCGCCTAGTGCGATCGCATTGGCTTCCGCTGAGGACCAGTTGACGCCTTCGACAATTTGGTAATAACTGCTTCCGCGAATCACGCCCATAGAGGTCGCGAGCCATAGCCCGCCCAATTCTTGCGAGAATCTTAAGACGCATGGGTCTCGCTAGGGAATAAGTGGTTATTCCTGCTCTCGCTATCCCTTGCTGGGGATGGATCTCAGCTCTGCTCAGCGCGCCAGGCAGAAGCCATTGCTTTTGTACTGCGATCGACTGGGGCAGGACGTCCCGCTGCTGCCTCCAGCGCGGAAGAACTGGTAGTTCGGCTGTGTTGCTCTACAGAAGCCACTTCCGCGGTATTGGGAGCCAGAAGGGCAGGAGGTTCCACTGCTTCCCCCTGCTCGGAACATCTGGTTCGCCTGAGCAGGAAAAGCCAAGAGCGAGAGGGCTCTTGCATAGACCAATGCAAGATCGAAACGCATTGGCTTGATTGGGCGAAGTCCCAAAAAGCTAATCCCCTGAAATCGACTGTGCTGCAGTCGATTTCAGAGAATGAAGCTACTGAGAATGATTCTCAGGAAGCGGAGAGGGAGGGATTCGAACCCTCGACAGAAGTTGCCTCCTGTAACTCCTTAGCAGGGAGCCGCTTTCAACCACTCAGCCACCTCTCCAGCGGCCCATCAACTTTACCAAGTGCTCGGCAGCTGGTCAGACCTCAACGCGGGGCAGGCGTCGTTTGAAACCGCAGAGGATCTCCCAGGGAATCGAACCGCATTGGTTGCTCCAGCTTTGAGGGTTTAATTCCAGGTCGC
Organism: Synechococcus sp. HIMB2401; assembly: GCF_042883245.1. Classification (NCBI taxonomy): domain Bacteria; kingdom Bacillati; phylum Cyanobacteriota; class Cyanophyceae; order Synechococcales; family Synechococcaceae; genus Synechococcus; species Synechococcus sp. HIMB2401. The sequence goes on along the minus strand of NZ_JBDJKK010000005.1, from coordinate 109,258 downwards.
CGTCCTGGCCCAGCAGAGTGACGATGTCGCCTCGCTCCAGCTCAGCTACATCGGTGGCATCCAGCAGGAGCTGATCCATGGTTATGGCTCCCACCTGAGGCAGCTGGCGATTGCGATTCAAGGCGTGGATGCGCCCGCTGAGGGACCGCAGAACACCATCGGCATAGCCAATGCCCACCACCGCAAGCCGCGTGGGGCGCTGGGTGATGAAGTGATGGCCGTAGCTGACCCCTGTGCCGGCGGGTACCTCGCGGATCAGGCTGACCCGGGCACGAACGGCCAGGGCGGGTTGTAAGGGAATGACGCTGCTTAGATGACTTGCAGGGGCATGGCCGTACAGGGCTAGTCCAACTCGCACGAGGTCGTGGTGCAGCTCCCGGTTGAGCAGGGTCCCTGCCGAGTTAGCCAGATGGCGGGTGATGCCGGCACCCGCTTGGGGCAGAGCCGAGAGCATGCTCACGAAGCGCTCCTGCTGGAGGCTGGTCAAGGCATCGTTCGGCTCATCGGCACAGGCCAGATGGCTGTAGATGCCCTCCAGATTGAGGTGTTCCAGGCTGTTCAGCTCCGCCGCGGTCTGATGTCCCTCGCTGAGGGAGCAGCCCAGCCGTGCCATGCCGGTGTCGATCTTCAATTGCACGTCGAAACACCGACCGCTGTCGGCTGCCAGAGCGTTGCAGAGCTGGGCATCCCTGAGGCTGCTCAGGGTGGGCATCAACCGCCAGTGCAGGCAAGTGCGCAGGTCGTCCGGTTCATTGAGGTTGCTTAGTAACAGCACTGGTGCTTCCAGCCCGGCCCGCCGCAGCTCAAGGCCTTCCTGCAGCGTGGCTACGCCAAGGCTGGTGGCTCCCCCCTGAAGGGCAGCCCGTGCCACCGTCTCGGCGCCGTGGCCGTAGCCATCGGCCTTCACCACCGCCATCAGTTGGGTACGAGCACCGAGGTGTTGGCAGAGCGCCCTGGCGTTGGCCCGAATCGCTGCAGGTGAAACCTCCACCCAGGCGCGCTGACGTGGATTCAGCTCCGGAATCACAGGCGGTGCTCGGCGCTACCGAGACAGCTTCACATCGCCGATAGCATGACCATTATTGAGTGAGCTGGCATGGGCCAGGTTCTCGTTCTCAATGCGTCCTACGAGCCGCTCAATATCACCACCTGGAGACGGGCTGTGGTGATGATGCTGAAGGGCAAGGCCGAGAGTCTGGAACACGACCCCTGTCGGCAACTGCGTCAGGGCACCCACCTGCCAACGGTGATCCGCCTGCGCCAGTACGTTCGCGTTCCCTTTCGTCAGCTGCCCCTGACGCGTCGCAACCTCTTCCAGCGGGACAACCACACCTGCCAGTACTGCGGCAGTCGTGACAATCAGTTGTCCATCGACCATGTGATGCCCCGCAGTCGGGGAGGTAGCGACACCTGGGAGAACGTGACCACGGCTTGCCTCAGCTGCAATGTGCGCAAAGGCAATCGAACTCCGAAGGAAGCCGCCATGCCTCTGCGCCATGTGCCGCGGCGACCGGCCAGCAGCCTCAGTTTTGAGGCCCGGCGCCAGATCCATTCCGGTCATCACCAGGAATGGGCGAAGTACGTGATCGGTGCTTGACCGTCAGGCCTCGGCCTGATCGCTCAGCGCTTCGAGTTTCTGACGTTGCTCTTCGGCGATGCAGGCACCAATCAGGTCTTCTAGCTGGCCATCCAACACAGGTTCCAGGGTGAAGTTTCGTCCCAGCCGGTGATCTGTGGTTCGGTTGTCTTTGTAGTTGTAAGTGCGGATTTTTTCGGAGCGGTCACCACTGCCCACTTGGGAGCGTCGATCGCTGCTTTCGCGTTCTGCGGCAGCCGCCTGCTCCCGCTCCAACAATTTGGCGCGCAGGATCTCCAGGGCCCGTTCCCGGTTCTGCAGCTGGGAGCGTTCCTGGGTGCAGAACACGCGGATGCCCGTGGGTTTGTGGAGAAGGTCCACAGCTGTTTCCACCTTGTTGACGTTCTGCCCCCCAGCACCGCCTGAACGCGCGGTGCTGATATCGAGATCCTTCGGGTCGAGCTGAACTTCCACGGCATCGGCTTCGGGCATCACGGCCACCGTGGCTGTTGAGGTGTGGACCCGACCCTGGGATTCCGTGGCCGGGACCCGTTGCACCCGATGCACTCCCGCCTCAAATTTCAGTTGGCTGTAGACGCTGTCGCCACGCACCGACAGGATCAGTTCGCGAAACCCGCCCAGGTCGGCCTCGGTGCAGCTGATGGATTGCACGGCCCAGCCCATTTTTTGGCTGTACCGCTCATACATCCGTGCCAGATCACCGGCCCAGAGACAGGCCTCGTCGCCGCCTGCGCCGGCACGAATTTCCAGCATCACACTGCGCTCATCGCGAGGATCCCGCGGCAGCAGAGCCAGGGTGAGCCGCTCCGTCAGCGTTGCGTGCTGTTCCTGGAGGCTGGCCAACTCATCCTGCGCCAGTTCCTCCATTGCAGCGTCACCGCGACTGTCTTTCAACAGCTGACGTGCGGAATCACGCTCGGATTCGAGCTTCTTGAGTTCCTCGAAGTCGAGCACGAGTGGCTCAAGTCTTGATCGCTCCCGTGCGATCGATTCAAGCCGCTTTGGATCAGCGGCCACATCAGGATCAGCCAGCTGCCGCTCGAGGTTGCGGAAGCTGGCTGTGGCTGTTTTCAGCCGTGTGAACAAGGTCGAGGCGTCCATGCCCCGTTCTCACCTTCAGGCCTTGGACTCGGCCTTGGCAGAGTCGGCACCTTTTTTCTTGGTGCCCATGCCGTACTTCTTCATGAAGCGGTCCACACGACCCTCGGTGTCGAGGATCTTCTGGGTGCCGGTGAAGAAGGGGTGGTTGCCGCTCCAGACGTCGACGTGGATCTCCGGCTGGGTGGCGCCTGTGGTCATGACCACTTCGCCGTTGCAGATCACCTTGGCGTCGGGATACCAGGTGGGATGAATGTCGGGCTTTGGCATCGGTAAAAAAAAATCAGCGCTTGGAGAACTGAGGAGCCTTACGGGCTTTCTTGAGGCCGTACTTGCGGCGTTCCTTGGCACGGGGGTCACGGCTGAGGTGACCTTCCGTCTTCAGCGGCTTGCGGTTGTCGGCAGACAGTTCGCACAGGGCGCGGGCTGCACCTTGCTTGATGGCGCCAGACTGACCGGTGAGTCCACCACCGTGAACGTTGACGAGGATGTCGTACTCGCTGCTGAGGCCGAGGGTCTCCAAGGGAGCCTTCACCGCTGCGATGTACGAGGGGTTGTAGTTCAGATAGTTGTCACCGGGACGACCATTGATAGTGATCGTTCCATTGCCGGGGACGAGACGAACACGGGCGACAGAGGTCTTGCGACGACCGGTGCCCCAGTAGACGACGGAGTTGTTGCTCATTGGGCGGATGCGGAGGGGTTGAGCTGAAGAGGCTGGGGCTTCTGAGCGGCGTGGGGATGCTCGGTGCCTTTGTAGACCTTGAGCTTGCGGAACATCTGGCGGCCCAGGGCGTTGTGGGGGAGCATGCCTTTGATGGCCTTCTCCACGATCCGCTCGGGGATCCGTTCCTGCAGAGCTTCGAAGGTTTCCACCTTCATGCCGCCGGGACGACCGGAGTGACGGCGGTACAGCTTCTGCTGGGGCTTACGACCGGAGACTTTGATCTTCTCGGCGTTCACGACGACGACAAAATCACCGGTGTCCAGATGGGGGGTGAAGCTGGGGTTGTTCTTGCCACGCAGCACGGCGGCCACTTCAGTGGCCAGACGGCCGAGGGTTTGATTCTCAGCGTCCACCAAGTACCACTGGCGGTCGATCGAATCAATCGGGGGGAGAGAGGTCTTGTTCATCGCGCCGGCATGCCGGTTCGGTTATGTCCCGCCTGAAGAAGCGGAACTGGGCAAAGGGGTCGGTCCAGAACTGGACCTGACGGGGCTAAAGATCGAGCTTACTCTTCGGCCCTCCAGCTCCAGTGAGTTGGGCAGCTTTCGAAGTAGAGGCCCGTTTATCCCGGCGTTGAGGGTGGATCCGGAGGCGGATCGCTCTCGGCCAGAAAAAACCACGGCTGACAATCGTACCAGCCGGCTTCGGTGAAGATGGGCTCGGCATAGCCAGCCCGAAGCAGGCAGAGGCCCGTGGCCGGCGCCGCCTCTTTCACCTCATGGCGTCGTCGTTCCCTCCAGCGCTGTTCAAAGGCGGCAAGACTGAGACGGTGCTCGCCAACGGCCACCAACTGGGCCATCAGCAGGCGAACCATGCCGTACAGAAAACCACTCGCCTGAATCTCAACCCGCAGAAGATCGCCTTGGCGCTCCACGAGCACCTCCTGCACGGTGGTTCGGGCATGGGCGCGACGGCTGCCTGCCTTCATGAAGGCGCTGAAGTCGTGCAGACCAAGCATGCTGCTCAAAGCGTCCCGCATGCGGGACTCATCCAGCCTGTGTTGGTAACGGTGCCAGCTCCAGGGGCTTAAAAACAAATTGGGGCGGCGCCCGTTGTGAATCGTGTACCGGTACCGCCTGTAGGTGGCGGAGTAACAGGCATGCCAATCCAGGGGACGGGCGACGGATTCGCGCACACGAATGGTGCTCGGCAAGCGTCCGTTCAAGGCCGGGGCCCATTTGCGAGCTGGGATCGGCCCACTGCAGTCGAAGTGCACCACCTGACCGGCGGCATGAACGCCGGCATCGGTGCGACCGGCGGCAAAGGTCTGCACCGGTCGGTGCGGATCAAGCTGGGCGATGGCGTTCTCCAGCACGGCCTGAACACTGCGACCGTTGCGTTGGCGCTGCCACCCACAAAATGAAGAACCCTCGTACTGAAGGCTGAGCGCGATCCGCTGAAGGGACGCTGGCTCAGGACCTGAAGACGAGGGTTGGGTGTTCAAACGTCAGAACTGACGTGAGGTCTGATCAGACCAGTTCAATGATGGCCATCTCGGCGTTGTCGCCACGACGAGGAACGGTGCGGGTGATGCGGGTGTAGCCACCCTTGCGATCGCTGTAGCGGTTGGGAGCCTTGTCGAACAGGGCATGCACCAGCTGCTTGTCGTAGATGTAACCCATGGCCCGGCGACGGGAGGCGAGGCTGCCGTCCTTGGCCAGGGTGATCATGCGCTCGGCTTCGTCGCGAAGCGCTTTGGCCCGTGCCTTGGTGGTGGTGACCCGACCTTCGCGAATCAGCTGGGTGGTCAGGGCGCGCAGCATTGCCTTGCGCTGGTCAGCTGGACGTCCCAGCTGAGGAACTCGGCATTGATGACGCATGGTTCTGTCGGTGACGAAGACGAAAAAGGACGTTCAGGCCGTTCTGCAGTTATGCAGAAGTGCGGCTCTGGGGGATGGAGATGCCGATGCGCTCGAGGGCTTCGATCACTTCATCAGCGGATTTGGAACCGAAGTTCTTGATCTCCAGAAGATCCTCGTAGCTGAAGCCCATCAGGTCAGACACGGAGTTGACCTGGGCCCGCTTGAGGCAGTTGTAGGCGCGAACCGAAAGGTTCAGTTCCTCAAGAGGAATCTGTGCTTCCGCCGAGGGCTCGGGTTCAGCAGGAACTTCCTCCACGAGAGTGACGGTGGCCAGCGGCTGGAACAGCTCAATCAATTGATTGGCTGATTGAGCCAGGGCGTCGTCGGGGGTAATGGAGCCGTCGGTGACGATCTCCATCCGCAGGCGCTCGCGGGCCGAACCGCCTTCGGCAACGGCGGTTTCGTCGATGGTGAAGTTGACCCGGGTCACGGGCATGAACACGGCATCGATCTGGAGCAGATCGATGGCACTGGTTTCTTCGTTGTGACGATCCACCGGGCGATAGCCAACGCCGCGCTCAACGTGCACTTCCAGCTCGAGGCTGTGGCCGTCGGCCACGGTGGCGATCGGACGATCAGCGTCCACCACCTGCACCTGAGAGGAGAACTGAAGATCTCCGGCCTTCACTTCAGCGGGACCAGCCACCACGAGACGACCGATCTCGAGTTCGGCCGAACGGCTGTTGACGGTGAGCTCCTTGCAGTTCAGCAGGATGTCGAGAACGTCTTCACGGACCCCAGGAACCGTGGCGTATTCGTGATTGACACCGGCAATCCGGATGGCGGTGACAGCACTGCCTTCCAGCCCACCCATCAGCACGCGGCGCAGCGCGTTGCCCAGGGTCGTGGCCTGGCCACGCTCGAGGGGACCGATCAGGAAAACGCCGGACTGGGCGCGATCCTCGGCCACCTGATGCTCAATGCGATCAATCTGGTACTGCAACACGGTCTGAATCGGGGTAAGGGGAGAAACCGGACGGAAATCAGCTCGGTTCAGACGCGGCGGCGCTTGGGCCGGCGGCAACCGTTGTGGGGCAGGGGGGTGACGTCGCGAATCAGGGTGATTTCGAGGCCAGCAACCTGGAGAGCACGGATGGCGGTCTCACGGCCTGAGCCAGGACCCCTCACCAGCACTTCGATTTGACGCATGCCTTGGTCAAGGGCGCGACGTGCTGCTGCTTCTGCAGCGGTTTGAGCCGCAAAGGGGGTGCCTTTGCGAGCACCCTTGAAGCCACTGGCACCTGCAGACGACCAGGAAATCACCTCACCGGCGGTGTCGGTGATGGACACGATGGTGTTGTTGAAGGTGCTCTGGATGTGAGCGACGCCGTTCGGGACGTTGCGCTTGGCCTTCTTGGGGCCGGATTTTTTGACGGTTTTAGCCATGGCCGTATGCAGTCAGGGATAAGGATGTAGAGGGCTTACTTCTTCTTGCCGGCCACAGTTTTCCGCGCGCCGCGGCGAGTGCGGGCGTTGGTGCGGGTGCGTTGGCCACGAACGGGAAGGCTCATGCGATGGCGACGGCCACGGACGCAGCCGATGTCCTGCAGGCGCTTGAGGGCCATGCCCTCCTGACGGCGCAGATCGCCCTCGAGGGTGTATTCCTCCATGGCGTTGCGGAGCTTCTGAAGATCTCCGTCCTCCAGATCTTTCACCCGGATGTCGGGGTTCACGCCGGTTTTGGCCAGGATGGCCTGTGAGCGGGTGAGACCAACTCCGTAGATGTAAGTGAGGGACACTTCGATCCGCTTGTCGCGGGGAATGTCAACGCCGGCGATCCGTGCCACGTTCGTTTAGTTGAAAAGGACAGATGCCTCCGAAGTCCTGGAGGCGAGGAATGTTTCAGAACAGCGGGGGATCAGCCCTGGCGCTGTTTGTGCTTGGGGTTGGCGCAAATGACCATGACCTTGCCGTGGCGACGGATCACCCGGCACTTGTCACACATTTTTTTCACTGAGCTGCGCACCTTCATGAGGCGTGGCTCTCCAAATTTCCAAACGGCAACGTTACCATGCCGGTCAACCGAGAACGGACTCGATCCGCTTGGTGATCTCCTCGACTGTGCCCTGGGCGGGGACGGAAACCAGGAGACCCTTGTCGCTATAGAAGCGAATCAGGGGTGCGGTTTTCTCGCGGTAAACCTCCAGGCGATTGCGGATCACCGCTTCGTTGTCGTCGGCGCGACCGCGGGCCAACAGCCGTTCAATCAAAACGGCGTCATCCAGCTCCAGCAGAACCACGGCCTGGATGGGTTGCTGCAATTCGGCCAGCAGGGGTTCGAGTGCTTCAGCCTGGGGCACCGTGCGCGGGAACCCATCCAGCAACCAGCCATCGGTGGTGAGAGCCTTCATCTGGCTTTCCACAATCGCCAGCACAAGGGCGTCGCTCACCAGTTCGCCGCGGTTCATCACCGCTTCAGCTTCTTTGCCCAGATCGCTGCCGGCTGCTACTTCAGAGCGCAGCAGATCGCCTGTGGACAGATGCTTCATACTGTTGGCATCGCACAGCCGAGCGGCTTGAGTGCCTTTGCCGGCTCCGGGAGGGCCAAGAAAGAGCAAGCGATTTTTCATGGTTGCGTAAGCGTGAGGTGACGTGAACAGAAGGTGCGCTGCCCAGCAGCGCTCACTGGCGAACGAGGCCTTCGTAGCGTTGTGAGATCACATAGGTCTGCACCTGCTTTGCCGTGTCGATGGCCACACCGACAAGGATCAGTAGTGATGTGGCGCCAAGCCCCTGGAAGGTCTGCACATTCGTGGCGCGTTCGACGGCCGCGGGAATGATGGCGACGGCGCCGAGGAACAGGCCACCCAGCAAGGTGAGGCGGTTCTGGACTCCTGAGAGATAAGTGGCCGTGGCGCTGCCGGGGCGAACGCCTGGAATCGCCACACCACCCCGTTTCAGGTTGGTGGCGATGTCAGCGGGATTCACCGTGAGAGAGGCATAAAAATAAGAGAAGCCCAGGATCAACGCAAAAAATGTGAGTGCGTATGGCCAGGGGTTCGCTGCCCCAGGATTCAGGGCACTGGCCGCACGGATCAACCACTCACTCTTGGTGAGGTTGGCGATGGTGACCGGCAGGAAAATCAGGGCTGAAGCGAAAATGATCGGCATCACACCGCCGGCATTCAGCTTGAGCGGCAGATAGCTCTGACGCGTGGGGAGCACACCTGCTCCACCCACCTGGCGCTTGGCGCTGACGATGGGGATACGGCGAGCTCCCTCCTGCACGAAGATGATTCCAACGATCGTGGCCAGGAACACCAGCACCAGAACAATGATGCCCAGCACGGTGTCCCGGTCACCGGTTTGAGCGGCTTCGATCGTGGCGCCGAGGGTGCGCGGCAGGGTGGCAACGATGTTCAGAAAAATCACCAGGGAAGCCCCCTGGCCGATGCCTCGCTCCGTGATTACTTCACTCAGCCACATCACCACCATCGAGCCGGTCACCAGGGCCAGTGCCGTCTGAACCACAAAGGTCACTTCGCTCAGACCTTCCACGGCGTATTGGCGCAGGATCATGGCGAAGACGACGCTCTGGACGAGACCCCAACCGAGCGCCACATAACGGGTGATCTGGGCGATCTTGCGTCGGCCAGCCTCGCCTTCATTCTTCTGGAGGTCTTCCAGCTGCGGCAGCGCTGCGGTCAGCAACTGGAGGATGATCGAGGCGTTGATGAAGGGCAGGATCCCCAGGGCAAAGATGCCCAGGGTGGAGATCCCGCCGCCGGTGAAGATGTCGAGAAAACCGATCAGCTGTCCGCCTTGATCGATGAATTGCTTGAAGGCTTCCCGATCGATTCCGGGCATTGGGATGTAGATCCCAAGACGCACCAACAACAGCAGGCCGAGTGTGGTGAGCACGCGACTGCGGAGCCCAGGGTTAGTGATCAGCTGGCCGATCACTTCGGAGGCGTTGGGGTTGCGACCCCGACTGACGAGCATGTCCGGAAGAAAGTGAAGTTGGGCGAAAAGCCAAGAAGCCGCCCGTGGATCGAAATCCAGCGGACGGCTCAGACCCTAGGGCTGACTTGGGGACGAGCCCTTGATTAGTCGAGGATTTCGCAGGTTCCGCCTGCGGCTTCGATCTTGGTGCGGGCCGAGGTGGTGAACGCCGCGGCTTGCACTGTCAGCTTTTTGGCTTTCAGTTCACCGTTGCCGAGCATCTTCAGAGGATGCTTGGGGCTGGTCACGATGCCGCCCTTGACCAGGGAATCCAAGTTGACGGTGCTGCCGTCCTTCAGGTCGTTCAACGCAGAAACGTTGAGCACGGTGAAGAACTTGGGATTCACAAGTGGGAAGTGCTTCAGCTTCGGCACCCGGCGGTACAGAGGCATTTGGCCACCCTCGAAGCCGGGGCGCGTGGGGCGACCCGAACGGGATTTCTGGCCGCGCATACCGAAGCCGCAGCTGGCACCCTGACCAGCGGCGATGCCGCGGCCCTTGCGCAATTTGCGGCGACGAGCGCCCTTGTTGGATTTGAGGGAATCGAGTCGGAGAGTCATCGCGAATCAGGAATAGATCTGTTCGAGGGAGATTCCCCGTTCCTTCGCCGTCTCCTTGTGGGTGCGGAGAAGCGACAGGGCCACCATGGCGGCCCGTGCATTGTTCAGGGGGGTCTTGCTGCCCAGGCGCTTGGCCAGGACATTCTTGATGCCGGCGAGTTCGAGCACTGTGCGGATGGAACCGCCAGCGATCACACCGGTACCAGGAGCTGCAGGGCGGATGAGCACGCTGGCAGCACCATCACGACCATTGGAGAGGGTCGGGATGGAGTTGTGGCGGGTCAACGGCACTTTGACGAGGTGCTTCTTGCCATCGGCAACACCCTTGCGGACGGCACCGATCACATCACCGGCCTTGCCGACGCCAACGCCGACCTGGCCTTTCTCGTTGCCGACAACCACGATGGCCCGGAAGCTCATCTTCTTACCGCCTTTCACGGTCTTGGAGACGCGGCGGATCTGAACCACGCGCTCTTGCCATTCGGAATCGCGTTCCTGGCCGCGACGGCCACCACGCCGGTCGCCACGACGACCGTCACGGTCGCCACGGCCGCGGCGCTGTTCCTGTTGCTGCTGCCCTTCGGCTGCCGCTGGAACGTCGGCCGCGCCCGGCACGGCGTTGGGATTGGATTGGGGGGAGGAATCTGTCATGGGTTGAGCAGGAATCAGAACTGAAGGCCCGCTTCCCGGGCGGCATCGGCGAGGGCTTTAATCCGGCCGTGGTACAGATTTCCGCCGCGGTCGAACACCACCTGCTGGATGCCTTTGGCGATGGCGCGCTTGGCGACCAGTTCGCCAACGGCGACAGAGGCGTCGCAGCTGCCAGCCGGAGCCTTGAGGCCGGTACGCAGCTCCTTATCAACAGTGGAGGCGGAGCAGAGTGTGCTCTGAGCCGCGTCGTCGATGACCTGGGCGTAGATGTGGTTGTTGGAGCGGAACACGGCCAGCCGCGGACGGTCTGAGGTTCCGGTGATGTGACGACGCAGTCGCCGGTGGCGTTTTTGCGTCTGCTGTTTGCGGGAAAGTTGGGACATGGTGGGTGAAGGGAAGGAACGTCAGGACAAGGCTTATTTCTTGCCGGACTTGCCTGCCTTGCGCAGGATGCGCTCGCCCTCGTACTTAATGCCCTTGCCCTTGTAGGGCTCGGGGGGACGGATGGCGCGGACCTTGGCGGCTTCGTTGCCCACCAGCTCTTTGTCGATGCCGGAGACGATCACCCTGGTGTTGTTCTCCACCTTGAAGGTGATGCCCTCGGGGGCTTCCATCTCGACGGGGTGGCTGTAGCCAGCACTCACCACGAGAGTTTTGCCTTTGACCTGGGCACGGGAGCCCACACCAACGATCTCCAAAGCCTTGCTGTAACCGTTGCTGACGCCCTCGATCATGTTGGCGACGAGGGTGCGGCTCAGGCCGTGGCGCTCACGGGAGATGCGCTTGGTGCTCGTGGGGGAGACCACGATGGTGTTGTTGTCCTGGCTGACGCTGACGCCTTCAGGAAGGGTGCGCTCCAGTTCGCCCTTGGGTCCTTTCACCTTGACGGTGAGACCGTCGAGGGAAACCGTGACCTTTTCAGGGACGGGAACAGGGTTTTTGCCGATTCGTGACATGGTTCAGCTCCGGATCAGTAGACGTAACAGAGCACTTCGCCACCGACGCCCTCACGACGGGCGTCGCGGTCGCTCATCACACCTTTGGAGGTGGAGATGATCGCCACGCCCAGTCCTCCGAGGACTTTGGGCAGGCCGCGAGTGTTCTTGTAGATGCGGAGACCGGGCTTGCTGACCCGCTGCATAGAGCGGATGGTGGGCAGCCTGTGCTTGCCGCTGTACTTGAGGGCGAGCACCAGTTCGGTGCGAACGCCTTCACCCTGCTCGCTGATCTCGGAGATGAAGCCTTCCTGCTGCAGCACCTTGGCGATGCTGCGGGTCATCCGCGAAGCGGGGATCTTGGTGGTTTCGTGACGTTTCTCACTCGCATTGCGAATGCGGGTGAGCATGTCGGAAATGGGGTCGTGGTTGGCCATAGGTGTCGACGGGGAGGGCTCAGTTGCTCTGGAACGGCATTCCCATCTCGCGGAGGAGGGCCCGGCCCTCTTCGTCCGAACGGGCAGTGGTCACGATGGTGATGTCCATGCCCCGGATCGCATCGATCTTGTCGAAGGAGATCTCAGGGAAAATGATCTGTTCGCGCACCCCAAGGGTGTAGTTGCCGCGGCCATCGAAACTCTTGGGGCTGACCCCGCGGAAGTCGCGGATGCGGGGCAGCGCCAGGTTGATAAGGCGCTCGAGGAAGGCATACATCCGATCACCGCGGAGGGTGACGGCACAGCCGATCGGCATGCCCTGCCGAATCTTGAAGCCGGCAATGGCTTTTTTGGCACGGGTCACAACGACCTTCTGGCCGGTGATCTGCGCCAGCTCATTCACCGAAGCCTCGAGGGACTTGGCATTGGCGGCGGCTTCGCCGAGACCCCGGTTGACGGTGACTTTCACCACCTTGGGGACTTCATGGATGTTGGTGAGGGAGAGATCCTTCTGCAGCTTGGGCTGGATGGTCTCCCGGTAGCGCTTCTTGAGTGACATAACGGGTTGGGGTGCTTCTGGGCGTGGTCAGAAGTCGGGATCAGTCGAGGACTTCACCGGTTTTCTTCAGCCGGCGCTTCTTGGTGCCGTCCTTCTCGACGACGATTTCAACGCGGCTGGCCACCTTTTTGTCGGTGGAATACAGCATCACGTTGGAGGCATGCAGGGAAGCTTCCTCCGTCACGATGCGGCCGGTCTCGCCCTCCTGGGTGGGCTTTTCGTGGCGGGTGCGCATGTTCACGCCCTCCACTACGACACGGTTTTCGTTGGGCAGGGTGCGCAGAACGGCACCGGTCTTGCCCTTGTCCTTGCCGGCAATCACCTGAACGGTGTCGCCCTTGCGGATGCGCATCTTGATGCGCTTGGTGGCCTTGGCCTTGGTGGTTGCAGTCGCCATGGTCAGATCACCTCCGGAGCGAGGGACACAATTTTGGTGAAGCTGCGGTCACGCAGCTCACGGGCCACCGGTCCGAAGACGCGGGTGCCTTTCGGGTTTTTGTCGTCGTTGATGATGACGGCGGCGTTGTCGTCGAAACGGATCGAGTTTCCGGTTTCACGACGCATGGTGGCTTTGGTGCGCACCACAACGGCCTTCACCACGTCGGACTTTTTGACGCCCATGTTGGGGGCGGCATCCTTCACGGCGGCAACGATCACGTCGCCCACGTGGGCATAGCGACGGTTGGTGCCGAGGACGCGAATGCACTGAATGCGCTTGGCGCCGCTGTTGTCGGCAACGGTGAGATAGGACTCCTGCTGGATCACTGCTTCACCTCCTGAGCTTCAGCCTTGTTGGCTTCCTCAGCCGCAGCTTTCGGGCTGTGGCTGAGAACCTCGGCGATGGCCCACCGCTTTTGGCGGCTCATCGGACGGGTTTCAGTGATGCGAACGCGGTCACCGACGCGACAGGTGTTGTCTTCGTCGTGAGCCTTGTAACGGGTGGTACGGCTGACCGTCTTTTGATAGATGGGGTGTGGGAAGCGGCTTTCCACCGCGACCACCACCGTTTTTTCCATCTTGTCGCTGACGACGGTGCCGATCCTTTCCTTGACTGCCATGGTTACGGAGTGGGGGATCAGGAGGCGGTGGAGCGCTGGCGCTCCGACTGCACCGTCAGCAGCTGGGCCAGCTTGATGCGGACCTCTTTGAAACGGTGCGTGTTAGCGAGCTGGCGCGTGGCCTGCTGGAAACGGAGTTGGAACAGCTCGCGGCGCAGGCCGTCGATCTGTTCGTTGATGTCCGAATCGGACAGGCTGCGCACATCGGCGGCGTTGGGACGGGCCATGGTCAGGACTCCACGGTGACGGCTTCAGAAGCTGCCGGAGCCTTGGCACCAGCTGACTTCTCCTGCTCATCCAGTTGGATGAACTTGGTCTTCACGGGAAGCTTGTACTGCGCGAGGCGCATGGCTTCCTTGGCGATTTCGGGGGTGATTTCATCACCACCCATCTCGAACAGGATCCGGCCGGGCTTGATCACCGCCACCCAGAATTCTGGGTTGCCCTTACCGGAACCCATCCGGGTTTCGGCAGCGCGCATGGTGACCGGCTTGTCGGGGAAGATCCGGATCCAGATTTTTCCGCCACGCTTGACGTAGCGGGTCATGGCACGACGGCTGGCCTCGATCTGGCGCGAGGTGATCCAGCCACATTCCTGTGCCTGCAGCGCGAATTGTCCGAAGGCAATGGTGTTGCCCCGGGTGGCGACGCCGCGCATGCGGCCTCGCTGCTGCTTACGGAATTTGACGCGTTTTGGACTCAGCATGGTTCAGGCCTCCTGTTCAACCCTCGTTTGAGCGGTCTTCGAACTGTTGGGGCCGACGGCTGGCCCGGCGCCGGGGGGCAGCACCCACCGGCATGGGCTGAGCCTGTTCGCTCAGCACTTCGCCCTTGAACACCCAAACCTTGATGCCGAGCACGCCGTAGGTCGTGCTGGCCACCTTGGTGGCGTAGTCGATGTCGGCACGCAGGGTGTGCAGGGGCACCCGACCCTCGCGGGTCCATTCCGTCCGGGCGATCTCAGCACCGTTCAGGCGACCGGAGACCTGGATCTTCAGACCCAGAACTCCCGCACGCTGAGCGCGCTGCACAGCCATGCGGATGGTGCGGCGGAAGGCCACACGCTTCTCCAGCTGCTGGGCGATGTACTCGGCAAGGAGGAAGGCATCACCGTCGACGCGTTCGACCTCGACAACATTGATCCGCACCTGACGATTGGAGTCGCCGATGGTCTTCTGAATGCCGGAGCGAAGCTCTTCGATGCCGCTGCCTTGACGGCCGACCAGCACGCCGGGGCGTGCGGTCTTGAGTTCAACTTCCAGTTGATCGGCCTTGCGGGCGATCAGCACATCACTGATGCCGGCGGAGCCGTACTTCTTGTGGATGAACTTGCGAATCCGGTCATCCTCCTGGAGGAGGGCCGGATAGTTCTTGCTGGAGGCGTACCAGCGTGACCGGTGTTCCTGGGTGATCCCCAGGCGCAGACCGGTTGGGTTGATTTTGTGTCCCATTGGGTCAGAGTCCTCGGGGGTCAGGAATCGGTCTGAGCCGCAACAGCAATGCTGATGTGGCAGGTCTGTTTCTTGATCTGGTAAGCCCGGCCCTGGGCGCGGGGGCGATAGCGCTTCATGGAGGGGCCCATGTCAGCGGTCGCGCTCGAGATCACCAGAGATGAGGGGTCGAGACCGAGGTTGTGCTCAGCGTTGGCCACCGCAGACCGGAGCACCTTGGTGATCGGGCCGGTGGAGCGGTAGGGCATGAACTCGAGCATGATCAGCGCGTCGCGATAGGTGCGGCCACGGATTTGGTCGAGCACACGGCGCACCTTCGACACGGAGCCTCGGATGAAGCGACCGTGAGCCTGGGCGGTGGGTGCCGTTTGGGTTGACGATGTCATGGTTTAGCGGCCTCCTTTCTTGTCTCTGATGTGGCCCTTGAAGGTGCGGGTGGGAGCGAACTCTCCCAGCTTGTGGCCCACCATCTGCTCGGTGATGAACACCGGCACATGGGTGCGGCCGTTGTGAACCGCGATCGTGTGGCCGATCATCATCGGCAGGATCGTGGAGGCCCGTGACCAGGTTTTGATCACAGACTTGTCGTCGTTGTCGTTCTGCTTTTCAACCTTGCGAAGCAGGCTGTCGGCAATAAACGGACCTTTTTTGAGTGAACGTCCCATAACGGTTTAAGCAAGCGGATAAGTGATGGTTTGCATCAGGAATCGCGTCCGCCACGGCTCCGCTTGGAGGTCTTGCGACGCTTCCGGAGCACGTATTGGTTGCTGGGTTTGTTCCGCTTGCGGGTCTTGAGACCGAGGGCGGGTTTGCCCCAGGGGGTCACCGGGCCGGAACGGCCGATCGGTGCACGACCCTCACCACCACCGTGGGGGTGATCGCAGGGGTTCATCACACTGCCTCGAACCTGAGGACGGCGACCGAGCCAGCGGCGACGACCGGCCTTACCCAGGCTGGTGTTGCGCATCTCGGAGTTACCGACCTCGCCGAGGGTGGCGTAGCACTCGCGGCGAACCAGGCGAACCTCGGTGGAGGGCAGCTTCAGGGCGACGTAGTCGCCTTCTTTCGCCATCACCTGGGCACTGGCACCGGCGGTACGGACCATCTGGCCACCACGACCGGCGTAGAGCTCAACGCAGTGAACCGCCGAACCGAGGGGCACCGAGGACAACGGCATGGCATTGCCGTTTTCGATCGGGGCATCAGGGCCGGAGACCACGGTCTGGCCCACCTGAACTCCTGCAGGAGCAAGGATGTAGCGCTTCTCGCCATCGGCGTAGAAGAGCAGTGCCAGACGCGCGTTGCGGTGCGGGTCGTAGTGAATCGCGGCCACCTTGGCGGGGACACCGTGCTTGTTGCGACGGAAATCCACCACGCGATAGAGGCGCTTGTGGCCACCACCGCGGTGGCGGCAGGTGATCACACCGCGGTTGTTGCGGCCCTTGCGGCGGTGTTTGGCCACCACCAGGGTCCGCTCCGGCTTGCGGCTGGTGATCTCACTGAAATCAGTGACCACCCGGGTGCGGGTACCGGGGGTGTAGGGGCGGAAATTACGGATTGCCATGACGATTCAGACCCCTCAGGACTCAGGGAAGAGTTGGATCGAGTTGCCCTCCGCCAGGCGCACCACGGCTTTCTTCACCTGGGCACGTTTGCCGGCGAAGCGACCCATGCGACGGGAGCGTCGCGGGGGATTCATGGTGCTAATGCCGGTGACCTTCACATCGAAGAGCTGCTCAATGGCGGCCTTGATGTCGGGCTTAGCGGCGCGGTGGTCCACCTCGAAGGTGTACTGGTTGATTTCGAGGGCGCGGGTGGCCTTCTCGGTGATCAGGGGACGGCGGATCACATCCGCCAGGCGTCCTTGGAAACGTTCAGTCATCGCCGTAGACCTCCTGGATGGTTGCGAGAGCTTCCTCGCCCAGCACCAGAGCATTGGCGTGGAGCAGGTCGAAGACGTTCAGCTGATCTGCGGAGATCAACTTGACTTTCTCCAGGTTGCGCACGGAACGGCGCACAACATCGGAGGGGTTTGTCAGAACGATGAGCACCTTGGAGCCAGCAGCAACACCGAGGCGACCCAGAGCATCTGTGATTTCACGGGTCTTGGGGGCCTCCAGCGAAGCACCGAAGTCCTTCACGACGGTTACATCGTCAATGCGGGCCATCAGCGCGGTGCGCAGGGCCAGACGACGCTCCTTGCGGTTCATCGCAAGGTTGTACGTGCGGGGCTTGGGTCCAAAGATGATGCCGCCGCCGGGTTTCAGAGGAGTGCGGATCGATCCCTGACGGGCCCGACCAGTTCCTTTCTGCTTGTAGGGCTTGCGACCACCACCGCGCACTTCTGAGCGGGTGAGGGTGCTGGCGGTTCCTTGGCGTGCATGGGCCTGCTGACGCAGAACGGCCCGATGCATCAGGTCAACGGCGGTGGTCTCTTTGGCCACCTTCAGGTCCAGGGTTGCCTTGCCGGCTTCCTTGCCCTGCCAATCACGAACGACACAATTGGCCATCACTTACCTCCTTTGGCGGGCTTGGCGCCCACGCGCAAGGCCGGGCGGATGTTGAGCAGCGCACCAGGCTTGCCGGGCACGGATCCCTTCACCACCAGCAGGTTGTGCTCGCTGTCCACCTTGAGGATGGTCAGGCCGCGGGTGGTGATTTTCTTGCCGCCGTAGCGACCGGCCATCCGCTTTCCGGGATAGATGCGGCCCGGGGTCGTACCGGCACCGGTCGAACCGGGCTCGCGGTGGTTCTTCGAACCGTGGGTCATCGGACCCCGGCTGAAGCCGTGGCGCTTCTGGTAGCCAGCGAAGCCGCGGCCGACGGTGTCACCGCTGACGTCAACCTTCTGGCCGGCTTCGAAATCGCCGACGGTGATGGCGCCACCGAGTTCGAGACCTTCAACGCTGTCGACGCGGTATTCGCGCAGATGACGCAGAAGGCCCTCACCGGATTTGTTGAGGTGACCCTGGGCGGGCTTGTTGATCAGCTTCTCGCGGGTTTCGCCAAAGCCGATCTGCACTGCGGAATAACCGTCAGTGTCGTCGTTTTTGAGTTGGGTGATACGGCAGGGGCCGGCTTCGATCAAGGTGACCGGAACAGCTCTGCCCTGCTCGTCGAAGAACTGGGACATACCCAGCTTCTTCCCGAGGATGCCGATGGACATGGATGGGGAGGAAGCGCCAGCGTGGACAACCACCAGGCGGAGAACCGCATGGGGTCAGGTGCTGATCGATTGGACGCAGACGTGGTTCGAAGCGGAACTCCCGAAGGAGTGGATTCGAATGGGCTAGCGAACGATTCAGCGAGGCTGGGACTTGCATCTGCACGATGTGCTGTTGCAGTTTCCCGACGGAGATCTCCGAAGAAAGCTTCCGTACTGGCCTGGGGATTCGACGCAATCGCCGAATCTGTTCTGCCGACTGGAGGCCCGGCTAGCGGACGGGCACAGAAACACAGAACAAACAACGAACCTACAACACCGACCTTCCCTCTCCCCTGATCCCTCTGCCTGCTGCCAGAATCTCGTCCAATCCCTGTAGCTGCCATGCCTCTGCTTCTCACCGGTCAGGCATTTCGCCGTGATCTCGAAGCCAATGGCTGCTTGGCGGTGCAGGCTCCGCTTGAAGGCGGTGCAGAAACCCGTCTATTAAGACGTCTGCGCGGCGCCGGTTACAGCACCCGCATGACATCGGCCCGTGGTCTTGGTGATCCGGAGGTGTTTCTCACCCAGAAGCACGGCATCCGTCCGCCCCATCTCGGCCATCAAAGTGTTGGTCGTGGAGCTGCTGTGGGAGAAGTGCAGGAGGTGGCTCCTCAGCTCGGCGACCTATTTGAAGGTGATGCTCCCGTGGCTCTCTGGCTGCTGGAAGGCCAGGTGCTCTCGCGCTCTGAACTTCTTTCTCTCTGCGATCTGTGCAAGCGCGAACCGCGTTTACGCATCATCGTGGAGATGGGTGGTGCTCGCAGCCTGAAGTGGGAACCGATGACCACATATCTGAAGGTCTGACGCCTGACGACGCCCTCGTTCAGGGGCGCTGGGTCAAGCTGATCTGTGGGGCAAGCAACCAGGATCTGCCGGCCATTGCCGACCTGACCGCAGTCTTTGCGGCTGTTGGTGTTCATTGTGTTGATGTGGCGGCCGACCCAGCGGTTGCCCTCGCAGCGCGTCGCGGTCTGGACTGGGCTGAGGCGCAAACAGGTCGTCGCCCCTGGCTGATGGTGAGCCTCAGCGATGGCATCGATGCTCACTTCCGCAAGGCCTGGTTCGATCCAGCCCGCTGCCCTGTGGACTGTCCGCGGCCCTGCGAAAGGATCTGTCCGGCGGCAGCGATTCCGCCTGGTGCTGGCATCGACCAGCAGCGTTGCTATGGCTGCGGCCGCTGCCTGCCGGCTTGCCCCCATGGCTTGATCGAGGAGCGCGACCACCGTTTGGCCCCTGAGCAGGTGATCTCCCTGCTCCAATCGATTCAGCCCGATGCTGTGGAGATTCACACCGCATCTGGGCATGACGAGGGCTTCGCAACGCTGATCCAAAGCCTTCAGCAGCACAAGGTTCCCTTGCGGCGCTTGGCTGTGAGCTCCGGCTTGGAGGGCCACGGCGTGAAGGCTGATCAGTTGGCTGATTTGCTTTGGCGTCGCTACTCCCGCCTGCGGCAAGCCGGTTACAGACCCCTCTGGCAGCTAGATGGGCGTCCGATGAGCGGCGATGTGGGGGCTGGCACCGCGCGGGCTGCAGTTCAGCTCTGGCGTGCCATGCGGAGTCTGGCCCCGCCGGGCCCGCTGCAGCTGGCCGGTGGTACCAACGCCGCAACGCTGGAGTTCTTGCGTTCGACGGAGCGGCCGGCTGGCATCGCCTTTGGTGGTGTGGCCCGTCGCTTGCTGATGCCTGTGCTGGATGAGGCGCAAACCCGTGGCCTTGCCCTGTGGCAATGGCCCGAGGGTTGGAAGCGTGCCCTCTCCCTAGCGCGTCCATTGGTTGCGCCATGGCTGCAGCGCTCTTGCTAGAAGGCTGAAACGCGCAGATCCCATGGGCACGCAACGGGTCACCGACGATCTGGATCGCCTTCTCGAGCTCCTGCCGGATGCCGTGCAGGAGCAGTTGCGGCTGGAAGAAGCGCGAGAGCAGTTGCTTGAGGTGGTGCTCGATCTGGGTCGGGTTCCAGAAGCGCGTTATCCAGGCCGTGCCCTGGCGTTGGGTTCCACGCCTTTGTCTCGCGAGGATCTAACGGCTGTGGTGGCCAGGCTCGGTCAGTTCGGTGGCGACAACCGGGCGGGAATCGAACGAACGCTTCACCGGATCAGCGCGATCCGCAACCGTCAGGGTGACGTGGTTGGTTTGACCTGCCGGGTGGGCCGTGCCGTGTTCGGCACCGTTGCCATGGTGCGGGACCTCCTGGATGGAGGGCAGTCCCTGTTGTTGATGGGGCGCCCGGGTGTGGGCAAGACAACGGCGTTGCGCGAGATCGCCAGGGTGCTTGCCGATGAGCTGGAGCGGCGCGTTGTGGTGATCGACACGAGCAATGAGATTGCCGGTGATGGCGACATCCCGCACCCCGCGATCGGTAGGGCCCGCCGCATGCAGGTGGCCAGGCCTGAGCTGCAGCACCAAACCATGATCGAGGCGGTGGAAAACCACATGCCCGAAGTCATTGTGATCGATGAGATCGGCACGGAGCTGGAGGCGCAGGCCGCGCGCACCATCGCTGAACGTGGTGTGGTTCTCGTCGCCACAGCCCACGGCAATGCTTTGGCCAACCTGATCAAGAACCCCACCCTCAGCGATCTGGTGGGGGGCATTCAGGCGGTCACCCTCGGGGATGAGGAGGCCCGGCGGCGGCGCAGTCAGAAAACGGTGTTGGAGCGCGCCGCCGAACCAACGTTTCCGGTGGCGGTTGAAATGCACAGCCGGCAGCGCTGGGCCGTTCACACCGACGTTGCCGCCACCGTGGATCAACTGCTCCGGGGCCTGAAGCCAAGGGCTCAGGAGCGCGAGTTGACGCCTGAGGGGGGCGTTCAGCTGGTGGACCCGCCTCAGGCTTCCGGTTTGCTGCGCCCTCCGTCCCAACGGTCGTTTGCGGATCAGCCGGTCTCCGCTCCCGTGCCCATGCCTGCAGCCAGTGCCCGAGGGGCCAGTGCGGCAGAGGAATCATCTCCGCAGGAGACCAGCGCCGAGCATCTGCAGGTTCTCTGTTGCGGGGTTCCACCTCGTGTTGTGGAAGAGGCCATCCGTTCCCACGGTTGGAAGGCGCGGGTTGTGGAGGACTTGAGTGAGGCTGATGTGGTGTTGAGCGTTCGGCTGGGC
Organism: Synechococcus sp. HIMB2401; assembly: GCF_042883245.1. NCBI lineage: Bacteria > Bacillati > Cyanobacteriota > Cyanophyceae > Synechococcales > Synechococcaceae > Synechococcus > Synechococcus sp. HIMB2401. The sequence goes on along the minus strand of NZ_JBDJKK010000005.1, from coordinate 88,077 downwards.
CTCAGTCGTCAACCATCACTGCGCCGTCAGGTCAGGGATCTGGGGATCCCGATCCTGGTGATCAAGTCCGACACCCTGCCCCAGGTGACCCGTGCCATGGCACGTCTTCTGCGCCGTCAGGCCACCGAAACAGCCGCAGAGGTCACTCCGCCAGATCGGGCGTCTCAGGACGATGAATTGGCTGCTCTCGAGGAATGCCGGCTTGCGGTGGAACAGGTGGTGATGCCGCAAGGCAGGCCGGTGGAGTTGCTACCTCGCAGTGAGCGTGTTCTCCGGATGCAGGCCGACCTTGTGCGCCGTTACCAACTGCGCAGTGATGTCTTCGGTGAGGCTGAAATGTCACGCCTGAGGGTTTTCCCTCGCTGATCGGCCGTCGGTTGGTTCGCCCGGTGGATTGACGAAGGGTTGGCTGCTGTGGGTAACTATGTGTACTCCGGTGATCCGCAGGTCGCGGTTCAAACGGATCAATGGGCCGTCGCCAAGTGGTAAGGCAGCGGGTTTTGGTCCCGCCATTCCTAGGTTCGAATCCTAGCGGCCCAGTTTTTGTCCATGAATGATCGACCCCTCCTCGTCTTCGACTTCGACGGGGTCATCGTTGATGGCATGGCGGAGTACTGGTGGAGTGCCTGGCATGCCTGTCATGGTCTTGAGGTTGCTCCAGAGGGCTTAACTCCTGATCGGGTGCCTGACGCCTTCCGACAGCTGCGGCCATGGGTGCATCACGGTTGGGAGATGGTTCTGCTGGCCGCGGAGCTGCCGGTGCTGAGCCTTCAGGATTGGCTGGACTCCTATGGGGAGGCGCAGGCTTCGGCACTGCAACGGCGTGGATGGCGGCCGGAGCAGCTTCAGGCGGCCCTCGATGACGCCAGAGATCAAGCCGTTCAGCAGAACCGTTCGGCTTGGTTGGCGCTGCATCGACCTTTCCCCGGTCTGGTGGAGCGGCTGCAGCGGTTGGAGGCTGAGGGGGTGGACTGGTCTGTTCTGACCACCAAAACCCAGGCCTTCACAGCTGAACTGTTGAACAGCCTTGGCCTGCATCCTTGGCGCCTGGATGGCCGTGAGGCTGGCGCCAAGCCTCAGGTTCTGCGTCAGCTTCAGCAGCAGCGAAGGCTGTGTGGCTTCGTGGAAGACCGCCGGGCGACGCTGGAGGCGGTGCGCTCAACCCCAGGGTTAGAAAAGTTGCCCTGTTTTCTGGTGAGTTGGGGCTATCTTCGCCCGCAGGATCAGAACTGTCTTCCCTCAGGGATTGCCCTGCTCCATCCAGATCGTTTTCGGGCCCCCCTGGCGCAATGGTCCTGATTCGTTACGGTACGCTTGTACTACCTGAGATGATTCGGCGCTTCTGTGGCATTGGATCTCTCGTTCCTTAGTTTCAGGTCCTTTTCATGCCAGCAGATATGAAATCCGGCGCTTCCGATCCCCGTTCCTCCGGCGAGAGGGACAAGGCGCTGAATCTGGTGCTGGGTCAGATCGAGCGCAACTTCGGCAAGGGATCGATCATGCGGCTGGGCGATGCCTCCCGCATGCGGGTGGAGACGATTTCCACCGGTGCGCTGACCCTTGATCTCGCTTTGGGTGGTGGATACCCGAAGGGCCGCGTGGTGGAGATTTACGGCCCGGAAAGTTCCGGTAAAACCACGCTCACGCTGCACGCGATCGCTGAAGTGCAGAAGCGTGGTGGTGTGGCGGCCTTCGTGGATGCGGAGCATGCCCTGGATCCCGTTTATGCCGCTTCTCTGGGCGTTGACGTGGAGAACCTGCTGGTCTCTCAGCCCGACACCGGCGAGATGGCGCTGGAGATCGTTGATCAACTGGTGCGATCGGCGGCGGTGGATCTGGTCGTTGTCGACTCGGTGGCTGCCCTCACCCCCCGCGCTGAGATCGAAGGTGAGATGGGAGATCTGGCGGTTGGCGCCCAGGCGCGTCTGATGAGTCAGGCGATGCGGAAGATCACCGGCAACATCGGCAAGTCGGGTTGCACCGTCATCTTCCTCAACCAGCTGCGTCTCAAGATTGGTGTGACCTATGGCAATCCAGAGACCACCACTGGAGGCAACGCGCTCAAGTTCTATGCCTCGGTTCGCCTCGACATCCGTCGGATTCAGACCCTCAAGAAGGGAACAGAGGAATTCGGCATCAGGGCCAAGGTGAAAGTGGCGAAAAACAAGGTGGCGCCACCCTTCCGCATTGCCGAATTCGACATTCTCTTTGGCCGCGGCATCAGCACCTTGGGTTGTCTGCTGGATCTCGCCGAAGAGACAGGCGTTGTTGTCCGTAAGGGCGCCTGGTACAGCTACGAGGGAGACAACATCGGTCAGGGTCGCGACAACACCATCACCTGGATGGAGGAGAACCCGGATGCAACAGCCACCATCGAAACGCTGGTGCGTCAAAAGCTGACGGAGGGCTCTGAGGTGAAGTCGAATTCCATGCGGCCTCTGGCCGCCGCTGCGAAGGCGGCTGCTGACAAGCCCGTTGTGGCAAAGGCTCCGGAAGCCGCCGCCTGATCTCAGGCGGCCTGGGCCAGGGACTGCATGGCGCGGACCTGGCCTTCCTGGGCCAAATCAGCCATCCGCTGCAATTCCTGGATGGCTTCTGCTCCCTCCAGCTTCACCAGTTCTCGGCCGTTGCGGGATTCCACCCAGCTGATGCCGAAGTCGGAGACCAGAAAGCGCACCATGTGGCCATCGCCGATGTCGGCCACAAACGAAGCTCCATGGCCATCGCGGCCGTCGCCACAGGAATAGCAAGTGGCTGTGAAACCCGCGCTTTGAAGGCTGCTGGCGAGGGCCTGCAGGCTCATCACCAGGTCCCCAACAACGGATCGATAGTGCTCTGCGAGGCGCGGAAACATAATTGAGTCTCCAGTGAGACCCATTCTAAAGGTTTTCTTTTGTTTTCGTTTGTTGGTTGAGCCGGTTGCTCAGGGGGTATCCGCAAGCGTCCACCAACCGGCCGCTGGGCCGATGAAGCGCACCGTCACCCAAAGCACCACCATCCCTCCGATTCCAATCCAGGCGCCGCGGGTGGTCACCGCCATGAACTGCTGCGTCTGATTGCGGGTGAGCGGAAGCCAGGACACGACCCGTGGGGAGGTGTCCACGGCTTTGGTGCTGACCTTGGGTTGACGAGGGGGTAAGCCCTGGGCAGCCCGGCGGCGTGCTTCTCCCATGCACTTTTGAGCGTTGCAGGGAGGTTAGGCGTTGTTCACTCTGGCAGCAGTCGCTGCAATGGAATCCAAGGTTCCAGTCGATTCAGCACCTGATCACCCCAGCTGCGCCCTCGCAGGCGGCCATCGAGAATGGCCAGACGACCACCACTGCGGCGCAGCGGCGCAATGGCGGCGGGGATCAGGCTCAGGGCTTCCGGCAGCAGCAGGGTGCGGAACCAGTCCTCTCCCTGCTGTTTCAACCGCTCCACTCGAGCCGAGGTGAGTGGATTGTCCAGGCTGGCGATGGGGAGCATGCCGACAATCAGCTGTGCTGGGGCCGGCAGCTGCTCCTGATGCTCCAGCCACCAGTCCCAGTTGCAGGTCACCACGCCATTGGTTTCGGGTGCTGTCGACTCATGCACCACACGGCGTCCGAATTCCGCAGCCAGGGAGCTGGTCAGCTGCCGACGCAGCTGGTTGTCATTGATCAGAACAAGGGTGAGCCCCGCCTGGCCAAGGATGAGCCTTCTGCTCTCCTCCAGAAGATGTTGGGCGTAGATCCGGGTGTTCGGCAGGGGCTGGCGACGCGGGGCATAGACGGGGAGCGGTTCATTCAGCTCCCGTTCCCGCAGTGTTGCCCGCACGTCGGGGACAACGCCGGCCTGTTCAAATTCCAGATCAAGCCTGGCGTTGTCTCCATTGCTGCTGAACATCAGGCAGGGGTGATCCAGCAGAACCCCCCGCAGCAGTTGGAGTGGTTCGAGGGGGGCCAGCTTCCAGCGCCACTGGAGCAGCCGGTGATCCAGTTCAGCCCATTGACTCCACTCAGCCGGGTTGATGCTGCGGAGGTTGTTCCACGGTTCAGGGCTGGCTGGCATCAGCTGGAGCAGGTCACGCAGGGCCTGCCCGGCTGAGCCTTCGAGTCGCACGGCGCCATCGGGCCTCGTGGCATCAGCGAACAGCTGCCGGCTCATCCGGTCATGCAGTTCCAGCAATCCGGATTCCGCCTGAGGACAGGCCTGGCGCAGCTCATCCCAGTGCTGATGCTCGATCTCCAAGGTGAGAGCGTTGCGCATGCGCCGGCTCAACTGATCCATCTCCGGGATCAGCAGTTGCCGTTGGCCCAAGTGCCCGTCGCGATGGGCCTGAATCAGCTCGCCAACATCCATCAGCCAGAGCTGTGGTCCCTCCGGAGGGGTCGGTCCCTGCCAGCAGGGGAGCCTCAGACCCTGGTTACGGAGACGGGGCAATTCCAGCTGGAGCAGACGCCGGCGCTGGGGGGCCGTCAGCACCAGCGCCCCCGCTTCGGGAGCCAGGCACAGCGGCACCAGCAGACCGAGCCACCAGCGTTCGCTGCTGCTCGGGGGGAGCTGAACGAGTGTTGTGTCGCGACGCCTCAGGCTTCGTGCCACCAGCCGGCTCAGGGTCAGGTGGTGGGGCCAGTCCGATTCCTCCTGACGGAGCAGAGTTTTGATCTGGTGGTGGGCCTGGGCTTCCAACATCGTCAAACCCTAAGCAGGGCTCCCCTGGCGATTGGTTCATGGCAATCCATCCATCAACATGGCTTCACGACCCTGCGGGAGAGATGGCGATGCAACCGGGACGTGTGGGGATCGTTGGTCTTGGCTTGATCGGGGGATCCCTTGGTCTGGATCTGCAGGCTCGGGGCTGGTCGGTGCAGGGCCTTGTGCATCGTCAGGCCACGGCGGATCGCGCCATGGCCCGAGGGCTGGTGGGTTCGGTGTCGACCGATCCCAGCTGCCTCTCGGGTTGCGACCTGGTGATCCTGGCGTTGCCCATTCCCTTGCTGCTGAACCCACAGGATGAGCTCATTGCGGCCCTGCCTGAAGCAGCGGTGATCACCGATGTTGGTTCGGTCAAACAACCTGTGTTGCAGGCTTGGCGCCAGCGGCATCCCCGCTTTGTGGCCAGTCACCCCATGGCAGGCACAGCTCAGGCGGGCGTTGAGGCCGGTGTGCTGGATCTGTTCCGCGGCCGCCCTTGGATCGCGACTCCCGATGCAGCAACAGATCCATCTGCTCTGGCCCAGGTTCGTGATCTGGCCGTCAGCGTGGGCGGCCATTGGCTGACGGCCACCGCGTCCCAGCACGACCAGGCTGTGGCTCTGATTTCCCACATGCCTGTGCTGGTGAGTGCTGCACTGCTGCGGGCAGTGGGCGATGAACGGGATCCGGAGATCCGGCAGTTGGCCATGGTGCTGGCGTCCAGTGGCTTTGCCGACACCAGTCGTGTGGGTGGCGGGAATCCCGAGCTGGGGGTGGCGATGGCCTCCACCAATCGGGATGCGGTGTTGCGTGGCTTGGCGGCTTACCGCTGGAGCCTGGAGCAGCTCGAAGATGCCGTGCTCCAGCAAAACTGGTCTCAGCTCGAGTTGGAACTGCGCCGAACCCAGACCCTGCGCCCGGATTTTTTGAGGGCACCTGGGGAAGTCAGCTCCGAAAACTGAGGGGTTGACCCCGTTCGGCCCTGAGCTGCCGGCAGGCATTGAGGGCTGACAGGCTCACCCCCGCTGTGCCCTCGCCCGGATGGAGGCTGTCGCCGCAGAGCCAAAGCCCCGGCATGGGCGTTCGTCCTGCCAGGCCGAAGGGGCCGAACCGGCTTGGATGCTGTCCAAGGCCCCCGACCATGCCGTTAGGACGGCCCGTCCAGCCGGCGAAGCCCCTTGGTGTTGCCAGTTCAGCGTGCAACCAGGCGTCATCTTTGAGCGAGAGCCAGCGGTTCAACTCGGCTTGGATCAGCTTCAACATTTCTGTTTTGCGCTGCTGGTACTCCGGCTCCGGCAAGCGGCACCAGTCACCTGTTGGGGTGAACACGCTGGCAATCAAGGTGGCTTGCCCCTGGGGCGCACGCCCATCGCCCTCGCGGCTGATGGACACAAACAGAGGCCCTGGTGATGCGCAGCCCCGCTGGAGATGGCCTGGGCAGGAATGTGGCAGTGCATCACGCCGCACCGCTCCGTAAAGCACCAGCGCACCACTCGGTTCATGCAGGTTGTCCAGTCGCTTGCGGTACCCCTGGGGTAGTTGATCCGGTTCGATCAACTCTTGCAGGCACTGGGGCGGCAGGCTGCAGACCACATCACGGCTGTTGCGTTGGTGTTCCGTGCCCTTGCCGGTGCTGATCGTCACCTGCCAACCGGATGAGCGGGGCTGCAGCTTGGTGACCCGATGCTTCATCAGCACCGTTCCGCCGTCGCGCTCAATGGCCGCCACCAGTTGATTGCTCAACACCTGCATCGATCCCTCGAGATGCCAGAGACCGAGCGGTGCTTGGGCCATCTGCAGGACGGTTGCGCCGTACAGCGCCGCCGTGCGATCGGCCGGTTCTTGGGAGTACAGCTTCAGCTGGAGGTCGAGAAAGCGCCGCAGCCGTTGATCGTCACCGCAACCGCACAGCTGCAATAGATCGGCGATGGTCAGACCTGTGAACAGTCCCGATGCCAGCGTTGCGGGCCGAAGGGCCCGCAGCAATGTGCCGAGATCCCAGAGGGAGCGAGGCGTCACCACAGGGTCCTGGCTGGCGAACTGCCAGTTGCTGGAATGCAACTGATGGCAAAGGCTCCAGAAGCGCTGGCTGCCTGGGAATTGACGCTCACGCTCGGCGGCCCAGGCGTCCGGGTCATGCCAGAGCGAAATGGGAGGGGAGCCATCGCCGAGGTCGACCACACAACCTGGGTCCAGAAGCTCTGCGCTGGGCAGAGGTATGTCCAGATGCTTCAGCAGTCGGGCATGACTGCCTCCGGGCTCCAATCCAGCCACTTGGGTCGCCCCAACATCGAACACCCATGGACCACGCCGGAACGTTCCGGCACATCCCCCCGGTTGTTGATGCGCTTCCAGCAGCGTGACCTTGACGCCATCGCGGGCCAGGAGTGCCGCTGCGGTTAAGCCAGCGATCCCACCGCCCACCACGATCACGCTGGATTCGCTCACGGCGCCCTGAAGAATCGGGCCATGCTGGCAAGACAGGGGGCCTGCTGAGGATGAACAGCGAACTGCGCCGGGATCTCACCGCGAAGGACGGCCCGTTGGCGGGGGCTGTCATCACAGACGTCTCCCCCGTTGGTGGTGGCTGCATCCATCAGGCCTGGAAACTTCGCCTCTCTGATGGCCAGGTGTTGTTTGCCAAAAGTGGTGGCGCCAGCGCCCTACCCCTGTTTGAGGTGGAGGCGGAGGCCCTCGAGGCCCTGCATGCCCAAGCCGATGCCTCGTTCCTGGTTGTGCCGCAGCCCATCGCTTTGGCAGCACTGCCCCATGGTGCGGTGCTGCTGTTGCCTTGGCTGGATTTTGGTGGCAGCGACCAAACAGCCCTTGGCCGGGGTTTGGCCTTGCTGCACCAGTCGTCGATGGCCTCCAGCCCAGCTCGTTTCGGCTGGCATCGGGATGGCTTCATCGGCGCTGGGTCTCAACCCGGTGGGTGGCGTGATGACTGGGGATCGGCCTTCGTGGAGCTCAGGCTGCGCCCGCAACTCGAGATCCTTGATGGGTTGCAGGTGGATTCAACGGACCTCAATCCGTTGTTGCTGCGCCTCGCCGAGAACTTGAACGAGCATCAACCGCGTCCTGCTTTGGTGCACGGCGATCTCTGGGGTGGGAATGCTGCCAGCCTCAGCGATGGACGGGGGAGCATTTTTGATCCCGCCAGCTGGTGGGCTGATCGGGAAGTTGATCTGGCCATGACCCGGCTGTTCGGCGGCTTCGGTGAAGCCTTCCGCTCGGGTTATCGGGAGGTGATCCCCGAGGCTTCAGGCGCTGACGGTCGGGTGGAGATCTACAACCTGTACCACCTGCTCAACCACGCCAATTTGTTTGGGGGGAGTTATCTGAGCCAATGCCGAGCCAGTCTCAAAGATCTGGCTCGGTGGCTTTGAGGCTCAGCCCAGGTACTCCTTCCGGAGGGTTTGAACACGCTGAACCAGGGCATTGCGCTTGTCGCTGGTGGTGAGGTTCTTCCAGCTCCATTGCCCCACCACGACCACGCCGAGCAGTTCAAGCAGGCCCGGAACGATCGGCAACAGATTGATCGTGTCGAGGATTCCCTTGATCAGGATCTGGGCAATGATCACGGCGGCAAAGATGCCGACGATCTTGCCAATGCGTCCCATCTGGCCCCAGTCGACCTGATCGAGCGTGTCGTTCACCTTGCCCAGCACGTCGCTGTAGCGCTCAGCGAAGGAGGTGGTGTCCTCTTGCTCAGGGGTTTCGAGGGGTGTCGTCACGGTTGTGGCGGCATCCTTAACTTCAGTGGTGGCGTCACTCATGAGAACGACTAAATCCTTCACAATTTCAGCTGAGCGTATCGGTGCGACGGGGTCTACGCCATCCGTGCTGCAAATTGATCACCGATGCCACACGGATCTGGGCCGGATTTTGTTGGCGCCCCACCCCGAAGAAGGCTGCGCCTTGCTGCTGGGAAAACGGACGAACTCAGGCTGTTTGAGGCTGACCACGACCTGGCCCTGTTGCAATGTCTGGGGGCGGGGGGCATCCGGTCAGCAGCTTGTCCACGACCGTTGCAGCAGGTTTCTGGTGGATCCGAGGGAGCAGTTGGCAGCCCAGCGATGGGCGCGGGATCGCCACCAACGTTGTCTTGGGGTGGCCCATTCCCATCCGGCGTCCGCGCCCGTTCCCTCGCCCCGGGATCGGCGCTTGGGACAAACGGAGAGTCTGATGTTGATCCTCTCTACCTCGCTTGGCCTGCGGGCCTGGTGGCTGCATGGGGACCGCAGTGTGGATGAAATCCCGATTCAGTTCTGGGACACTCAAAACCATGCATGACCACGCGATGCTGAGTGCTGATGAGCGGGGGCGCTACGCCCGCCATCTGATCCTTCCCGAGGTTGGTTCTGCCGGTCAGCTCCAGTTGAAGTCTGCTTCTGTGCTCTGTGTTGGCAGCGGTGGGCTGGGATCCCCTCTGTTGCTGTATCTGGCCGCGGCAGGGGTGGGCCGCATTGGAATCGTGGATGGAGATGTGGTTGAGCTGTCCAATCTCCAGCGGCAGGTGATCCACAGCTCCAGCGGGGTTGGTGGCTCCAAGGCCCGCTCAGCCGCAGCGCGGATGCACGACCTCAATCCCCACTGCCAAGTGGAGGTGCATGAACACATGCTGGATGTGGGCAATGCTTTGGATCTCATCGGTGCCTACGACCTGGTCTGTGACGGCACCGACAACTTCCCCAGTCGGTATCTGATCAACGACGCCTGTGTGTTGCTCGGCAAGCCCCTCGTCTACGGCTCTGTGCAGCGCTTTGACGGTCAGGTCAGTGTGTTCAACCGCACGCCGACGAGCCCCAATTACCGCGATCTGCTGCCGGAACCCCCTCCCCCGGACGCTGTTCCGTCTTGCTCGGAGGCTGGGGTGATGGGTGTGATGCCGGGGCTGATCGGTCTGCTTCAGGCCACCGAGGCGATCAAACTGATCACCGGCATTGGTGAGTGCCTGGACGGTCGGCTGTTGGTGGTCGACGCACTGGCGATGCGATTTCGCGAACTCACCCTCCGCGTTGATCCCGACCGACCAAAGGTCGAGAGCCTGATTGACTACCGCCAGTTCTGCCGTCCGGCGTCATCGGAGATGGAAGCCATCACTGTCATGGAGCTGAAGGCCCTGCTCGACTCCGCTCCAGACGAGATTGCGCTGGTTGATGTGCGCAATCCTGCTGAAGCAGAGGTGGCTTCGATTGAAGGAAGCCACTTGGTTCCTTTGGCCTCGCTGGAGAGTGGAGAGGCGATCGATCGCGTTCGTGCATTGGCAGAGGGACGGCGCCTATTGGTGCACTGCAAGCTCGGGGGGCGTTCTGCCAGGGCCGTTGAGCTGTTGGCTCAGCAGGGCATCGCGGCCACGAATGTGACCGGTGGAATTGATGCCTGGTCTCAGCAGGTGAATCCTGAAATCCCTCGCTACTGAACCCAGGGTTCAGTAATCCACTCCTCGCTTCAGGTCGACGCCCTGTTCGGCGTAGTGCTTGTGGCACACCATTTCGGAATGGATGCTGGCCAGATCGAAGTAGGCGGGAGGGTTTTTGCAGCGCCCCGTGATGATCACCTCGGTTTCCGCTGGTTTGCGCAGCAGGGTTTGCAGGATCGGCTCAACGGGCAGCAGTTCCAGGTCGACTGTTGGGTTCAACTCATCGAGGATCACGGTTTTGTAGAGACCGCTTGAGATAGCGGCCCGTGCGATCTCCCAGGCCCGCTCCGCCTCCACGTAGTCAATCGGCTCCTGCTGGCCCCGCCAGACGATGGCATCACGGCCGGAGCGGAGGTGGTCCACCAGATGGGGGTAGCTCTCGCGCAGGGCGGCGATGGCCGCATCTTCGGTATAACCGCTGCCGCCTTTGAGCCACTGCAGGATCAAAACCCGATGGCTCTTGTCCTGGCTGATGCCCCGGCCGATGGCCTGCAGCGCTTTCCCCAGCGCACTGGTTGATTTGCCTTTGCCTTCCCCGGTGTAGATCTCGATGCCGCTGCTTACGTTGAGGGGCACAACCCGGTTGTCGTTCATGCCCGGACGGCGATGGGCTCGCATCTCGGAGTGGAGGTCGGCCTCACGCACCAACGGCGCGGGCGCAGCCCGACCGGTGACGATGATCTCCATCCCCTCCGGCCGGTTGCTGAGGGTGCGCACCACGTCCTCCAGGTCCAGCAGGCCGAGATCGAGCACAGGATTCAGCTCGTCCAGAACCACCACCGAGTAGAGGGCACTGGCGATCGCGCCCTTGGCGATCACCCAGCCCCGCTGGGCTTCGTCGCGGTCGAACCGGGTGGCTTCATCAGCGGTGAAGTGATCGGCCCGTCCGGTGCGCAGATGGTCGATCAGATGGGGGAAGCCCTGTTGCAGAGCTTCGATGGCCGCATCCTCGTCGTAGGCCCGTCCGGGGCCTTTCAGGAAGCGCAACAGCAGTACCCGGGTCTGGCGTTGTTCGCAGATGCCGAGCCCAATGGTGCGCAAGACAACCCCAAGGGCTGCCTGGCTTTTGCCCTTGCCCTCGCCGTCATAGATGTGCAGCTGCCCATGGCTGCGCTCGCGGCTGTCCGCTGCGGTGACGATGCCAATGCTTCGAGGCATGGGGACAGCTCTTACCGTTGGAGCCTACCTAGCTCAACTGGTTTTCCCCGCTGATGTTTCGGTTGCAGGAGCCTTTGGCGGATCGAGAGCAGCAGCTGCTGGCGAACCTGCGGCAGTGGATGGCAGACCAATCTGCCCTTTGTGTGGCCTATTCCGGTGGAGTCGACAGCACCCTGGTGGCGGCGATGGCCTACGAAGCCCATGGCGATGCCGCTCTGGCGGTAACGGGTGTCTCCCCGGCCCTGGCGCCGCATCTGTTGCGGGAAGCCCGTGATCAAGCCTCCTGGATCGGCATCCCGCATCGGGAGTGTGTGACGGCTGAGTTGAACGACCCGGACTACAGCAGCAACCCCGTGGATCGCTGCTTTGCCTGCAAGCGTGAATTGCACCAGCACCTTCAGCCCATTGCCGCGGCGGCTGGAGACGCGTTGGTGATTGATGGGGTCAATCTTGATGACCTCGGTGATCACCGGCCCGGCATTGAAGCGGCCCGCCAGGCGGGGGTGCGTTCGCCCTTGGCGGAATTGTCGATCGACAAAGCAGCGATCCGTGCCCTGTCCCGGGCCCTTGGTTTTCCCTGGTGGGACAAGCCGGCGCAGCCCTGCTTGGCCTCCCGCTTCCCCTATGGCGAAAGCATCAGCGCCGAGCGGTTGAAGCGGGTGGGTCAGGCGGAAGCCTGGTTGATTGCCAGGGGATTCAGCTCCGTTCGTGTGCGCTCCCACGGCTTGGCAGCACGGATTGAGGTGCCCAGCGAGCAGATCCGCGCTGTACTCACGCTGGCGGAAAGTGAGCCTTTGGTGGAGGCTTTTCGCGCCCTTGGCTTCACCTCCGTCAACCTGGATCTTGAAGGTCTGGTCAGCGGCAAGTTGAACCGCCGCTGATTTCGCCTGGGCCGGATCAGCTGGGGAGCCGGCTCGGCGTTTTCATAGGCTCTCTCACCCCAGTGGCAATGGCCGCAGGTGTTTCACGCAGAAAGCTCTTCAGCGCATGGCGTTTCGCTTGAAGCTCACTGCAGAGAATCGCGCAGGCCTGTTCCGGCATGGTGTGGTCACCACAGGTGAACACATCAACCGCGGCGTAGCCGGATTCCGGCCAGGTGTGGATGGAAATGTGGGATTCCGCCAGCAGGGCAAGGCCTGTGACGCCCTGGGGTTGAAATTGATGGGTGATCAGGTTCAGCAGCGTCGCACCAGCGCCTTTGGCTGCTGAGGTGATCGTTGTGCGGATGAATGCTTCGTCGTCGAGCCGGCTCGGATCGCAGTCGTAGAGCTCGAGAATGCAGTGTTTGCCGACCATGTCGGTGGCATGAATCTCAGGTGCCCCCCATCCCGGGTTGGGATGCAGTTCAGAGAGGGTCTGCTCCATCAGGCGATGAGAGAAAAACAGGTCCGCCACCCTATCTGATCTTCAGGTCGGGTCTCAGGTCTCTTGCACCGAGAATTTGGGCCTGTTGCTGCCATCCGCCGCCAAAGCCTTCGAGGTGGGTGGCGCTCACCAGGCATTGATGCGATTCGCCCACGGCCTCAAGCAGAAGCTGCTGGCGGGTTGGATCCAGTTCGGCGAGCACATCATCAAGAAGCAGCAGGGGTGGCTCCCCACAGAGCTGCGTCACCAGTTCCAGTTCGGCGAGCTTCAGGCCCAGCACCAGCGACCGCTGCTGGCCTGCCGAGCCAAACCGTCGTGCCGGGCTGCCCCCCAGCAGGAGGGCGATCTCATCGCGGTGCGGGCCCACGCGGCAGCTGCCGAGCCGTTCCTCCTCTCCCCGCTGTTGGCGTAGTTGCTCCTCGATGGCGAGTCGCCAGGGTTCTTCGGCATCCTCCCCGTCGAGCTTGCTGCCGGGCTTGTAGTGCAGTTCCAGGGCTTCTGTTCCCCCGCTGAGGTGGGCCTGCCAGCGTTGGGCGATCGGTTCCAACCGATGCAGGGCCCGTTGCCGCCGCCGGTGAATTCGGGTGCTCACCAGCGCCATCTGAACGTCAAAAGCATCAAGTAGTGCATGGCGTTCGCCACTGGAGACCTGCCTCTGGCGCCACAGCTGGCTGCGCTGCCGAAGTAACCGGTTCAGCCGCGCCATCAGATCGGCATACACCGGTTCGAGCTGCAGCACGACGCGGTCCAGCCATTGGCGGCGTAAGGCGGGTTCGCCCCGCACCAGATCAAGATCCAGGGCGCTGAAGCCGATGCAGCGCAGCGGACCAATCAGGTCCAGTTGCCGATCCAGCAGCTTGCCGTTCCGTTTGGCCTGTCGGCCACCCTGGCGGCGCAGTTCCAGTTCCAGACGATCCCCATCCCGCACGTCGGCTCGGATCAGGGCCTGTGGAGCGTCCCACTGGATTAGATCGCGATCACTGCTGCAGCGATGGGAGCGCAGGCTGCCGAGCAGCTCAACCGCCTCGAGCAGGTTGGACTTGCCGATGCCATTGGGCCCGATCACCAAAAGGCGTGGCTGCGTCAGTTCCAGCTGCAGAACGGTGTGGTTCCGGAAGCCCTGCAGTTGGAGCCTGTGGAGCCGGATGGGTGCTGGGGCGACCAGTGAGTAAGGTACCTGTATCGGGACGGTTGCCGCTCGATATCACTGCGGCTTAAGGCCGATCAGTGGGCATGTAGCTCAGTTGGATAGAGCATCAGATTCCGGTTCTGAGGGTCGGGGGTTCGAGTCCCTCCATGCTCGTGTTTGAACTCAATGTCTCAGCTCAGGTTGAGGCCCATGGCGCGAATGCCATTGGGATCAATCAAGAATCCCTGCTGCTTGAGAGCTTCCAGCGCATCCGCAGGGGCCGATATTGAAAGGCTGCAGCCCGGCAGATCCCGGCGCAGAATCTGCAGGGCCCGGTGCACCAGAACAGCGAAAAGGGCCCCTTGGTTCGGCCCTGGTTTGGCGGCCAGGTTCCAAAGATTGGCGTTGAGGGCGAGATCACTGGTGGCCCGCACAAATCCGATCAGCTCCCCTGTTGATTCCTCCAGGATGCTGATTTGCCACAAGCTGCGCTGAAGGGCGAGCTCCCAGCGTTCCTCAGGGTGGGTTGATTCCCCGCAGGAAATCAGCAACGTGTTGAGCTGTTGTGAGGTGGGAGGGGTAGATGTTTCGAGTCGCGTTCCCTCGGGTAAGGGTGGAATCGAGGGTTGTTGAAGGAACGACAGCACTGTGGATCAGCCGGTGTTGCGCATGCCGGCTGCAATGCCGTTGAGGGTGAGCAAGGCTCCCCGCAGCAGTTCACTGCGGCTGTAGGTGCGGGTGTCCTCGGGGGCGCCTGGCGTCTCACTCATGGGCGGTTGCCGGTTCTGATCCCGCAGTCGCTTCAACAGCGCAACCTGCAGGAAGCCCAGGGGAACGATGGTGCGGTTGCGCAGATCAACCGACAGCTGAAGCCCTTGATCAGCGCCCAGCAGTCTGTTTTGGCCCGTGATTTCAAGAACCAGTTTTCGGGTGAGTTCGTATTCCTTGGCGATTACCTCGAAGATCGCTTCAAAGGCCTCCCGCTGTTCCGGGTGCCCCAGGCTGTTCATGTAGTGATGGGCCAGATCGAGATCCACCTTGGAGAGGGTCATTTCCACCTTGGAAATGAGCATTCGGAAGAACGGCCAACGTTGATGGAGGCGCCGCAGCAGGTCGAGCTGTTCGGCGTCGCCGCCCACTTCTTCCGAGAGCGCCGTGCCGAAGCCAAACCAGCTCGGCAAAAGGAACCGACTCTGGGTCCAGCCGAAGACCCAGGGAATGGCCCGCAGGCTGGAGAGGTCCTTGGCACCGGTTTTGCGTCGGGCTGGTCGACTGGAGATCTGCAGCTTGCTGATTTCCTCGATCGGTGTGACCTGCTGAAAAAACGCCACCAGATCAGGATTGTCGTGAACCAGAGCCCGGTAATGGTCCCGTGAGCGGGTGGCTAGGCGACTCATCAGCTGGTTCCAGCTGGGTGTCGCATCAAGCTGGTTGGTCACCAGGCTGTTCTGCACCACGGCGGTGGTGACGGTCTCCAGGTTGTAGAGCGCCAACTCGGGCAGGCTGTACTTCGAGGCCAGCACTTCGCCCTGTTCGGTGATTTTGATCCGGCCCTGGAGTGTGCCGCTGGGTTGGGCCAGGATCGCCTGATAGGCCGGCCCGCCACCACGACTGACGGATCCACCGCGGCCGTGGAAGAGGCGAAGCGCCACGTCCTGGCGGCTGGCGAGTTCCTGAAGGGCGATCTGGGCCTGATGAATCTCCCAGTTGCTGGAGAGGAAGCCGGAATCCTTGTTGCTGTCGGAGTAGCCCAGCATCAGCTCCTGCAGCGGCTGCTTTTGCTGCCCCACAACGGGGAGGAGTTCGCGGTAAAGCGGCGTCTTGAACAGACCCTCCATCACCTCAGGGGCCCGTTGGAGATCCTCCACGGTTTCGAACAGCGGCACCACCAACAGGGAGGCCCGTTTGTTGGGCGGGTCTACGAGACCAGCCTCCTTGGCCAGCAGCAGGACCTCCAAGAGATCCGATGCCGTGTGGCTCATGGAGATCACGTAGGAGTTGCAGATCCGCGGACCGAACTCCTCCTGGAGGCGCTGCAGCATTCGGAACACCGCCAGTGTCTCGGCCGTCGCTGCCGACCAGCTGGCAGCAGGAGGGATCAGGGGCCGACGGGTCTGCAGTTCCTGCAGGAGCCATGCCATCCGCTCCGTCTCATCCATCTCCCCATAGGCCTGGGGCAGTTCAAGGCTGCGGGTGAGCTCGTCGATGGCATCGCTGTGGCGGGTGCTTTCCTGACGGATGTCCAGGCTGGCCAGTGAGAACCCGAAGATGTGCACCTGGTGCAGCAGGGTGTCGAGATGTTCGCAGCTCAGTTCGGTGCTGACGAGGCTGTTGCGCACCAACTCCAGATCACTGCGGAACTGGTCCACCGAGGTGTAGTGGAGAACTTCAGCGTTACCGAGCCCATCCTTGGGATCGGCCAGCGCCTCACAGGGCATCTGCCAGCCCGCTTCCGACAGTTGGTTGTTGCGGGCGAGGGTGCGCTCTAGTTTTTCGAGGACATAACAGAGCTTCAGGCGGTAGGGCTCCAGTCGGTATCGCGCTGCTCTGCGCTCGTAGATCTCCGGGAACCGGAGCCGATCCATTTCGAGCGACTCCAGCAGTGATGGAGCCACCTGACTCCACTGCATGGAGATGCTCAGCTGCTGGCGGAGCGACTGCACAGAACTGATGTAGAGCTCCAGCATCAGCTGTCGCTGGTAACAGGCGGTTCGCCAGGTGATCTCGGGTGTGACCGAAGGATTGCCGTCTCGATCAGAACCCACCCAGGAGCCGAAGGTGCAGAACGACGCCTGGGGCACCTGGACATCGGGGTAGTGGCGATGCAGGGCGGAGATCAGCCTTCTGCGCAGTTGCGGCATTGCGTCAAACAACACCTGCTGGAAGTAGTGCAGGGTTGAATCCACCTCGTCGATAACGGTGGGCTTGAACTGGTGGAGTTCATCGGTGCGCCACCACAGGCGGATTTCCTCCTCCAGTTGGTCGCGGCAGTCCTCCCGCAGCTGATGCGCCAGAGGGGCGTCGGATTGAAGTTGCTGGAGCAGGTTGGCCACCCGCCTCTGCTTGTGCCGCACCGTGTGCCGCACGATCTCCGTCGGGTGCGCGGTGAAGACAAGCCGGATGTCCAGCTCCCGCAGCAGTTGTTCCACCTGCGCGGGGGGAACGTTCATCCGCCGCAGCCGCTCGAACACCTCTCCAAAGGTGGCTGGATCAGTCTGGTTGGCGAGGGGCGGAGCGAAGGGATCAAAGGCGTCCCGTTGGGCCGCGTCAGCGCTGGAATTGGGTCTCAGGCTGTCGAGATAACTGTCTTCCTCGATCCGTTGCTCAAGGATGTTGATGAGCTGGAAATACAGCGAAAAGGCACGGGCGGCCGAGATGGCCTCCGAAAGGTCCATGGCCTTGATCAGCTCGACGATCGCCTCGCTCGTGCTGTCGCCATCTCGCCCTCCCATCGAAACGGGGTCGCTGAGTTGTTTGAGCCTCAGCAGGCGTTCGCTCTGCTCCGGTGGGCACTCGCTGCGCAGCACCGACTTCCAGAGGTCTTCAATCAGGTCCAGCCGGTGTTGAAGAAGCTGTCCTGCACCGGATCCGCCACCGCTCAAGCGTGCAGTCTCTTGCTCGGAGACAGGGGTGGTGGACTCGGGCATGAAGTCTCCACGCTGCGACGAACTCGACATGATCATCCCAAACAGGCTTCCCCGGTGGAGATCCGTTCCTCCTCCTCCATCCGCTGGATACCTTCCTGAAGCAGGTTTTCGATGGATTGCCCCTGGCCATGGGCCGCTTCCCAGCGCATGGCCTGGTTGCCATCAACAAGCAGGGAATCCAAGGGCTTCAAGCAGGCGCTGAGCTGGAGCGATTCGGCCAGGGGCGTGAGCTGATCAATCAGCTCCAGCAGCCAGTCTTTGCAGTTGATGACACGGCCGTCCTGCCAATGCCTGAGTTCAGCATTCAGGCTGGATCGGGCCACGGCGGCGTCGTTGCTGTCGGCGAGCTGGACCAGTTCAGCGGCGCTTAGCGAACTGCTGCTGAGTGGATCGAGGCTTTCGATGTTGTTTTTGAGGGCCAGCAGCCGCAGCTCCAGCAGACAGGTGATCGCCAGCAGCTGATCGGGATTGGTGACCAGATCACAGATCCTTAATTCCAACCGGTTGAGGTCGTAGGGGCGCCGCGGACCATTGGGCCGAACCGACGTCCACAGGTGACGCTCGTTGCGCATGGCACCCGTGGCCAGCTGCTCCTCCACCCACTCGATGTAGTTCTGGTGATCCCTAAAGAGAGGAACTGCAGCGGGCGTGAGCGGGAATTGATGCCATCGCTGGGAGTGGTGGCTGGTGCTCTGCCCATCCAGGAAGGGAGAACTTGCACTCAGGGCAAGCAGCAGAGCCGCTTCGCAGCGCACGAGCCGCACTGCTGCAAACAACCAGTTGAGATCGGTGATCCCGAGGTTGATATGGATGCTGGCTGTCACGACCCTGGTGCCGTACAGCTGTTCAATCAGCGCGTGATAAGCGTTTTCAGGGTCGGAGCGTTCGAATCGGCTGCTGTCACCCAGGCTCATGGTGCTGCCGGGGAGAAGCGTCAGCTCCCGCTTCTGCAGCCACTGACGCAGCGTGCGACGGGGAGCGAGCAGCGCCTCGGGCAGTTCGGCGTAATCCCGGATCGGGTCGGTGATGTATTCGAGGTTGCGACGGTCCGGTTCCGTCACGAAGCCAGGTAGGTCCCTGGCCACCTCGGGTGCGACGCCCACGTTGGCTCCGTTGCTTCGACCGGTGAACAGTTCAACCTCGAAGCCTTTCAGCAGAAGGGGGTGCGCTGTCATCCCGGCGGATTCAGGCACGCCAGTGATGTGAGCATTCCCCGGGCTTTGTTGAGGGTCTCCTCAAACTCCGCCGTCGGCTGTGAATCGGCCACAACGCCGGCCCCGGCCTGCACTTTCACCCGGCATCCCCCGCCATCACGGGGTTGCACCACCATGGTGCGGATCGTGATCGCCGTGTTGAGGGCCCCGGCCAGATCAACGGATCCGTACACCCCGGAATAGGGCCCTCGGGCATCGGGCTCCAGCTCGTGGATGAGTTGCATCGCCCGGATTTTCGGTGCGCCGCTCACGGTGCCGGCGGGGAACGCCGCCATCAGCAGATCCCACACGTCGTGCGTTGGGCCCAGGCGTCCTTCGACTTGGCTGACGATGTGCATCACGTGGGAGTAGCGCTCGATCACCATCAGGTCCTGCACCGCAACGCTTCCGGGCTGACAGACCCTGCCGAGGTCATTGCGGCCCAGATCAACAAGCATCACGTGCTCAGCCCTTTCCTTGGGGTCGGCCAGTAAGTCAGCTTCAAGTTCGCGGTCTTCCAGGGGCGTGGCGCCGCGCGGCCGTGTTCCGGCGATGGGGCGAAGGCTGGCGTGGATGCCATCAGCAGCGGGTTCGGCTTGAACCATCACCTCCGGACTGGATCCAATCAGTTGCCAGTCCCCAAAGTCGAAGAACGCCATATATGGGGAAGGATTCACCATCCGCAAACTGCGGTACAGCTCCAGGGGCGATTGAGGTACTTCGGTTTCCAGGCGCTGACTGATCACCAGTTGGAACACATCGCCAGCTGCGATGTGTTCCTTGGCGGTGTCGACGGCGGCTTCGAATTCATTGCGGCTGCGGTTGGAGCACACCGCGGGAAGCTCTTTGCTTCTCGCGTCCCAGGTGAGTGGTATGACGGCCGGCAGAGGTGCGTCCATCCGCTGGCGTAGGACCTCAATCCGTCCGATTGCGGTTTGCCAGGCCTGCTCCTCATCCGCTCCGTTGGAGAGGTCGCCAAAGGCGACAGCGGTGATTTGTCGTTTCACCTGATCAAAGATCAGGATCGCGTCCATCAACATCCAGATCCCATCCGGGGGATCCGCAGCGGCGCGGGGATGAACGGCGACGGTGGGTTCGATCCACTGGATCAGTTCGTAACCCCAAACGCCATAGAGCTGCCCAAGCGGAGGGAGGCCCGGCAGGTTGACGCAGGAGTACGGCGCCAGGCAGTCGCGCAGGGATTCGAATGGATTCCCGTTGAAGGTCTCTTCACGACCATCTCGCCAGGTGCGCGTCAGACGATCGTTGCGCGCTGATGCCGTCCAGAGAGGGTCGCAGGCGATCACGCTCCAACGCCCCAAGGTTTCACCACCCTCGACGGACTCCAGCAGCACGCCTGGAGGCCTTCCGTCACCCACCTTGATCCAGGTGGTGAGGGGGGTTTCAAGATCTGCGGGCCAACTCTGAGCCAGAGGAATCAGGTTGGCACCACTGCAAACAGCCTGATGAAAGGCGTCGCGATCGGGACTGAACATGACCTGATCATCGCAGCCGGGACCCGGAGATCATGACCTCCGGGCGTCGGTTTTGAGAGATCAGGCGTCGAAGGTGTTGCGGCCGCTGAACTTGATGTTGGCCGGGTTGACGTTCTGGCCAATGCGACGGGGGTTGTGGCCCACCATGGGACGTCCTTCGTTCACCTTTTCGGAAAACACACCATCCTTGGGATGCAGGAACTCGGTGTCGCCACCGGGGTAGATCCGGTAAATCTTGTAGTCCTCGATCCGGGGCTTGAATTTCGTGCGCAGCTGGGTGCCGAGGGCGAGGCACTGTTCCTTGCGAGCGAAATACATCAGGTTTTCACCTGAGTTCATCAGAGCGGCGCCACCGGTGGGCAGCTCAAAAGCCTGCTCTGTCTTGCTGGTCCAGGTGATTGCGTATTTCTCTTCAGTCTCCGCTGAATTCAGAAGGCCGCCAGTGCTGGCGATGTGTTGGGGAAGTTGACCGTTCAACGCCGTTGCTGCCATGGCTGAAAGAATCCACAAGAGCCGTTATGGCTGGAAAGTAGCACCGTCATTGGGGCCTGTTTTGAGCTCCGACAGCAAGCTTCACACCCGTCAACAAACCCATCACTCTCCGGGCGTATGCACCGGGAAAAAAACGGTGATGTCGCGGTCGCGCCTTGGCTGATAGCGGCCTCCCAGGCTGGCCATCATCTGGCGGGTCGCATCCTGGCTTAACTGCAGGCTTCCGGTGCTGGGATCCCAGCTCAGGACGGTGCCCACGTCTTCGCGTTGGGGAGACGGGCCGGCCTCCGCGGCCTGGCTCCTGTCGGGATGCTCCACATGCAGCTGAAGCTTCACCCGTGGACCCGCTGCCTGGAGGTGAAGCGTGAGTTGACTGCCAGAGGGGAGCCCCCTGATGCTGCGGTCGATCAGACCCCCCAGCATCGGTTCCAGTCGACGGGAGTCACTGAGGATCGCCGGCAGGTCAGCGCTGAGATCTAGCTGCAGGGCGATCCCGCGACGGTTCAGCTGCTCCGTCCAGTTGGGTGCAAGGGCGCTCAGCATGGCCTGCAAATCCGTGCGGGCCAGATTGGCCTCGTTGGGCTCCCGTTGCAGTTCAGCGGCATGGAAGATCAGGCCAAATCGATCGATCTGCTCGCTGCATTCCACATCGATCTGCCGCAAGCGATTCACAACGACATCAGCCAGATCCTTCCGCCGCAGCAGAGAGCGGATCAGTGTTCGGATCGTGGCCAGCGGGGTGCGCACCTCATGGGTGATCGCTTCCAGCAAAGTCAGATCTCCATGGCTGGGCGCTTCCGGTGGGCGTTCAGCCTGGATGGGCTGCAGCATCAGCCCGGGGGCTGTGCCGGTGAGCCGCTCCGTGAGGCGGGGCCAAAACTGTTCTGACCAGGCTGCATTGCTCTGTAGGGAGCCGATCGATTCGAGCGCTTTGCGCAGCTGCTCGGCCTGCGCTGGTGATTGGTGCTCCAGCCGTCCCCCCAGCTGCACCAGTACATCACTGAGCGTTGCCGGGTCGCATCGCATCAGCAGCTGCCGCTTCTGGGGCGGCCCATGCAGGGCAAGGGCCACCTGGACCTCGGGTGTGATCACCAGCAGCAGTGGGTCATCTCCGTCGTTGGGGCCCAGGGACAAGCGTTGGAATCCCCGCAGGGAACCGGACTCATCGCTGCTGGACCGTCCCGGCAGTGCCGTTGGATGCGGACTCAGTTGATCCAGTTGATCTGGAGCCCACACCCATCCCTGCAGATGTTTCAGTAATTCCGGTTCGTAGAGAGCTGGCAGGGGGGCAGCCAGCCAGATGCCGCGTTCCAGGCCTCGCTCAAGCAGGTCCTGTTGCAGGGTTTCCAGGGCCGCCCACCAAAGCCGACGCACACCAATCTCATCGCAGCGGCCTTGGGGCACGTCCTGTGCCAGCCGTTGCCGCAGGTCGGTGAAGGAGGGGCCGGTCAACGGAGGTGCGCCAAGGAGCGACGGCTTTGCCGGACCACCGACAGGCAGAGGCCGAGCGATATGAAGTTCACCACCATGGCTGAGCGCCCATAACTGAGGAAGGGCAGGGGGATTCCTGTGACGGGGCCCAAGCCGATGGTCATGAAGATGTTGACCACCACCTGGAACATCAGCATCGTGCCGATCCCGATCACCACGAGTGATTCGAAGTCGGTGCGGGCATTGCGTGCGATCTGGAGCAGCCGTGCCATCAACGCGGCAAAGCCAAGAACCACCAAAAGGCAGCCAATAAAGCCGGTTTCCTCACCCAGGGCGCTGAAGATGAAATCGGTGTGTTGTTCAGGGATGAAACGAAGCTTGGTCAGTTGTCCTTGAAGAAGACCTGTGCCCAAGACGCCGCCTGAGCCGATGCCAACGGTGCTCTGGAGCAGGTGATAGCCCCCGCCCAATGGATCCTGACTTGGGTCGAGGAACAGCACCAATCGGTCCCGTTGATAGTCCTTCAAACCATGCATCCAGAGCCATGGCGTCACAGCAGCCATGGCGCCGTGGATGGCCAGGGTTGCTGTGGCTGCCAGACGTTTCCAGGGCAAGGAGCGGTATGCGAGAACTCCCATCAGCGGGATCCAGAGGGCCATGGCCCAGGGGAGAAGGCCTGAGAGCAGGGCCGTCACCAGCGGTGACAACAACAGAATCACCCACTCGACCGGCATCCCCGACCAATAGAGCATCGTGAGCATCAGGGCGCCGAACACAAGCGATGTGCCGAGATCAGGCTGGATGAACACCAACAGCCACGGCACTGCAATCACCCCGAGCGGGCGCATCAGATCAACCGGTCGTTCCACCGGGTGTCGCGACAGGACTGCTGCCACGAGCAGGATCGCCGCGATCTTGGCGAACTCCGATGGCTGAACATGAACCCCGCCAATGCTGATCCAGCGTTGGGCGCCCAGCGCTGTGGTTCCAATCACGCGCACCGCCACCAGGCTGATCACCGTGAGGGCGTAGACGGGAACCAAAAGAGGCCGGAGACGCTGCAACGGCAGCCGTTCTAGTCCCAGCGCCAGCAGCACTCCGAAGGCCGCGGTGATCCAGTGGTGATACCAGTCGGCATAGTCCGCCTGGCGTTGGGTGCTGGCGATCAGCACCCCGGCGATGGTGATCATTCCGAGCGGAACACCCCAGAGCACCCACTCCCGGTGCGATCTGCGGCGGTCACGTCGGCTGAACATCGTCAGACGGGCTGGGTGACGGCCTTGAGCACCGCTGTCGCAAGGCCCTTGAACTCAGCGGCGCTGGCGGAGTCGCTGCGGTTGATCACGATCGGTCGCCCCGTGTCACCGCCTTCCTGCACGGGCATTTCCATGGGGATCTGAGCCAGCAGGGGTACGTCGTAATCCGCAGCGAGTTGGGCGCCGCCGCCACTGCCGAAGAGGGCGTAGCGGCAGTCGGGACGGTCCGGAGGAATGAAGGCGCTCATGTTCTCCACCACGCCCAGAACGGGAATGCCCATCTGCCGGAACATGGCGAGCCCCCGTCGCGCATCCTGCAGCGAGACCTGTTGTGGGGTGGTCACGATCACAACGCCCGCCATCGGCACTGCCTGGGCCAGGGAGAGCTGTGCATCACCGGTGCCCGGCGGCAGATCAACGATGAGAACGTCCCGCTCACCCCATTCGGCCTGATACAGGAACTGCCGAATGATGCCGTTGAGCATCGGGCCGCGCCAGATCACAGGCTGGTGATCGTCGATCAGCAGACCCATCGACACCATGGCGATGCCGCAGGTCTCGATCGGGACAATCCGCTGCTGATCGCCGCTGCCCTGCACCTCAGGTGTTTGGTCAGCGACGCCCAGCATGGTGGGTGCGTTCGGCCCGTAAATATCGGCGTCCAGAAGTCCGACCCGCAGGCCGGTCTGGGCGAGGGCGCAGGCCAGATTGACCGCGACGGTGCTTTTGCCGACGCCGCCCTTGCCGCTGCTCACGGCAATCACCTGGCGGACGCCGGGGATCGACTGGCGTTCCGCCGGCTGACCATGGCCGGCCTGGCCAATGCCCCCTTGGCTTGGCGGTTGGCCGATCTCGATCTGCACGTCGTCGATGCCGTCGAGGGCCATCAGAGCGCCCCGTGCTTCGGCCACGATGCGGTCTCGCTGGCTTTGAGCGAAGCCGGGAAGGCTGAGGCGAAACACAGCCCGCGGAGGGGTGATGCGGATCTGTTCGATCCAGCCGAGCTCCAGGGCCGTTTTGCCACTGCCGACATCTTTGACTTGCTGGAGGGCTTGGTTGGCCTGCTCGACCGGGGTCATCCGTTTCATCAAGGCAAGCCGGATCCTAGGGGCGCCGCCCGTGACAGTCCCTGACGGATGCTTGTCCAGGCCTGGGGTGAACTGGTTAGGTTTCGATGTCTTCAGTCTCTGACACATGGTCCGCTCCCTGATTCGCCGCGTCCTCCGACGCCAGGACGTGGGTGTCAGCAACGCTCCCCTTGAGCTGCCCCCCAGCGATTCCAGAGAGCGGGCCCGAGCGATGGTGATGGGGCTGCAGGATGAAATCTGTGCGGGCCTGGAAGCCCTCGACGGTGAAGGTCGCTTCGTTGAAGAGAGTTGGGTCAGACCTGAAGGGGGTGGGGGGCGCTCCCGGGTGATGCGTGAGGGCCGCGTCTTTGAACAGGGAGGCGTGAATTTCTCCGAGGTTCAAGGCGAAGAACTGCCCCCGTCGATCCTCAAACAGCGTCCTGAGGCGAAGGGGCACCCCTGGTTTGCTACGGGAACCTCGATGGTTCTGCATCCGCGCAATCCCTACATCCCGACGGTTCACCTCAATTACCGCTACTTCGAGGCTGGCCCGGTGTGGTGGTTCGGCGGCGGTGCCGATCTCACGCCCTACTACCCGTTCCTCGACGACGCCCGTCATTTCCATCGCACCCATCAGGCGGCCTGTGATTCGGTTCACCCGGATCTGCACAAGGTGTTCAAGCCCTGGTGCGATGAATATTTCTATTTGAAGCACCGTGGTGAAACCCGCGGCGTTGGCGGCATCTTTTACGACTACCAAGACGCCAACGGCACTCTCTACAAGGGTCAGGATCCCTCCGGGCCTGCGGCTCAGGTGTCAGCCCGTTTGGGAGCTCGGCCGTTGAGCTGGGAGCAGCTGTTCTCCTTGGGGCAGGCCAATGGCAGAGCCTTCCTCCCCGCCTATGCCCCCATCGTGGAGAAGCGCCACCCGATGGCCTATGGCGATCGCGAAAGGGACTTTCAGCTCTATCGCCGGGGCCGTTATGTGGAGTTCAACCTGGTCTGGGACCGCGGCACGATCTTCGGCCTGCAGACCAATGGACGCACGGAGTCGATCTTGATGTCTCTGCCTCCGCTGGTGCGTTGGGAGTACGGCTACACCGCCGAGGCTGGATCACGGGAGGCCCTGCTGACCGAACTGTTCACCAAGCCGCAGGACTGGCTCGGTGATGCCTCGCTGGATGAGCGCTGCCGCACCCATGGAGCGATCAACTAACTGACGCCTTGAACGAGCGCGTTCACCACGCGCTCGGCCAGGCAATTCACCGTGTGCTCCCTTGAGCGTGGATCCCTCAGCTTCGTCTCGAGAGGGGCCTCAAGCATGGCGATTTCAAGAATTCCGATCCCGCGCCGCGGACCGCCAAGGCCTCCGCGGAACAGGCGTGGGTAGCGCCCAAATGCCTGGGCCAGGCTTTCATCGACGACATTCAGTTCACGCACATTTGGGAGCACCGGAATCAAGCCGGAGCCGAAGCCATGGGGCCGGTAGGCATCGAAATGGATCTCCAGGACGTATTCACCACGCTCTGAAAAGACCTTGGCCTTCGACCAGTTGGTGCTGGGGTCGTCATCGTTCGCGATGCTGATTAACGGCGGGGTGTAGGCGCGGATGTTCAAGCCACGGGCTTGGCCTTGGCTCACCACAGCGGCCTGAACTTCGCGGTTCCAGAACAGCTCATCGCGAATGCCCGGTTGCATCGGCGGTCGCTTCTGTTGATCCACGGCATATCCAGGGGCTCCTGGACTAGCGGTGCCCTGGGAGTCGGCATGTCCTGCCATGACGACGATTGGCAGGTTGCTCTGCACAGGGCTTCTGCCAACCCAGCTCCCGGGTTTCTTTGTGCGTGGGCCGAGCAAGGGATCTGGCGTGGCGGGCTCAGGACAGGGGGCTGGCTGTTTCGGTGCTGGTTTTTTGCTGGGCTCGGCTGTGCCAAGCCAGTTGTGCTGTTCCGCAGCCTTGGTCATCGCCAGGGTTGCCAGTGACAGGCCTGCGATGGCAAGTCCTGAGGCAAAGCGACGCCGTCGCATCCAGGCCGGCAGACGCATGGTTTAGATGGGGGAGGAGAGCAGGGATCCGTCACTGGCGAGTTGCAGGGTCTCAGCCAGTTCCAGTTCGATGGCGATCAATTCGTCCCGATGAGCCCGCAGACGAATGGCGCTGCCGTCTCCCTCGGGAGCAGGAAGGAGTTGCAGTTCAAGGGCTTCTGTGCGAGCGGCCCGCCGTGTGTAGACAGCTCCCGCCAGAGGTCCGAGGCCGATCAGCAGCAGAGGCCACCAGTGCAGTTGGGGTGCCAGCTGACGCAGGACCAGACCGAAGCAGGCGGAGCCAGTGGCCGCCAGTAATGACAGCAACACCGCAAGGGGTTGGCTGGAGGCCACTTTCCCCTTGAAGCGGAGCACCTGGCGCTCAGCATCGCCGCCATCCCGGCTCCAGCCGCGCTCTTCCAGCCAAGTGCTGAGCCCGTCAAGCACGGTGATGGGGGGTTGGGGGGACATCACGTCCACCACTGTGGTTCGGTCTTTGCTGGCTGCACGAAGAAAGAAGACCAGACCAATCGCCAGCAGAACAGTCAGCAGGAGGGTGGATTGAAATCCTGCAGGCATGGCATCCCGGTGGTGTTCAACCTTTTTAAGCCTTGCGCCGGCTGAATCGCTTAGTTCAAGGCGAACCGGTGGGAGTCCAGCCAGCTGCGCCAGGGGGGCATCAGTCGCTCGGCTTCGCCGCGTGCATCGGATTCAAGGTGCAGCATGCGCCGCGGCCGTCCGCGGCTCGGGCAGCGTTGGGTGTAACTGCTGATCGAGCCCTGTTGCTCAAGGAACTCGAGGGCCTGTTGCAGCACGGTTTCAGAAAGCCGCAGTTGCGGCTCCTCCCGGATCAGTTTCTGCAGGAGTCCGGAGGGGTAGTTGTCGTCTTTGAGCAGGCACTCGAGGATCCAGCAGACAGCCAGCTCGAGATCGAGGAACTGCGGCGGCGGCTGATGGAAGTACTGCTCGATGTCTGCCAGACAGGTGCGCGAAGGCTTTCTGCGAGAGAACACAGGCGCGGGACGACTTCACCAATCAAAAGCGATCTCATTTCGAGATTCAAGAGGAGAGTCTTGAGACTTGCTGTGGAGGTGATTGGCCACACTGGCCCTATCCCTTCCTGAAGTCATGGCTGAGAAGTCGTCATCCCCAGCGGAATTCGCCGTCTTTGATCGCGACCTCGATGCAGCTTGGACGGAGCGCTATCTGCGGTCCCCGCGGCTTGCCGTTGATACCGAAGCGATGGGGCTGATCCATGGGCGTGATCGGCTTTGCCTGGTTCAGATCGCCGACGCCGAAGACCGTGTGGCCTGCGTCCGCATTGGCCTGGGCCAGACCGAGGCTCCGAATCTCAAGCGCCTGTTTGAGGCGCCCACGGTGGAGAAGGTGTTTCACTTCGCCCGTTTTGATGTGGCTGCGCTTGCCGCCGGTTTGGGGATCGACGTGAACCCCGTGTTCTGCACCAAGGTCGGCAGTCGGCTCGGCCGCACGTACACCCCCCGCCATGGCCTCAAGGATCTGGTGATGGAATTGGTCGGCGTCGAGCTCGACAAGGGCGCCCAGAGCAGTGACTGGGGCCGGGTGGACGAACTCACGGATGCCCAGCTGGCCTACGCCGCCAACGATGTGCGCTATCTGCTGCCAGCCCGTGAGCGCCTGGAGCAGATGTTGCGGCGGGAAGGGCGCTGGGATCTGGCGCAACGCTGCTTCCAGTGCGTTCCGGTGGTAGCCGAGCTGGATCGGCTGCGCTTTCACCAGATCTTTGAGCACTGAGGTTGGGGCTCAGTCTTCCAGCATGAAATTGCCGTCGCCTTCGCTGTTCTCGAGCAACGCGTCCAGCTGACGGGCGTGGTCACCGTTGTCCTTGTCGAGGGCGGCCAGCATGGATTCAGCCATGGCTCGCCGTCCCTCCACATCGCGATGTCCTTCTTGGGCCGCGGCTTGTTCCACCTGGCGCCGGGCACTGGCGAGGCTGATGCTCAGTCGACTCGCCAACTGGGCACAAAGTTTGACGAGGGTGGGGTCTTGAATCGCGGCCATCGCAACCAACCGAAGATCTTCAGTATCCGTTGAAGCGATCCAGGATCAGGCGTGCCAGCTGATCGCTTCCCCCTGCCGGCCCCATCCGCTGCGTCCCGATCCGTCCCAGGTGGGAGCGGAGTGCCGGGTCGGCCAGGAGGAATTCGAGCCCTCTAGTGAGCTCGGATTCATCAGAGCAGGGACGAACCGCTCCCCCCAGCAAGCGGCTCTGACGGCGGGCGAAGCCCAGCTTGAACTGCGGTCCTGGTCCCGGGAGGGACAGGGCCGGAATGCCCAGCCCCACCAGTTGCTCCGTCGCCGTTCCGGCGGTGGCGATGCCGGCTTCTGCCCAGCCGGCCCATTGGTCAAAGCAACCTCGCCCGATCAGTACCAGACAAGCTCCTTTCACCCAGCAGGCTTCGGCACCCAGTTGGTCCGAAGGCGGAAGGCTGCGTCGAAACCCCAGTTGTTCAAGGCTGTTGCTCAGGGCCTCTGCATCGGGTTGGGCGCCCACGGCCACGAGCAGTGCCATCGGCACACGGCCGGGCAGCGCCATGGCACTGCGAACCAACCGCTGCAGGTTTCGCTGGGCCTCCGGCATGCGACTTCCGCAGAGCAGGAGCACTCGGCGGCAGCGGTCCAGGGCCGATGGCAGCGGTTGGACCTGAAGGCCATCCATCATCGGATTGCCCGGCGCAAGGGCGCTCACGCCCTTGCGTTGCAAGCCTCGTGCCGTGAGCCGATCACGCATGGCCACCAGTTGACAACGGCGCGAGCGCATCAGGCGCCATTCCCAGGGATCCCACTCACTGCCTTTGAGCCGGTGGTAGCAGTCGCTCTTGGCCCGTCCGGGACCGCTGAGCCAGGTGTAGTCGCTTTTGGGAGTGCCGATGAAGCCGAAGGGGGCGCCACTGCTCCAGGCCATCAGCAGTGGCAGCAAATCACCCACGGCAACGATGGGTTGGCGCTCATGTCCCAGGCGGCGTACCAACTGCCATTGACTCCAGCTCAGGCTGGGGAGTCCAGCCCTGACGTCTGCCAGCAGACCTCTCAGGCTTTGGTTGCTGAAGCCACCACTGGGCAGGGCCGCTTTTGGCCCTAGGCGTGTCAACCATCCCTGCTGAACAGCAGCATCAAACACCCGTCCGGCACCCACCAGAGGGAGCACGGTCAGGGGGCGTCGCGGTGCGCGCCGATGCACGGCCTGGATGATCCGCAGGGTGATCAGGTCTTCGCCGTGGCCGTTGCAGAGAAACAGCAGAGAGCCAGGGGCATGGCTGATACGATCCCCTGATGGGGACAGCTGTTCCCGGGCGGCGGCATGGCCAAGTGGTAAGGCAGAGGATTGCAAATCCTTTATCCCCAGTTCGAATCTGGGTGCCGCCTTTTAATCCTCATCACAGTTGAGCCTCCGCGCTCATGCCGGCATCGTTGCGTGAGTGACTCTCGCAGCTCACGGTGTTCGCATCAATCCAGCAACGCCCCTGGGCCATACGGGTTGCAGGAAGGCCTTTGGGTAGGCCTCTGGCATCAAAGCGAACCCATGACGTGCTGAGCAGGGTTGCGCTCCAGCGGCGTGAATCCACGCTGCAGGCTGAGTTGTCGCAGCTGAGCGGACTGCCTTGATCTCCATCCAGGCTGACGAAGCTCAACTGATAGCTGCCCCCCGTTTCTTGATCATCTCCGATGAATCGAAGCCGCAGGCCACGGCTTCCGTTAGCCCTGATCTGCAGGTGCTCGCAGGCCAAAGAACGCCCACCGACGACGATGCGGCAATGCGCAGGGCTGTGCTCCAGACGGCCAAAAGCCTGGGCTGGATTAACCGTTGCTGGCACGGCAAGCAGCAGTGGCGCCATCCAGAGATGAATCATCAGTAATCGCTGTCGGCAACGCACATGCCCAGGCAGCGAATGCCATTGCTGGCGGTTCTGCGGCAGTGGTTGCAGAGAATGCGTTCCGCGTCCGCAGTCGATCCCTCCACCGCTTGATCGGTCGATCGAGCAGGTTCCTGCGCGGGGGATGCGGTCATGACGCAACGGGACGGGCTGGTGGCGATCATGGCTGGCAGCAGCATCGCCCCGTTGAACGGCATCGGTTTTGGCACCTGGGCCTGGGGCAACAAGGCGGTTTGGGGATACGACGCCCAGCGGGATGACGCTCGCCTTCGTGCCACGTTTCGTCAGGCCCTCAGCTCTGGGCTCAACTTGATCGACACGGCGGATTCCTATGGAACGGGGAGCCTGAGTGGACGCAGTGAAGCGTTGCTTGGCGACTTCATGGCCGAGTTGCCAGCCCTGCGTCGATCCCAGTTGACGGTGGCCACGAAGTTGGCCCCATTCCCCTGGCGATGGGGGCGTCGGGGCTTTGATGCCGCCTTTGAGGCCAGTCGAACGCGGCTCAAGGGGCAGCTTCGGCGGGTGCAGCTGCACTGGAGCACAGCGCGCTACGCGCCCTGGCAGGAGGCAGGCCTTCTTGATGGCTTGGCTGATCTTGTTCTGTCTGGCCGGGTTGAGGAGTTGGGCCTGTCCAACCTGGGCCCCCAACGCCTGCTGTTGATCCATCGCCGTCTGTTGGAGCGGGGCGTTTCCCTGCGCAGCGTTCAGGTGCAGTGCTCGCTCTTGGCACCTGCGGATGATCAGCTGCGCGAGTTGATTGCCGTCAGCAGGGAGCTTGGCGTGGAGGTGTTGGCCTACAGCCCTCTGGCTTTCGGCGTGCTGGGTTGTGCTCCCGGGTCTGAGGAGAGGCGTCCTGTCACCTGGTTGAGACAACGCCTGTTCCAGCGCCTGCTTCCGGCAAGTCTTGAGTTGCGCAGTGCGATGCAGGCCATCGCGATCGATCGCGGGGCATCGATGGTTCAAGTCGCTTTGAACTGGTGCAGATCTCTCGGCACAACGCCGATTCCGGGGCTGCGAACTCCAGAGCAGGCCAGGGATGTCGCCGCTGCGCTGCAGTGGTCATTGTCACCGCAGGAGTTTCAGCGGTTGGATGCGGCCCGGCTCCATTGCAGCGAGCGGATGCCCGCCAATCCCTTTCAGAGCCGCTGAGTGTTGTGCTCAGGCCTCCGAGGCGGATTCAGGGGCTGGACTCACCACCACAGGGAGGCTGTCGCCGTCATTGCGAATCGGAACGACTTTGTCCTGCGAGGGTTCCAGGCGTGTGGGGGCTGGGGCAGTGTCCTGCTGTTGGGCACAGGCGGCGAGGGCTTCCTGCAGCAAGGAATCGAAGGTCGCCCCAGGCAGTCGATGCCGGGCGACCTCCAGAAAGGTGCGCGGAAGCGATTCGCCAGCAGCGCTCCTCAGAGCGGGGTTGTTCTGGCGATGTTCCTGCTCGTCCTGAATTGCCCGGATGAACCTGCGCGTGACGTCGCGCTTGGTGGACGCCTTGATCAGGGTGTCGCGCTCCTGAGGACCATGACTGAGCTCCTGCTCCATGTCTTGAATCCGCCGCTCGAGGCTTTCCAAAACCTCCTGGGCTTCCTTGCCGATGTGAGCAAGTTGCCCATCTGAAAGGTGGGGCATGTCGGCCACGAACACCTTGCCGTGATCCCGGAGCGTGAGAAAAGTTGGTCGTGGACCCTGCCTGTAGCCCTGTTGCCTGTCCTGGCCAGAAGGCAAAGGACGCCTCGGAGGAACAGGACCTGCAGACGATCGACGACGCGTCATGCGCTGGGGCTTATCAAAAGGCATTGAAAAAAGATGTATTGACGCCGCTATCGGAAAAGGTTCCGATGTGCTTCAGGTCAGCCTATTCGATCCCTTCTGGGGCGTGGTCGACTGCTTTAAACCTGTCTGAAACTGACGTAATCAGGCGGGAACACCGTCCAGAACAGCAGCGCTGCCTGGGGTGTTGGACGTCACGTTGCCAATCACCCAAGCCCGATGGTTCTTGCCGCGGCAATGCTCGATCACAGCGGTTTCGCTCCCAGCCGGCACCACCAGGCAGAAACCGATACCGAGGTTGAACGTGTGCCAAAGGTCTCTTTCGGGAATGTCTCCGGCCTCCTGCAGCCATCGGAACAGGGGTGGTCTTGTCCAGCTGGAGGCATCGATGCGCGCAGAGCAGCCATCCGGCAGGCAGCGCGGCAGGTTTTCCGGGAGTCCTCCGCCGGTGATATGGGCCATGCCGTGGAGCTCGCATCCGCTCTGCAGCAGGTGCTGCACCAGGTCGGCATACAGGGTTGTCGGCGCCAGCAGGTCGTCGATGAGAGGGCGCTGGTCGTCGCCATACAAGGTGTTCGCATTGGCGTTGGCCTTCTCCAGCACCTTGCGCACCAGGCTGAAGCCGTTGCTGTGCACGCCGCTGCTGGCTACACCGATCACGCTGTCGCCAGGTTGGATGCGCTGGCCGTCAATGAGCTCGTCTTCTTCGACGACGGCCACACAAAAGCCGGCGAGGTCGTAGCGCCCCTTCGGGTAAAACCCCGGCATTTCGGCCGTTTCGCCGCCGAGTAGGGCGCAGCCGCTCTGCCTGCAGCCATCGGCGATTCCTTCAACGACCTCGGCCATTGCCGATGGCGCTAAGGCCCCGGTGGCCATGTAATCCAGGAAGAAGAGCGGCGCGGCTCCTGAGGTGATCACGTCGTTGACGCACATCGCCACCAGGTCGATGCCCACGCCGTGATGGCAGCCATGCTCCTGGGCCAGCTCCAGTTTGGTTCCGACGCCATCGGTGCCTGAGACCAGAAGGGGCTTGCGCAATCCGGCTGGAAGACGCATCAGCCCGCCAAAGCCGCCAAGGCCGCCGATGACCTCCGGTCGGTGGGTGGCTTCCACAGACGCCTTGATGCGTTGCACGAACGCGCGCCCGGCCTCAACGTCAACTCCAGCGCTCTTGTAATCCATGGAACGAATCCGATGCATTGATCCTGCAATGCCGCGGAACCTGTGCTGATTGGCTTGTCGGCACAGCAGCTGATTGGTTGTGCTTATCGGTTGTTCTATCTCGACTTATGCCCGGGGGCTTGCGTTCCGGTGTTGATCGGCCAGTCGGCACGCGGTTTAGCGAAAAAGGCGGGCCTGGGTGGCTGTGCCGATCGCGGTGATGGCGCCCAGTTTCTTTCCAAGAACACCCTTTTTAAGTTCAAGGCAATCTTTTTTTTGTGAAGCCTGCCAACGGCCGAGAACTGCCCGCTCAGTTCCAAGACCTTGGCCACGCCGTTCTGCATGCGAGTCCTCCTGACGTTGGCCACGCTCTCCGGAGCGATCTCAGGCAGTGCGGCCCTCCTGCCGGTCGTGGCCAGTGATTTCCTTTCGCTCAACGGTGCAGAGCACCTTGACCCTCTGGATCTGCTGGTCGAGCCCCAGGCCTCTGCGCTGCAGGCAACGCTTTCTCCAGCAGAGGTCAAACCGGTTCTTGCACCTCCTTCCCCTGAGCTCCCCAAGCCGAAGCTGAAGGTCGTGTCCGAGGTGGTGAAGGTCATCACTGGTGAGGCCAGTTGGTACGGCCCCGGTTTTTACGGCAACCTCACGGCCAACGGTGAGGTTTACAAGCGCGGCACGATGACGGCGGCCCACCGCACGCTTCCCTTTGGAACAAAAGTGCGCGTCACCAACCTCTGGAACGGGCGCACGGCCGTGATCCGCATCAACGATCGCGGACCTTTCATTGATCACCGGGTGATCGACCTGGGCCACGGCGCCGCCTCTGACCTGGGACTGACTGCCTCTGGAATTGCCCAGGTCAAGCTTGAGGTGCTCCGCTGAGCTGCGTCGTTCTCTCCACCCAGGTCGAGCTGGAACGCTTCCGGGGCAACCTCGGTGGACCTCTGCAATTCGTGCCCACCATGGGGGGGTTGCACCAGGGTCATGGTGAGCTGATCCGCCTCGCTGCGGCACGGGGTCCTGTGCTCGTGAGTGTGTTCGTTAATCCACTCCAATTCGGGCCAGCTGAAGACTTTGATCGCTACCCGCGAACCCTCGAAGCGGATCGCGATTTAGCCGAACGTTGTGGCGCCCATGCCCTTTGGGCCCCGAGTGTCGTCGCCATTTATCCAAGTGGCCTCCAGTCAGCGGTGTCGCGTTCAGCACCGGCTGACCTGCAGACCCATCTGTGTGGATCCTCCCGTCCTGGTCACTTTGATGGGGTGGTCACGGTCGTGGCGCGACTGCTGCAGCTGGTGGAGCCGTCCTGCCTTTGGCTGGGTGAGAAGGACTGGCAGCAGCTGGTGATCCTGCGCCGGCTCGTGGCCGATCTTGATCTGGGCGTGGCAGTGCAGGGCGTTCCCACCGTTCGTGAATCCGATGGTCTGGCGTTGAGTTCCCGCAACCAATACCTCTCCTCTGCTGATCGGGCTCGAGCCGCTGCTCTGCCGGCGGCACTGCGTCGTGCCGATCCCAGTGATCCTGAGAATTCGGTTCGGCAGAGCCTCGCTGAAGCAGGGCTTGGAGTGGAGTATGTAGAGAGGGTCGATCCCCGCACCCTTCAGCCCTGTGGCTCTGAAACGGCCATCTCACTGTTGGCCGCGGCGGTGCGTTGCGGGACGACCCGTTTGATTGATCACGTCTTCCTGATGACCCGCCAGCCTCTTGTTGCCATCGATGGCCCTGCCGGTGCTGGCAAAAGCACCGTGACTCGGGCCTTTGCTGAGCGGATGGGGCTGGTTTACCTCGACACCGGTGCGATGTATCGGTCGGTGACCTGGTTGGTGCAACAGAACGGTGTGGACCCCCAGGATGCGGCGTCGATTGCACCGCTGTTGAACGACCTCGACCTTCAGCTGCGGTCGCTGCCCGGTGGTGGCCAGCAGGTGTTGGTGAATGGGCAGGACGTGAGTGACGCGATTCGCTCGCCGGAGGTCACCGCGTCGGTTTCGGCAGTGGCCGCCCACCGTTGCGTCAGGCAAGCGCTGACCGCTCAACAGAAAGCGATGGGTGCGAAGGGTGGCTTGGTGGCAGAAGGCCGCGACATCGGCACCGCTGTTTTCCCGGATGCGGATCTGAAGGTGTTCCTCACGGCCACGGTGGGCGAACGGGCCCGGCGCCGGGCTCTGGATCTGGAGCAGCGGGGCTTCCCGGTGCCTGAGCGATCTGAGCTTGAAGCACAGATCGCTGAACGGGATCACCTCGACAGCACCCGTGAGGAGGCTCCTCTGGTGCAGGCGGACGATGCCGTTGAGCTCGTGACCGATGGCATGAGCATCGAGGCTGTGATCGATGCCCTGGTGGGGCAGTTCCGGTCTCGGGTGGCTGAAGAAGCCTGGCCTACGCCGGCTGGCTGAGCTCGTCGAGCAGGTTGGCGCAGGCATCCTCGAGCAGGTCGAGCACATGCTCGAAGCCCGCCTCGCCCCCGTAATAGGGATCGGGCACTTCCGTTTCAGAGAACCGGCCGGCGTAGCTGAGCATGGGCTTGATGCTGGCCGTTGATCGGGGCCCGGCTTCGCGAGCCAGTCCCTGGACGGCCGCGAGATTGTCGTCGTCCATGGTCAGCACCAGATCGAAACTCGAAAAATCGTCGAGGCTGATCTGCCTTGCTCGGCTGGGGAGGTTGATGCCGCGGCGGTTGGCGGCGGCCTGCATGCGTCGGTCTGCCGGGTTGCCCACATGCCATCCGCCCGTTCCGGCGGAATCCACCACGAACTGATCACTGAGGCCACGCTTTTCAAGCAGATGCAGGAAGACGCCTTCGGCTGCTGGTGAGCGGCAGATGTTGCCGAGGCAGACGAACAACAGTTTCTGGGTCATCCGGCATTGAGGCGTTGGAGGGCTTTCAGAGCCCGCAGCTGCACCACACTGACACCTTCCGCATCGGATGCGAGCTGGTTCAGTGCGGCCCGGCCCTGTTCGGCGAGGTGCGCTGACACAGCTGCGCTGTTCAAGCGTTGCTCGAGTCCGTAGGCCGCTGCGTAACGCACCACCCACTCGTCGTCTCGCACGGCTTTGAGCAGTCCCTCGAAACTGCGCACAAGCTGATCGTGCGCTGCGTCTTCACTGAACTCCAAGTCCGCCAGGCCACGGGTTGCGGAGCGCCGCACGCTCGGAGCGATGTCGGCCTGAAGGGCATGCTCCAGGAGGTCAAGACCCCGTGGATCCCGCAGAGCGGCAATCACCTTCACTACCCAGGCCCGTGCGCCGTAATTGCGGGCATCCAGGCTCACCAGAAGGATGGGAATGATGTCCCGTCCCAGTTGAATCAGCCCCTGTGTTGCTACGGCTGCCACCGCTGGATTGTTGAACCCCAGCACCTTGATGAGCGGTTTGGCGGCCTCAAGGTCGTTCAGTGCACAAAGGGCTTGCGTTGCTTTGACCAGCTCAGGGGTGCTGGTGGCCCGCTCGAGCGTCTGAAGAGCTTGGTCCAATGCTGTTGTGGTCATCAGAGCAGTCTGTCCATTGCGTCGAGAACGTCATCGGGGTCGTCGTTGCGTTCCGCCACCTCTCGGAGTGCAACCAGCTTGAGGCTGGGTTCCACTGCAGCCGAGCGGATCGAGGGCACGGCGGCGAGCCAGCCGGTGGCGCCAAGGTCGAGCAGCGCGCCACGGCGCACCAGGGGTTCTGGATGGTTCAGCAGCTTTTTCAGTTCCATCCCCCATTGATCAAGTCCGGTCAGCTGCAGCAATGCTCGGCAGGCCGCTGAACGGATCAAGGGCCGAGGGTGCTCCGTGAACGGGTGAATCACGGCGAGATTGCTGCTGCTGCCATCACCGATGTCACCCAGGGCTTCCAGCAGTGCTTCACAGGGTTCGTTGAGCAAGGGGGATGAGGGTTGCTCAGCTCCTGCTCCCTCCAATCCACTGGCCAGCAAGGCGCGGATGCCCTCAACAGCCCCACAGCTGCCCATGGCACCAAGCGTGCGGACCACCTCCTCTCGCACGGTGTAGTCGTTGGAGTGCAGCAGCGCCAGAAGAGGTTGTTCTGCTCTCATGTCCTTGAGCAGACCGAGAGCACGGATTGCGTTGAGAGCGACACCGCGCTGCTCTGGATCAATCGGCGTGGCATCCAGTGCTTCAAGAGCCCTGAGCAGAAGAGGGATGGCATCGGGATGCTGGCTGCGCATTTTTCCGAGCCACCAGGCGGCGTAGTACTGCGCCGAAGGGTCCTCCGTCTGGCGGAGGTTTTTGATCACCTGCGTTTCACTCAGTGGTTCCATCACACCCAGGCCGATGCCATGTCGGCTGTCCAGCTTTCAGTTCGTTTGAACCGGAACGGTCCCGCCACCGAGCCCCAGCAACGCTCATTGGTTTCCGGGTCATGACCGCGATCGAGGGTCGCAAGAGAGTCTCCCTGCAAATGAAAGCTGCTCACCAGAACGGTGTCCCTGCCATTCCGTTGCACGATGCATTTGCAGCCTGGTTCCATGGCGCCGTGGTACCCGTCTGGCTGTTCGAGCACTTGGTAGTGGCACTGATCCAGGCTGATCAGGTCGCTGTCCTGAATGGCAAGGCGCAGTTGCGGATCAAACGTGGCTCCGGCGAAGCGTTCCGGATCGCGGAAGATGTGATTCCAGAGCTTGATGGCGCCGGAGGCCTGCTCTTCAGCGCGGATCATGCGCAACCGATAGGGATGCTTGGGATCAACGGCATAGGTCTGTTCGAGCAGGATCGATCCTGGATGGAGCTGTATGAGCGGGCGATACCTCAGAAAAATGTGGGCATAGAGGGGTGGATTGTCGAAGGCTTGCTGCTGGTTGCTGTATTCGCCGCAGAGCAGGTTGAGAAAACGCCGAACGTTGGGGGTGATCACAGCGCTCTGATGGGGCCGAAAAAGAACAATAAAAAAAGCCCCCCGAGGGGGGCTTGGAATGCAACGTCAGCTGATCAGATCAGGGCGTTGATGGCGTAATCGATGTAGCTGTTGGCTTCGGTAGCAGCGTCGCCGCTGAGGCCGTGGTTGGCCTTGATGTGCTTCAGAGCTTCTACGTACCAGGAGGGGGAGAGCTCGAAGGTGCGGTTGATCTCGTCGAGACCAGCGATCAGGTAGTCGTCCATGGGGCCGGTGCCACCTGCCACGAGGCAGTAGGTGATCATGCGCAGGTAGTAGCCCACGTCACGGGAGCACTTGGCTTTGCCTTCCGCAGTGGCGGAGTAGTTGGACCCCTCCATCTGGGTGGTGTAGGGGAACTTGGTGTAAACGGCCTGGGCAGCACCGTTCACCAGGGAGTCAGCCTTGCTGGTGAGAGCCTTGGCAGCCTCGAGGCTGGCCTTGGCACGGTTGAAGCGACCGGAGGCAGCCTGAACCTCGGTGTTGCTCAGGAAGCGGCCCTGGGAATCAGCTGCTGCAACAGCTTCGGTGAGGGGAGTTTTCATTGATCGTTATGTGAATGAAAGACGTCGAATCCAGGCGCCGATCAGGCGACGGAGGCGGCGGCGCGGTCGAAGTAGGTGCCGATTTCGCTGCTCAGGGAGGCGCAGTCACCAGCGGCGATGCCAGCTTTGTCGTTGACGATGGCCAAAGCGGCGTCCTTCATCAGGTTCACGCCGGCGGCGACAGAAGCACCGGGGGTGCCGAGGGCCAGGTAGGTCTCACGCAGGCCGTTCAGGCAGCGGTCTTCCATCACGGAAGCGTCGCCGGTGAAAGCGGAGTAGGTGACATAGCGAAGGATGATCTCCATGTCGCGCAAGCAAGCAGCCATGCGGCGGGAGGTGTAAGCGTTGCCGCCTGGGGCGATCAGAGCAGGCTGCTGAGCGAACAGCTGGCGGGCAGCGGAAGCAACGATGGTGGAAGCGTTGCTGGAGATGCGGTTAACGGCATCCAGACGCTTGTTGCTGTCGGAAACCATGGCAGCGAGGGCGTCGATCTCGCTGGTGCTGATGAATTGTCCCCGGGCGTCGGCCTGGGCGACAACCTTGGTGAAGGCGTCGAACATGGTTGTTGTTCCTGTGAACTACGTCTGGAAGGGAATTTCAGACTTGGGGGGATGGCAGAAGGCTATTGCCTCGATCCCGACGTCCGCGATTCTGACCAACTGCTCGGGAGCCTCCCGAAAGCTGTTCATAATGCTTAACTCCCTTGCGGCGACAAGGAAGTGGCGGCGGCTTCTTCGAGGTCAAACAGCACGCCGTGGATGTACGACTCCGTCCATTCGCTGCCGTAGAAGCGGGTCAACATGCCGCGGGCTGGATCTTTCTCAGCGCGATAGGCCGTGTAGCGCTTCTGGCCTGAGAGCAGGAGTGCCGCACGCTCATCGTCCACGGCCTGTGCCTCCTCCACTAACGCCAGATAGAGCTGGAGGTAGTCCGCAAAGGCCGGACGGATCACGCGGTCAATTAGCGCATCACCTTCTTCCCCCAGCGGGATCCGAGTCCAGAGAAAGGCAGGTGAGAAATACGGCTGTGCCTCGTCAGGGATGGGGCCCCCGTCGGGCAGTTCGGCGCGCCAGCGCTCGAACAGGGGCATCAGTCGCTGCCAAACAGGTCCCGTGTGATCGGGATCTGTCTTGTCCACAGGTTGCAGGTCAAGAGCAAGCAAGTGCCCGTTGGGCAGCGTCACCAGATCGGCTCCGAAGAACGGAAGATCAAAACGGCTGCTGGGGTTGATCACGAAATTGAGCACCGATGCAGCGGCACCGGCTTCAACACAGGCACAGCGCACCTGGCGCAGCTTTTCGGTTGAGCAGGCCCAGGTGGCCGTGCTGACGGGAACGGGTTTCGCCTTGGATCCCGTGCTCCCCTCTTTCTGCAGGAATCGTTCTGCCACCGGATAAGGCTTCGGCTGCAGAGGGGCCAGAGCGGCGACGGCGGTGTCGAGAAAAGGCTGCCAGCGCCATCCAGGGATCTGGACGGGTTCAAGACTCGACGTGCGGAGGGGAAGGCTCATGCGGGCTGACTGGCGGGGAAGAGGAATTCGTGCAGGAATCGGTCGGACCAGTCCTTGCCGAAGTGACTGGTAAACAAGCCGTGGGCTGGATCGCGTTCAGCGCTGTAAACGTCGTAGGCGTTCTGGAGTCGTTCCACCTCGGATGCCGCCAATGCTGACTGCCCCTTGGCCTGGTCATGCATCGACCAATAAGCCGAGAGAAAGGCATCGAAAGCTTGGGGAAGCGATCCCTCCGCTTCCTCGGCACCGCCGCGGCAGAACAGTAACCAAGGAGAGAAGTATTGGTTGGGATCGAAGGAGCGCATGGTTTCCTCACCGTTCAGCTCGGGATACTGCTCGTGCAGCGCCCTGAGGCCTGTGAAGTGGCGCTCCAGGTACTCCTTGTCCTGAATCAGCGGCTGAAAGTCGAGAACGGCCACCAATTTCTGACGGGCGCCGAACCAGAGCAGGTCCACCCCCATCAGCGGGTGGTCCAGGCCGTGCTCGGGATAGGCCACTGAATTGAGAACCTGCAGACTGTCGCCGGCATCGAGCCTGGTGACGCGCCAACGGCGGAAGCCTGGAACACTCCAGAGCCAGCTTTCGATCTTGCCGCCACTTTTGCTGGATTGGCAGTGTTGCAATCCCTCGGGTACAGCAGCGGGTTGCCCCCCCCGCTCCTGAATGCCCTGATGCAGTTGCTTGAGAAAGGAATCGAACATCAGTGTGTGGTCTCCAGCACGGGTGAGTCAGCGACCTGGCGGGCCTTGTCGGCCATGGCCTTGATGTCGTCGTCGCTGGGGCAGCGCAGTTCGGTGCAGTACGTCGTCATCGACACGCCATCGAGGCACTGCACGGAACTCACGCGCATGCGCACCTGATCGGTCACGAACCAGCAACGCTCTGTTCCCACGTTCGTGTCGTATCGGGTTGTGATGGTGAGAACGCCGTCATCGGCGAAGGTGTAGGTGCTCACCACCGATTTTTTCTCGACGTAACCGACGTCTCGAAGCAAAAAGCCCTTACGGAGGTTGCCCTGTTCAGGCACATCGACAATGACGGCGGCGTAGTCATCGTTTCGAACCGCCTTTTTGAGGTTGCTTTCCCACCAGAAGCGGCCTCCACCGGCGGCGCGGTCTGTCGCCACCTGCAGTTCGTCACAAACCCTCTGCACAACGGGGTCGGAAGCATCGAATGGCTCGATCACCAGATTGGAATCAGCCGCTTCATCGTCCTGATGGTCGAGGTGATGAATTGAGCGGCGGTTCAACCAGGTGCCCCGGCTGGCCTGGAGGAAGTCCGCCATGGTCATTGGCGGGACAAATGACGTCATCGCTCAGGCGTTGGTCATGATCTCTTGCTGCTTGAGCAGCTGCTCCAGCACCTCTTCGAGGCGTTGCAGTTCCGCATGCTCAGCAACAGTTGCGTCGATTCGCTTCTGCGGCAGCTTCAGCTTTTTTCCCATGGCGATCACGTCCTCGCGCAGGCGGTTGCGGTACGCCTCGAGCTCGGCAATCGAATCGTTCAGTTCTTGCAGCGTGGGTTCGGCCATCGGTGCTCTGCGGTGGCACGAGGGTAAGCCGCATCAGGGATCTGCCGGTGATGCCTCTACGGCGACCTACTTATTAATAGATGTGGGTCGAAAAACCTGAATCCAAGCTGGAAAAGCGCTCTGATTGCTCGGCAGATGGCCCTATCGCCGCTGGAGAGTTCTGCATCAACTCGCAATATTTGTCGGCTAAGTGACGAACCGTTGCGTGAACACCCCCCTTTCGCAGGGGTAGCCCGTTGACCCAGTTACTTTTTTAGGGCGCTTCGCAGGCCAAGCCTGAAACGTTCAGCTCGATTCTCTTTTTGAGGAAGGCGCCGTCGTTTCACACCTGGTAGTCGAGAAGCATTCCCTCCCCCTTGTCTGGCTTTCCAATGCTCGACGCATTCTCCCGTTCCGTCGTCAGCGCTGACGCCAAAACTGCTGCTGTGGGTGCTGGCGATATCGCCGCTCTCCGTCAGTACGTTGCTGAAGGCAACAAGCGTCTGGACGCTGTCAACGCCATCACCTCCAATGCCTCCTGCATCGTGTCCGATGCAGTCACCGGCATGATCTGCGAGAACACCGGCCTGATCCAGGCAGGTGGTAACTGCTACCCCAACCGCCGCATGGCTGCTTGCCTGCGTGACGGTGAAATCGTTCTTCGTTACATCTCCTACGCCCTGCTGGCTGGCGATGCATCCGTGCTGGATGACCGCTGCCTGAACGGCCTCAAGGAGACCTACATCGCTCTGGGTGTTCCTACCCAGTCCGCTGCCCGCGCTGTGGCCATCATGAAGGCCTCCGCCACCGCCCACATCGGCGAGACCAACACCCCGGCTAACGGCGGCACCAAGTTCCGCAAGATGGAGACCATCCAAGGCGATTGCTCCGCTCTTGTTGCTGAGGCTGCCTCTTACTTCGATCGCGTGATCAGCGCCGTCGCCTGAGTCAATCGGGTTTTCCCATTTCCTCAACACCAACCTCCATCTAAAGGATCTCCACGATGAAATCCGTCGTCACCACCGTTGTGACCGCTGCTGACGCAGCCGGTCGCTTCCCCTCCCAGAACGACCTCGAGGCCGTCCAGGGCAACATCCAACGCGCCGCCGCT
Source organism: Synechococcus sp. HIMB2401 (assembly GCF_042883245.1). Taxonomy (NCBI): domain Bacteria; kingdom Bacillati; phylum Cyanobacteriota; class Cyanophyceae; order Synechococcales; family Synechococcaceae; genus Synechococcus; species Synechococcus sp. HIMB2401. The sequence goes on along the minus strand of NZ_JBDJKK010000005.1, from coordinate 45,353 downwards.
CGCCTCGAAGCCGCTGAAAAGCTGGCTGCTGGCCTCGACGCCGTCACCAAGGAAGCCGGCGATGCCTGCTTCAACAAGTACCCCTACCTCAAGCAGCCCGGTGAGGCTGGTGAGAACCAGACCAAGGTGGACAAGTGCTACCGCGATCTGGGCCACTACCTGCGCCTGATCAACTACTGCCTGGTTGTCGGCGGAACCGGCCCTCTGGACGAGTGGGGCATCGCCGGCGCTCGTGAGGTGTACCGCACCCTGGGTCTGCCCACCGGTCCTTACGTCGAAGCTCTCACCTACACCCGCGATCGCGCTTGCGCTCCTCGCGACATGAGCCCCCAGGCTCTGAACGAGTTCAAGTCCTACCTGGACTACGTGATCAACGCTCTTTCCTGAGCATCTGCTTCGCGTCACTCATTCATAGGAATCAGGAGGCCGAAAGGCCTCCTTTTTTTATGCTCATGTCGACGGATGTCGTTCAACTTGAATGATGTTCATTGGCAGCACTGCTCCACTTAGGCTGCAAAGAACCCTGCTGTTCAGGGGGCTTTGCAGTTTTTAAGTTCTGATGACTTCGCAGTCGCAGGTTGAACGTCCGGATCTGGATGCGTTGTTTGCGGATCTGGCCCATCCCAACCCCCATCTGCAGACCCAGGCCTATTTGGCGATGGTTGACCATTGGCCAAACGAGTCGATGCCACGCCTGATCTCGCTGTTGGATCAACCCGATGTGTCCTTGCGTCGCGCTGCTGTGCGAGGGCTCGGAGCTTTTGGTGCGACAGCACTGCAACCCCTGGCGGAGCTGTTTGAAGCCAGTACGGATGGCACGGTGCGCGCCAGCTGCGTGAAGGCCTACGCCCAGATTGCATCCAACTACCCGGATCAGACCTTCTCTCCTGCCGCGATGGCTGTGCTGGAGAAGGCACTGTCGGACGACTCCCCCGTGGTGTCGCAGTCCGCGGTGATGGCCCTTGGCCAGGTGGGTGTTCAAGCGCTTCCGTTGCTGATTCAGATCTGCAAGGGAGACAACATCGCCCATGTGCAGTCAGCTGCCATGGCGTTGGCTGAAATTCCTGATCCCAGTGCGGAAGCCTGTCTCAGAGAGGTGCTGGCTCATCCATCCACCGATCCGCTGTGCCGGCAGATGGTGGAAGCCTCCCTCGGCCGTCTGGAGAGCAGTCGATAAGCAAAAAATACGGGACGAAGGCCCCTCAGCCTTCGTCCCGTAGTTGCGCATGCAGTGCTCGACGCGAACACCACGGATGTGACACTACGTGAACGATGCGTGCAACTGTGTTCAGTCGTCTCTGCTGAGCTGATTCACAACAAGTTTCAGCACCACGGCAACTGACGGGTCGCTCTCCGTCTCCATGCACTGCTGGAGTTGCCCGATCACGGAAGGTTCCTCCAGTTTCATCAGCGCCAAGGCAGCATTTTTGCGAACCAGTGCCGCTTCGTCCCGCAGGTTCGGAAGCAGCAGTGGGATGGCCCATTCGCTTTCGTTGAGCTTGCCCATCAGGGTTGTAGCTTCAGCACGCACGTCTTCATCTGCATCCCGCAGGGCATTGGTGAGCAGTTGACGCGCATCCTCATCACCAAGGTTCTGGATTTGATCCCCGAGGGCGGCGATGGCTGCCGTGCGGATCTGGGCATGGGGTGATTGGGCAGCCTTCCGCAAGGCCTCCGGGGCCCGTGCCCCCACGAAGGCCAGGCCCCAGCTGGCCAGGCCCGTCTGCATGGGCGTGCTGCCAGGGTCCACCAGGATGTCGAGCAATCCGTCAACGGCAGCGGGGCCAATGGCGGCCATGGCGCCAACGGCCGATCCCTGGACGACCGGATCGGCATCGTTGAGCAGAGCCTTCAGCAGGAATGGAAGGGCGCGTTGATCGGAAATCAACGTCAGCGTTTTGGCGGCCGCGCGGCGTACCGTCACGTTCTCGTGGTCGCACATCGCGGTGCAAAGGGCTGGAACGGCAGCACCACCAACGGTGCCGAGGCTTTCGGCAAAGGTGAGGCGCAGCAGTCCACGCCGGTCTCCCAGGCCGGCCACCATGCGCTCGATCGCCTGGGTGTCACCAGCGAGACGCTCACCCTGCCGCAGTTGTTGCTTCAGCTCCTCAGCCAGTTGCTCGGCTTCCTCTTCGCTCAGCTGAATCGTTTCAGGGCTGCTTACGGGAGACATCGATTCGGTCACGGCAAGGCTGAAGCAGCCATTCATTATCCGTTTCTCCCATCGCTAAGGTCACCGGACTGCACTGTTTGTTGTGACCCGATTCGTCCTTTCCCACAACCTGCAGATCCAGGATTCCGCCGTGCCTCCTCTCGCCTTTGATGCCCTGGCCAAGGCGTTGGCGGAGCAGTGCAATTCGGTGACAGCGTCGGAAGCGCTCAGCCACCCGCATTGGAAGATCAGCCTCGAGTCCACGGCGACTCCAGGACAGTTGGCTGAAGAGATCAGTCAGGCCTGGCGCAAGATCCGCGCTGATCAGGGACATTCCACCGACCATGCCGTCATGGCGCTTGGTGGTCGTAAGGATTCCGAGGGAACGCCCGGCGCCCCGCTTCAGCAGGGAGGCTGGGGTGTGGACGTGGTGGAAACCCGCGATCCAGACGGGTTTCTGCAGGCGATCAATTGGAGTGGACTCACGGCTGGCCGGCCGGCCGACGGCATCTTCCAGGTGATTGATCGCCCGGCTTGACTTCAGCCGCGCTTGCGACGTCCGGCGCGTCTGGCTGGCTTCTTGGCAGCAGCTTTGGGAGCCTCTTCTTTAACGGCGGCCACGGGTGCGGCTGCTGGGGCCGGTGCGCTGGCTTCACCGGAGCCGTAGGAGAACGCCACCGAATCAATCGCAAGGCCACGGTTGTGTATCGACTGCATGCTGCGGCAGAGCTGTGCAAATGGCACCCGCACCGAGCGTGCCGTCCAAGGGCGCGAACCGGGCTCAATCCCTGTTCGTACAGCAATGGATGTGGCGAGGGTGGGTCCCATGGCAGGCGATGTGACTGCGTTGAAGATGCCGCAGCTGCCGGGATTTTCGAGCCTTTCGCAATCTTCCTTACGAGAGCAGATCCACGCCTTCCGCTCTGTGGGGTCCTGCAGAATTAACCCCCCCCAAGAGCGTGCTGCCTTGACCGGAGCTTTTGACAACATCCATCCGGGGCTGTCCCAAGGCGATGCGATCCGCCTGCTGAGCACTCCTCTCGAGGAGCTGGAGTCACAGAGTGATCCCTACATGGCGGCGGCCCATCTGATCAATTTTCCGGGCCGCGAAACGGAAACGGCGTTGATCGCCTTGGTGATGGATGCGGAGCAAGCGCAACCGCGCAAATTGGCCCGGCGGAAGGCAGTGGAAGTGCTGGGACGGCTGGGCTGTCAGGAGGCCACGGCTGCCATCGCCAACTGCCTCAACAGCGACGACCCCTATCTGGTTGAGAACTCTGCTTTTGCGCTTCAACAGCTGAACTGCCAAGACTCCGCCGTTCATAAGGCGTTGCAGCAGCTGTTGTTAGACCCAGCCCAGAACCGACGGGTGTTGATTCAGAGCCTTGCCGCGTTGAACGTCTCCGAAGCGGAGCCGTTGATTGCGAGCTTTCAGACGTCTGATCAGCCGGGGGTTCGCGGTGCGGCCATCAGTGCCAGCATCCGTCTGGGTGGCAGCCGAGACCACGTCTCTGTTCTTGGCGAGCAGACGTTGTTGCCCAATCAGATGGATCGCCAGTCGGCGATTCAGGATGCGATCAATGCCGGAGCAACGGAGCTTCTGCCTCAGATCCTGCGCGCACCTGTTTCGCCGGTGTTTCGGATGCGGGCGTTGCGTGCGCTCTGGCCTGAGGGCCGGCTGCAGAACGATGGCCTTGATTTGATCGAGCTGCTTGATGGCTTGATCGTCGATCGACCGGAAGCCTTGGAACTGGTTCACGCCTACGACCAGCCGCCCTCAGCCGATTTCCTGATCCAGGAATTCTTCGGCACGGATTTCAGTCGCAGTTACCTCGCACTCCAGACCTTGCAGGACCATTCAGCGGAGCAGCTCTGGCCGGCTCTGGAGCAGCGATGGCATGCCGAGGCCCACAACGACTATGGGGCGCATTACTTTTTCATCCGCCTGTTTTCAAGGATCGGGCCCTGGCCTGATCAGGCCCTCGGCCTGATCGAATCCATCCTTGCGGAGGCCATCACCACACGCCGGCCGCAATTCATGAAATCCAAGCCGGCTGCTGTGTTGGCCATGGCCGGTTTGAAGCTCGTGAAGGATCTAGACACAACAATGGCGTCATGGCTTGATCCGCAAGCCACGCCGTTCTGGGAAGCCCGCTACGCCGCTGCGATGGTGGCGTCTCCCGCGCAGTTGGCGTCGGCACTGGATGACCCTGAGCCCTTCGTGGCGATGCGTGCCCGAGCCGCCTGCGAGGCCACCGCTGGTTGAACATGAAAAAAGGGGGCGGATGAACCGCCCCCTGCAATGGAGTTCGAATCGAATCTCTCGGCTGAGAATCAGGCGAGGGAGTTGATCACGTAGTCCAGAGCAGCGTTGTACTCGGTCAGAGCCTGGGGGCTCAGGTCGCGAGGAGCGCAGCCGTCGTTACGCATTTGGGTGAAACCAGCAACGTAGGTGCCGGGGTCGATGCTGAGGGCCTTGTAGACCTCACGCTGACCGTTGATGGCCAGTTCGTCCAGAGGGCCGGTGCCGCCAACAACCAGGGAGTAGTTGATCAGGCGCAGGTAGTGGACGAAGTCGCGCTTGCACTTCTCCTTGCCTTCGGTGGCGCACTGGCGGGGCTGACGGCCGGTGGCACCGTTGGGGTACTGGGTGTAGACGGCGTCGACAGCACGCTGAGCGATGGCGTCGTAGTTCTGAGCGATTTTCTCAGCAGCCTCGAGACGGGCGGCTGCACGCTGCAGGGAACCCTGCACAGACTCCAGGTCGGAGCTGGTGGGGAAACGGGAGCCGCTGTCTGCGGCGCCGATGACGGTGGTGAGAACGGACTTCATTGATTTAAAAGAAGGTTGTGCTTGAAAATCTCAGGCGGTTCAGCTGATGGCGCTGATCACCATGTCGAAGTAGGAAGCAGCCTCAGCGGAGAGAGCGTTGCAGTCGCCTTCAGTAACAGGCATCTTGCGCTTCTCACCAGTGGTGTTGTTGGTGTTGGTGATGTGCGCACAGGCGGAGGCCTTCATGATGGCCACAGCGCGGGAAGCGGAACCGGAAGGAACGCCCAGAGCGGCATAGGTCTCGCGCAGACCGTTCAGGCAGCGGTCCTGCAGCACGGAAGCGTCACCAGCCAGCAGGGCGTAGGAGACGTAGCGCATGATGATCTCAGCATCACGCAGGCAAGCAGCCATCTTGCGGTTGGTGTACACACCACCGTTGGGGGCGGTCAGGCCGGTGTTCTCGCAGCAGATGCCTGCAACGGAGTCGGACACCACGCAGGAAGCGTTGGCGGTGATGGCGTTCACGGCGTCCAGACGCTTGTTGCCCTCGGCGATGAATGCCTTGAGGTCGTTCAGCTGAGCGCCACCGATGAAGCTGCCGCTGGAATCAGCGGAAACAGCCTGCCTAGAGAATGCGTCGAGCATAATCAAATGCTTAGGAGAGGGGGGTAGATGCGATGCATCACCCCGGGACCGTACGCCGCCCGCCAAGTCATGGGGGCAATTGCTTCAGGCTTCTCAATACAAATTTGCACTGAAAAAAGAAAGAAAAACAAAAGTGCGGAGCGGCTTCGATTTAAGAGAGAAGGAGTGCCACTTCGCGGCAGCTCCACTGCAGCGGCTGCCAGGGATGGCTGCGGCCAACCTCTTCCAGCAGTGATGTTTGATCCCGCAGCTGTAGTCGCAGGCAGCTCCAGGCGCCCGCGATTCGGGACTTCGCATATTGCGGTGCTGTTTCCGCCAGTGCATCACGCACCAGGTCGCTGCGTTCATGCAGCTCCAGCAGTCCGGTGCAGCTCGCCAGCAGGTAGTGAACGCCGTAGTCGCTGCCGAGGCTGGAGCGCAACGCATCGATCTGATCGAGTTGCGCGGCTCTGGGCATCGCCATCAGAGCTTTGGCGGCGGCGTACTGGCGGGCTTCGTCCCGATGCTGCAGTCCCTCCTTGATCGCTTCGGGTTCGGCAGCGGTTTCGGGGATGCCGTCCAGGTTCAACTGCCTTGGATCGTCCTCAAGCAGCTCCTTCAACAGATCTGTCGCATCAGGATCAACGGCGCCCGCTTGGCTGGTGGCCATCTGAAACGCACTCTTGGCGCGCAGGGGCATCGAGACCGGGCAACGGATCAACGCCGCCAGGGCTTCGATCCGGCCCGCATCTCCCAGATCGATCACGGCGGCCCGTCGTCGCCCGGGGTTGTCATCCCGGAGCTGCTCTACAAGCGGATGAAGACCTTGCTGGTCGCCCAGAACCCGAACGGCATAGGCATGGGCTGCTCCCGCCACCAGGGGATTGCTGTCGTTGCGGCAACGATCAATCTGGCCGCTGGCATCGTTCATGCCCAGGCGGCAGAAGGCCTGAAGCACGGCCCGGCGTTGGTTGTCGGGGCCCTGAAGCGCTTGCAGAAGTGCCGTTTTCTCCTCCTTATTTAGAGGTGTACCCAGCCGGGCGATGGCATCAGCCGCATTGACGACCGTGGGTTCGTCATCGGCCTGTAGGGCAGCAAGAAGAACAGGAAGCGCCGAGCCGTCTTTGCGTCGGCCCAGGGCTTCGAGGGCCTTGCGCCGGGTGATGCGTTCGTAGAGGTCGTCGGAGTCGTTGGCTCCAGCGGCCAGGAGTCTCTGAAGGGACTCGGGGGATTGGCAGGCTCCAAGACGGGTTGCGGCGAGATATTTAAGGCCGGGATTCTTGAGCTCGGCGGGCGGCTTGAGCAACGTTTCCATCGCCGTCTCTTCACTCATTCCAGCGAAAAGAGTGTCGAAGCGTTCGCTCATTGCCGATCAAGAATTTGAAAAACCTGAGGATGGTTCATTTGGCTTATGATCCCGTCCAGCCAAAGCTTAAGCCGAATGGCCGTTGCCGAAAGCGCAGCTCAAGAAATCCGTCGATTTGTTGAATTGCATCAATCCGGATCGGCGTTGAATCAAATTGCTTCGCTTGATGATCTCAATGCATTGTTGAAGCAGGCCGAAAGCCCTTTGGCTGCCTCACTTATCCCGCTTGAGCAGGCAACGCGTCCCCCCAAGATTCTGGTGGATTCGGGGGTAACAGAATCAAAGGTGCCGTGGCGAATTCTGCAGTGCCCTGGTGGTCCTTTGGTGCTGCAGATGATCTGTGAAAAGGTTAATTTTGCCCTCTGGATTCAGGAGTGTTGATGATGGCCAACTCTGAACTTGAGCGTTTCGTCCAGGCGATTGCTGATGATCATGGGCTAGCCACGGGGATCAAGACGCTTGGCTCCCATTACGACATCGTTGCCTACGCCAACATCCGCGGCTACGCGATCACCTTGGCGGAATGGGGGAGATATCTGGCCATGGATTGGTTGCAGACCTCCGATGCCGATCTGGCCTCTGTTCACCGGGCCGATCCAGCCCATTGGAGCTGGGCGTTTCGTCAATTGTCCCGCTGGCGTGCGCTGTTGATGGATGGTGCTGAATCCGAGGGGATGCTTGGCCCTGCAGATTTTGCAGTAACCCCGGATCAGTCCGTTGCCCAGCCGGCTAGCGCCCCGGCATCCAGCCTCACGGATGCAGAGAAAGATGCGGCTTTGGCGTCGTTCATCCAGCTGGTGAAAACACGGCCTGATCTCAAGGACCAGGTGAAATCAGCACGGAACCAAGATGAAGTGATTGGCTTGGCTCAAGCCCAGGGTTTCGCGATTGATTCACTCACGCTGTTGCGGAGTTGGAGTCAGGTGTCTGACTTCAGCAAACCCACCTGGTTTGGCTGGTTTGATGATTGATCGCTTCAGCTGATCTCCGCATAGCGGGTGCGTGTGGTGCCGCGTTTGGCCCAATAGGTCACCAGTGACTCACCACCGGGTCTGGGAACTGCTGCCGTAGCACGCAGGATCTTGAAGGTACGCCTTGGGCCCATCGGCCAGTTGCCGGCAGCTGCAATTTTTCGCACGCGTCCACCGATGGCTTCAATGCAACGCTCGAATTTGTCGAGGTGGGTTTGATCCACCGTTTCAAAGACGAAATCGGTTCCTTCGCAAATCAGATGCTGGGACCGGATCCAGGTTTTCAGTTGTTTCTCGGCCTCAATTGCAGACATCGTCTAGCCGCTCAGACGAGGAGGTTGCTCACCACTGGAGCCAGTTCTGGTCGAGCTCGTTCCCGAGGTGAGCCACACGTTTGAACCGCAGCGGCCCATGCTCGGAGCCCCAGCGCTGCTCATCCGTGTCGGGGTCAAAGCCTCGATCGCGACTGATCCAGTCTGTGGCGTTGACATCCACTTCGCTGACCAAATATGTGAGCCGGCCATCCCGGGGAACCATGCAGTTCTTGCCGGGTTCCACTTCACCCAGGTATCGACCGGATTCAACCTCGCGAAAGTGCATCCCACAGCCACAACGTGGCTTCAGAGACTCAGGCTTGAGGCTGTTGAGGAGTTCAGGGCGTTGGCCTGCACCAGCCAACCGGATGGGATCAGCGAATCCGTAGTTCTCAACGATGAACGTCTCATCCTCGGCCGGGAGCAATCGATGAATGCCTTGGCGATAGGGCCGCCAAGGATCATGGTCATAACTTTGCTCTGAATAAAATCCAGGTGCTTTCAGAACATCCCAGGGAAGCGGGCGAAAAAAGATGTTGATGTGAGCGAAATCCTTGGGATTCTCCTGAGACTGTTGGAGATTGCTGTAGTGCCCTGCGAGAGTCTTGGCGAACAGGAGCAGAGCCTCGTTGTTGTCTGACATTGGCGTGGGATCAGCTGCTCAGGCGCCGCACTTCAGAAGCAAAGGACGTTTGCAATACACCTGATCCAGCCGATGTGCGGAGCACGGAGGAGCGGCAGCGAACATGCTCCGAGACAAACCAGATGCGTTCTTCGGCGATGGATTGCTCGTATTGCGTGGTGAGCAGAAACGTTCCGTCGCTGAGAAAGCTGTAGCTGGATTCCGCTGGCGCTGCTTCTGCATAGCCAACACTTCGAAGCAAAACGCCTTGGCTGTCATCGCTTGGTATCGGCACAATTAGGCATGAGCCGGATGACACCTCATTGGGATCATCAGGTTCCCAATCGCTTTCGGCGGCCCAGGTCATTCGAAACGGTGCAGCAACCTCTGATCTTTCGCTCAGGCTCGACGATTGAATCAAGTCGTTGATCTCTTGATCGGAAGCGTCAATTCGTGATATTTGAACTTCACTGAGGACTTCTTCAAATTGCTGAAAAGCGAGGGAGTGGCCGGATCGCATTGATCGCCACGTTCCCTCGCTTTGAGCAACAAATTGCTCGATGTTCATTTGGTGCTGGAGTCGGTCTCAGCCTTCAGATCAGGTCGGCTGTTCTGCACCATGTTCACCATGGAGTCGATCATCATCGACATGGCAACAGGAACGGAGGACACAGAAGACTGAAAGCCCTGATTCGATCCCGGCTGGCTGTTGGTGGGTTGACGAAGGATGGGCATGATTCAAAAGCTGGCGGTTTCAGGAGATGAAATCTCCCTGGATTCACCGATTGGGTCCAGACGTTTCAGGCACCAATCATGACGGACTGATCCGGCCGCAAGGGCCGGATCAGCACAAGGATTAAGCGTTCGCAATAGAAAGAATGTTCCCGCCCTGGGCCTGGATGCTCTGAATGGTGCGGGACAGGGAGGAGTAGCTCACCACCGAGCGCTGGGCAGAGCGACGCACGGCACCCAGTTGAACGCGTGAGGTCCAAAGGATGGTGAAGCGGTTGCCGCCGCCCACCACTTTTCTGGTGCCCGCTGCCGTGGGGTTCGAGTTGGAGGCCAGGCTCACCTGCAGCACAGAGCCTTGATCGGCATCGAAGCCAGCGAAGCCAGGATCCATGGCCTGGTTGCGCTGGTAGGCCACGGTGCTTTCGCCGTCGACGCTCGTTTGGGTACGGGCGTAGGGAACCGAGTCGATGCCGAAGTTGTTCAGATACTCATCGCTGTAGGTGTAGCTGGCGATTTCGGCTTCGAAACCTTCGTCGGCCAGGCGACGCACGTGCTCACTGATTTCAGCCTGATCCCGGGGAGGACGACCCAGCAGGTGCTTGAAGTTCAGTTCAACGAAGCGGTAGGGGTTGTTCGTCTCGAGGAAAAGCCGCCGGTAGCTCTCCGACTGAGCCAGTGCTGTGACAAGACCCTGAACAGTGAGGTCGCCGTTGATGAATAGAGCTTCGATGGAGGGCTGAACGTCCAGCTCCATCAGGTGGCGGTTGCCGAAGACCTGCCGGTACACGGCACGAATGATGTCTTCAGCGTGGCTGCGATCTTGGTTGGCGGGTGTGGCCAGGGTGGCAGTGGTCATGGTTTGAGGGGAGGTGCGTCGAAAGGGGCCGGCATCGAAGTGAGGGTGATGGGCCCCTTGAGGGAGGGGGGATGTTGAGCGGGTCGAGATGACCCTTGCGATCACATCACTTCGGTGATGGAGACGATCCGGCCGCCGCGGGCGTGGATGTACTTCATCTGGCTGCTCATGTCCTTACCGGAGACGAGGTAACTCGCATTCGGCGTGCGCTGGCGTCCGCCGCGCGGCTGAGCCTGAACCACGATGCGGAAGCGCTTCGTGGTTGCAGATGGAGATCCGGCCACAGCACCGTTCCGGTTGGTCCGGCTCGTGGTGGTTCTCCAGCCACTGGGGACGGAGTTGGTGGCCATTGAGGTCACCAGGGATGCGCTGTTGAGCACGGCATCGCTGGCTGCAAAACCTTCAGCCAGCGAGAGGTGACGGTTGAAGGCCACCTGTGCCCGACCTTCTTCGGAGAGGATGCGCATGTAGGGCACCGTGTCTTCACCGAAGGTGTTCTGGTACTCAGCGCTGTCGAGGTAGCTGTTGATCTCTGCCTCGTAGCCGTCGTTGGCCAGGATCTGGATGTGCTCACTCAGTTCGGCCTGAGACTTGGGTGCCCGGCCCAGGAAGTGCTTGAAGTTGAGCTCAACGAAGCGGTACGGGGCGTTGGTTTCGAAGAAACGGCGGCTGTACTCGGGGGAGAGCGCGATCGCTCGCACCAGTTCTCTTGTGCTGAGATAGCCCTCTGCATAACGGCTTTCAGCGGCCATTGCACGCTCCGACTCCATCAGGTGGGGGTTGCCCATCACCTGGCGGTAGGTGGCACGAATCAGACCATTGATCTGATCGGCGCTGTCACCCGGGCAGCGTTGGAACACTTCCTGCTCCCGCTGTCCCAGGCCGAACCCGACGTAGGCGTCGTTGCGGATCGGGGTGGAATCTCCACCATCGCTGCTGGTGCGCTTCTTGGCAGCGAATTGCGCATTGCTGCCCAGGCCGCTGGGTTGGGCGCCGCCGGTGAAGCTGGCTCCGGAGGGCAGCTGGATGTAGGCCGTGGTGTTGCGAGCCAAGCCATTGGCCAGCTGGCTGCTGCTGCCGATGGCGCTGTCGCTGATGGCGAAGCCGCGCTCGAGGGTCGCCATGCGAGCGAAGCTGTTGTTGGGGATGCCAGCAGCGGACGTGAAGGAGCGGGTGTAAGGCACCACGTCGTCACCAAACACCTCGGCGTATTCAGCGCCATCGACGATGAAATCGATCACGGCGTCGTGGCCACCGCTTGCCAGCAGTGAAATGTGCGCCGACATCTCGGCCTGATCCACGGGAGGACGGCCCAGCAGGTGCTTCAGGTTCAGTTCGATGCCGCGCTGAGGGGCAACACCTTCGAAAAAGCGGGATTTGTAGAAGGAGGTTTTGGCCAGGCCGCGAACGAAATCGCGGGTGGTGAGCTCGCCATTGCCGTAGCGGGCTTCAAGCTCAGCGGAACGCTCGTTGTCCATCACGTGGGCGTTGCCGTACACGTGGCGGTACGCAGCACTGATGGCTGTAGCCAAGGCGGCGGAGTCGTCCGGTGCGTAGCGCTGCGCGGTGACGCCATGGGGGCAATCCTCATGATTGCGGGGCCCGATGGCGATCTTCATCGAAGCGCAGGATTGGCGCAGGAATTCGCCGTTGCTCAGGGCTGCTTTTGCGGATGCGTTGCGGGTCCGGCTGAAGGAGACGGGAGCATCGTTGAGGGAGGCGGCGCCGAAGCCTTGTGAGGCAGACATGGTGGGAGGCGGGTGAGGGGAGGAAAGGGGTTGCGGAGTGAGTTCGGATCAGGGGCGGCGATGCGGGGTCATGCGCGAACGCCCGGGCAGCCGCCTTTCTGATCGATCGGGGAACTCAGTTCACAGGTGTGATGCTGGCGATCTTGCCGCCTTCGGCATGGATGCGCTTGAACTGCTCGGAGAGCTTGTCGAAGGGCACGAAGTACACCCGGTTGGAGCGGGTGTAGCGGGAGATCCGGCGCACGTTGTTGGCGCTGTAGCCGGTGACTTCCACCCGGTAGGTCTTGCCCTGCTCGCCGGCACCCACGCCATGGCGGGTGGGGGCGTCCTGCAGGTTCTTGGAGGGGCGGAAGCTCCAGCCGGTGGCTTCGGTGGAGGAGGGGGGCACCACCGCCATCGGGCGGTTCTGATAGGCGTTGCCGCCGAGCTTGCTGCTGATCCCGGAAAGATCGCCTTTCAGGCTGCTGCTGCTGTTGCCGCGCAGCAACTGGAAGCTCCAGGTGAACTCCTGCAGGGTGGTGCAGGATTCGGTCTTCCAGCCCCGCTGGAAGGGAACAGTCCACTCGCCGTAGGTGTCCTGATAGTCGGCGCTGTCGATGAAGCTGTCGATGTCGGCTTCGTAGCCGTGGCTGTCGAGCCGCTCGGCGTGAGCACGCATCTCATCGAAGTCCACGGGGGCGCGTCCCAGCAGGTGACGGAAGGCCAGCTCGATGTAGCGGTAGCGGGAGCAGGCGTCGAAGAAGCGATCGCGGTACAGCTCGCTCTTGGCGATGCGTCGCACCAGCTCTCTCACGCTGATCTCGCCCAGCTTGAACTGGGATTCAGCGACCAGCTGACGCTCGCTCTCCATCACATAGGCATTGCCCAGTACCTGCTTGTAAACGGCGCGGATGATTTGTTCCTTCTTGGCGTCGTCATCACCAGGGATGAGTTCAAGAGGAGCTTCGCTCTCTTGCGAGAAACGCTCGACCCCGAGCAGAGAGGCAGGACCGAAGGGCATGGACAACCTGACGTGTGCGTCACGCCATGGTCATTCAGAAGTGGTGGCCTGGAGCGGGTTCTTTATAAAGCTCAATCAAATGTGTCCGAATGTTGCGTGACATGACGATTCGGCCCCCGGTTTTCGGGTGGTGGATCGGGGTAATCCTTGTCACGACAAGGATTCGAGGCTGTCGCGTGTGGTGCTCCGCGTCAGGGGATTCCAGCAGTCGAGTTCTTCGAAGGGGCGGGCCAAGAGCGCATCTCGCCGCCCACTGAGCCCTGTGGTGAGGGAGAAATCGGCTCCTTTGATCGATTCCGCAGTCTCCAGTCCTGCTTCGGAGAGGTCGGCGCCGCGAAAGTCGGCAAAGTCCAGCTGGCACGTGCCAAAGCGGGTCCCCCGGCACATGGCACCCCTAAGGATCGCGTGACGAAGATCCGATCCCACCAGTCGAACGTTGTCGAGCAGGGCACCACTCAGGTCAGCCCCGCTGAGATAGGCCCCCATCAGCACGGCGCCGCGTAGATCCATGCCGCGCAGGTCGGTGCTGTTCAAGAACACACCACTCAGCCTTGCTTTGGGGCCGACCGCCCCGCTGCTGAGCAGATCAAAGCCTTCCGGAACGCAGGTGCTGGCGTCGTAGCGCGCCAGGCGCAGGTCGGCTCCTTCCAGCTGGCAGCTGGAGAGGTCGGCTCCCCTCAGATCAGCGCGACAGAGATTGGCGCCACGCAGGTCGCCCTTATCAACAGTCACTCCCCTCCAATCGGCGCCCCGAGCATCAACTGCGCCATCGATGGACCCCGAGGCCAGGGTCTGTTCCGGCGGCTGCCAGGTGTCCAGGTTCAGGGGGTTGGAGAGCGCCGTCAAGGAAGTCAGCTGCGAAGCATCGAGAAGGCGATGGTAAGGACCACACGGCCCAGCTCGAATCCGCCGACAACCGCCAGGCCCAGCCAGAGCTTGAGGGCGAAGGCAGGAGGTTGGCCATTGACCCAGGCCGACGACATCTCCAGCTGCTGCATCTGAGCGGCCTGGTCGCTGGGAGCTCGATCCTGCAAGGCATCGCGCCAGTCGGCCCCGTAGCGCGGGAATTGCTGGTAGATCGGGGTCTCACCCAGGGATCGACCCGGCAACACGCGCGAGCGTTGCTGAGGAACCAGGTCGTAGCCGAAGCTCTCCATGTATTCAGGGCTGTCGAGCACCGCGTCGACAAAGGCTGTGAAGCCCTTTTCGCCGATCACGATCGACCAGGCCCGGCGCTCAGCGTCGCCATGGGTCGGGCGGCCGAGCACCCGTCCCACCACCTGATCCACCATCCGGTAGTTCGAGCTGCACTGGTAGTAGCCCTGCTGGAAGCGTTCCGAGAGCAGCAGGCCTCGGATGAAATCCCGCACCGTGATGTTGCCGCTGCGGAGTTGTGATTCCAGGAATGGTTCGCGATCACTGCGCATCGCATGGAAGAAGACCTGGCGGTAGGCCTGTTCGATCACGGCATCCATGTCGCTGCGGCTGGTGTCGTCACCTGCTGCAGAGGAGGGATAGAGCTGGCTCTGAACGGTGCTGTTGTCTCCGGCGAGATTGCTCACCCGACCGTTCTGCGTGCTGAGCGGGTACCCAAGGAGCGGGATGGCCATGGCGTGCGCCGTGAGTAGAAATACTTGGTGGAAATCTTCCCTTGAAGAAACTGTTTTTAGGCCAGCCGCTTATCAGCTCTTAACTGCAGTTTTGTTGAGCTGATCGCTCAGGTGTTGGAAGCAGTCGCTGATCAGCTGCTGTTCGTTCGATCGCGAGACCCCCTCCAGTGCAAGCTTTTTGAGCTGAACGAGGGCGATGTTCATCCCCTCGATGGGCACGCTCATTCGTCTGTACAGCTCTCTCAGGGCGGCCATGCCGCTCGGGTTTGTGAAGCAGCTCTGGTTGCAGGCCACCGCGTAGATGACCACGCGTAGAAAGTTCCAGCAGTCCCGCCAGCAGGCCTCTGCCCTGTCCTGAGGGTGAAGAGCTCCGCCCGGTTGCACCAGATGCTGTTGGGTTGCAAGCAGCTGTGCCCGGGCCTGGTTCACCAGGTGATCCGATCGTTGGATCAGGCTGCTGGGGAGCGACTGATCAATGCCGGAGGCCTGGCAGATCGTCGTCAGCTCCTCACTCGTGAGCTGGCGTTGGGCTTGATCAGCACGCTCAAGAATGCGGCGTGTGGCCTGCGGCAGATCTTGGTTGAGGCTTAGCCCTTGAACCTGGGCGGTCTGCACCAGGGTCTTGAAGTCGGTGTTTTGAAGGTTCAAGGGTTGACGCTGGCCACCGGTGTGGCAATCAGCCAGCCGTGGCGTTCCAGGTAAAAAGCCCACACCAGGTCGTCCCCCAGGCCAGGACAACGGCTGATGGCTGCTTCCGTGAGTTCAGTTGGTACCCCCAACTGCGTTAACAGCCAGCCGACGGCGTCTGGGCTTGATGCCGTCGCTGTGCGGATGGCAGATCCAACCACCCAGGTCAGGCGGGTGTCCTTGAGGTCTCCATTGCTTTCTTCGCAAGCCAGCAGAAGGTTGGCTGCTGTGGTGTGTTGATCAAATGTCTCCTGCCAGAGCGCGATGTTTTCATCACGGAGGTTGATCCGAAAACAACCGTCCCCCACCGGTAGATCCAGCTCACCGCTGCTGCCGGCCTGGTTCTGCAGGGTGGCAATTCTCGGATCTGCCAGTGCGCTCATCGAGAAACGCCGATCAATTCGAATGTAACCAGTGTCCAGGAATTTCCTCGACCCCAGTCAGCGGTTCGTGGGAATCGACATGGATCGGCTGTCATCCTCCAGGGCTCCTGTCAGGAGTGGGTGTTGGAGGGCGCCTCTGAGGATTTCTTTTTCAGCACACCAGTGATGGTGGCCAGAGCAAACATCGCCAGCAGAGCCAAGCCCAGGGTGAGGCTGGCGCCTTGAGCGGCACCAGCTCCAACAGCCACGAGGATCGAATCGCTGATCAGCACGCTGATCAGCAGTGCCGGAGCGAATAGACGCCAGTGGGTGCGGCTGATCCCGATGGCATAGCTGAGGAAATCAAACAGCCCGGTCATCAGCAGGCCTGTCATCAAGAAGAAGTTGCCTTCCAGCTGGTTCTTGCTGAAGCCATCGATGCGTTTCATCGCGCTAGCCCCCACCAGACGACTCACCGGTCCGCGTCCCCAGCGGCGGGCGATGAAGAAGGCCGCGCTGCAGAACACCAGGTCCGACAGGATGATTGTGAGGTAGCCCGCTTTGAAGCCCAGCAGCGAGCCGGCCAGGAGGGAATACACCGAACTGGGCAGCGCTGGCAGGATGATGCTCACCCCTCTCAGCAGGAACAGGCCGAGCGGGGCCCAGATGCCCATCTCATTCACGGCGCTTTGCAGCGGTGCGATGCCATATCGCTGCAAATAAACGACGGCAACAATGAAGACGGCGACCCAGGCGCTGACCTTCAGCCCTGTCTTCAGCCTGGACATCTCTTCAACCGCTCGAAAGCCCTGCGGAATGTAGGCCAGTCGTGGCTTTTCCCAGGGCCGTGGACACGAAGCTCAGCATCGATACCATCAGCGAAATTTCTCAACACGAGGCCAGCCCGGTGACCACCACCTCCCCGCGCACCGCGTTCGAGCAACAGCTGTGCACCCATCTGCTCAGTCTCAGTGAGGTGGTGGAAACGCTGGCGGATCGGTTGATGGAGCTGGAGACGCGGTTGGTCGCCGTTGAGGGCCAGCAGCTGGAAGATGCGGAGATCGCCGCGGTCACTGATGACGCCGGTGAACTGCTCCTGGCCAGCGAAGAAAAGGTGCGGATGCTTCGGGATCGTCTGAGCCCAGGCGAGGTGGTGGAGCTGCACGCTGATTCCCACGCCGAGGAGGCCTCAGCAGAGCACGATCACGACACTCCAGAAGCTCCTGAAATGGAGATGAGGGGGATGGATGACGACCGAGTCGAGGACGAGGCCTTCAGTGATGAGCCCCTCAGCGATGACACGGAATATGTGGATGATCCCCAGATCGATTTGCTCTCCGCCTGATCAGGCCAGTTCCAGCAACCTGATCCGGAAGGCGGCCACCTGGCGTGCCATGTCTGGGGAACTGATCAGAAAGGGGTGATCAGCCATGGCCTCGAGCACGGCTTCCAGATGCTCCTCCTGGCTGAGTTCAGCCTTGTTGCTGCTTCGCAGTTGCTTCCAGGTGCGGTCAAACACCATGGCAAAACTGTCTGCGTTATCGAAAACGCGATCTGTGCCTGCATCTGGAGAGATGAATGACACGGCAGTTTTGGCATCAATGTGATGCCAGGACCCAGATTTGAACTGGGGGCGTTGCGACAATTTGCCCCTTTAAGCGCTCAATCTGTATAGCAGCGATACTAAAAATGCCCTTTTTGGGCGTTTTTGCTTGCTGCTCCCATACCGCTCCCATACCATCGGGATGATTTGCGGTAGGTCCGAACCACTCCTGGAAGGTGTTTCGGTAGGGGAACTCTATGGGACGGTCGCTGCCACAGGAATGGATAGACGGCACCCTTCACACCCTCAACGTGGTGCGCGACCTGGGGGGCAAAGGGAACATCCCCCACACCTCTCTATCGATCGTCCGTCAGAAACCCAGCGCGAACAGCAGAAAGACCAAGAACCTCCAGTGGCGCTTCCTGCCGGAGAAAGCAGATGACCCTCGCCCGTTTGCTGGCAAAACCAATCGGGGGCGGGGAAAGCGCATCTATATAGAAGGCACTTGCGGGACCACCGACCCCTGGGAAGCAGCAAAGGTCGCGGTTGCTTCCTCTCAAAAGAAGTGGCAGGACCTCCTCTCACAGTCCCAAGTGCGGGAAGTGGAGAAGCAACACGCTCTGTCGGTCTATTGGGAGCGTTGGTATGCCAAGGCGGAACTGGAACCACGGAACAACCGAAGTCGTTGGTTGAGCGATAAGCGGAACCTTTGGAACGGGACCACAGGCATAGGCGTTCAACCCTGGGCGACGGTCAAAAGCATTCAGGCGATCACGAGCAACGACTTTTTGGAGTTTTTCCGTCTCGTCAGGGAGAACTGTGAAGCGAAGGGCAACTCAGGAGAAGAGACCAGAAGGCAATACAAGACCCTTATCCGCAACCTGTTTAAAGAGGCGAAGGCAGATTTCCCCGCTCTGTCATGCCCTGAGTTCCCTGCGATAAAGAAGAGCGTGCGTCAGAAGAGGCACTTCACCCATCAGGAGTGGGAGCAATTGGTTCGCGTTGCCGCCGAACTGTCTGGTGGTGCTGCTCGCCGGTCTCTGACGGCGGAGGAATATCGGGAACTGCCTTGGACCCCGACGAACCGTCAGAACTCACGCAACTGGGTTGATTTGTATGACGCGCTCCACTTGGAGTGGTTCTATTACCTCCGAAGTGAAGATGCTCCTCGGTTGAGAAGTGAGTGGTTCAGCGAGCAACTGACCGATGCGGGAGAACCACAAGTCATCTGCTTCCTTGAGAAAACGAAGGGTGACAGGGACAAGCACGACACCTATGCCTACCGACCAGATGCGTTGGAGAACATCCGCCGCATTCTCAAGAGGAAACCACAGGGGTGGTTGAACTTTCCCCACATCAAGAGAACGGAAGGCAGCGAAAACGAAAGCAACGTTGGAGAGACGATCAACTTCCTTCTCAAGAAGGTGTGTGAGAAGGCAGGAATCTCAACCAAAGGGATTGATTGGACTACCTGTCGCCATACCGCATTCCGGTTGACCTTGGAGGACTACCCAGAACTCGGGACCACGCAATACATCCGGCATTTTGCGGACAACGGGCATACGTCGCCAAAGATGCTGGAGGAGCGTTATTTGCGCTTTATCCAGCGTGAGAAGACAGCAGCAAAGGCGCGGGCAGCAATCACTCCAGGAAAGTGGTCGCTAATCAGCAGAACGAAGAATTAAGAGCAATTAATTTAATTACGCTCTGACGCCAATTAAAACTTGACTCGATATTAATTAACCTGTAGAATTACCTTTGTGGAGGTTGATGGGGAATTTCTAGGTTCTTGTACCCTTTGTGTCTCAATTGTTACATTAGATGTTAGTCAAACTTCTTAGATGTATAACTAGGTTTGTGACCTTTGGTCTCAAGGGTGTGTCTAAATAGGTTCTAAAGGTATGCAAACACACTAGAGACCACGAACGAAGTGAGTATTCCCCGAAGGGGAATGAATTAAATGTCCAAATAAATATAGTTGGGTTCTCCATTTAAGACTGCAAGAGAATTGAAAACCTGATCACGACTAGGAGGTCCCAACAAATCAACCACCAACACAACGCCTAATTGCCCCCAGACGAACATGATGCGTAAACCAAATAGTCAGAGATTTAACATGACCTATACCAAGAGAGAAGCACCAATCTTGGTTCCAATTGAGCACAAACTTTGTTCTGAACTGGGACTTGATCGCTCTGAACTCCATAAGACGGCAATCAAGGAGTTCTGGAACCGCCGTCAGCAATCCACCTTGGCGTTGATTTGAGGTGGGTATGGCGAAATCAGTGAAAGTCAGCGATGTCCATTACCAGATGCTTGTCGATGTCGGGAAGCGTTGGCGGATGAAACCAGATGACCTGGTGAAGGAACTGATCCAGGAGACCTACACAAACAAGACCAAGAGGAAGTGATGAATGGCATTCACAAGAGGTATTTGGATCGCACTACAAGAAGGACCTTCGATAGGTCCATGGAGATCTACGGGCAGACGCTTTGGTGATTAAGAACCACCGATATCTGCCGTTGGCGCTTTTTTAATCACTGCCTTCCAGTGATCGAGATGTAATGACATCAAACTCCTGAAGAAGAGCGTACGCATCCTCGAACCGCTCAGCATCTCTGAGTTCTTGGACCTTGTGATTCCACCAGATTCCAGTGTCGATAATTGCTTGGAGTTGTTCAGGTGAGGGGTTAAACCCTGATCCTCCAGACATAAAAGTCCTTCTGATTTCACGGAAGAGTATCTGCTGAGAGAAGAAACGCAAGTAAATGAAGACAAAGTAAGATTTACCTATGGATCTAATCTTTGGGATGGATATGATCGGTTCCTTCTGCTTAATTTTGGGTCCTGCGCTACCTCCAGAGGAGGTGCATTCATAAGAGGTATTGGACCACGCCAAATGTTGAATTCAAGAGATCTGAAGGAGTTGGATTAGGTCTGATAATTCGTCTATCTGAGCAGGTTGTTTATCCCTGTTATCAACAAAGGTCACCTCATACCCCTCGTAGTTCTTCATTAAATCCAGTTCGACGACGTCTCCGTTCAGGAACATCCGTACGTTGATCCCCCAGTCAGCGCACTGAACCAGGAGTGACTCCACCTTGTCCTCCTTCAAGTCGGTTAGGAGAGAGCGGATGGTTTCTTCGGTTTGCGCTGCGTCCATTGCTCCCTCGGGTGTCAGGGAATATCCGCGGAGTCTGAATCCAGCGGCAGGGGACTGGAGTTCAGAGTCGTTCCGTCTGCTCCTTTTGACTCCTGTTCTGCTCTGGTCAATCTCTCCACCAGGTTCAGGGTGTCGTGAGGGGACAAATCACCGTCATCGCCCCACTTGAGACTGGAAAGGTCAGGCGGGCACATGAGGGGTAAGGCAAGTATTTGCGCAACCTAAGGACGTGAGATCCCTGTTGTGCCAATGCTCCCCGAAGATTCATGGAAGAAATGCTGAATTGAGTGTCCTTGCGATACCGAACTGGTTGGGAGTGGTTTTAACTGCGCACAACCCGACCACCCAGGCATTGCGCAGAGATGGTCCAGAACCCCGCCGCTGCTTTCAGGAGTTCTCGATTTGGAGCGAACTCCTCTGTTCGCCAAAAAAGGAGCGCATGGTCCAACCCAACAAAAATCACTCGATTGACGTCCTGGGGTTTGGGGACTCGCTTGTGCGGGTTCCATACAAGGTCGTTCTCAAACAGCAGAGCAGTGCCTGAATTGGCGGCGTCCTGGGTGAAGAAGGACCAAGTGGTTTGGCGGTATTGCTTGGGTTTGCTGGACATAAATATTCCAAGTCGTTTGTCGTCCTGGATCAGAACTCCTCGAAGTGCCGTAGGGGTTCGCTCTTCCAATCGAATGGAAATGGTGGGGACCTCTTCGCTGGTTACTTCGCAGACCAATGGCAGTGGTTCTGCACTCGCAGGCATCGCTGACAGAAGCAGAAGGAGTAATGCCTTCATTCGCTGTCCTCTTGGGATGCCCAGTACGTAAGTTGTAACCCCCGCTACAACGTTCTTTACACTTCTCCACACCTTTTTCCACAGAAAGTCTTAACGCCAAGATTTTCTCCGATGGTGCTCTGAGGCACAGATCCTTCCGGTCGTCAGGCGAAGACTGGGCGCCGCATCTTTTGGTTAATGAGGGATGGGCACTGGAGAGAAGGTGATCACGCCCATCCCGTCAGCAGTACCCAATGCGTTATCTGCGGTAGGGCATTGCAGTTGCCTTCATCGTTTGCCCTTGATGAGGTGACTTGTGCGAACTGCCGCCTAAGGCAAAAAAAAGTCGTTGAGGAGTGGGGCGACTAGTCACCTACCAGCACCTCGTTGATTCGGTCTTCGAGCGTCCTGTCCTCATCTGCAGGAGCAATGGCATCACCAGTTGCCCTGAGTAGGTCAGCAGTTATCTGCCTCGCGTCTTGGTTGGTGAAGAGGAGGAACCCCAGACCAACACCCAAAAGGATCTTCAGCACGGCACCTCTTCCTGTTGCTGAATGATCCGACGAACCATCGATGTCGTCATCCCCATTGCTGACGCGATGGTTCCGTATCCATCTCCTCTCTGGCGCATCTCCACCACTGCTGCCGCCTGTTGTTGCGTGTAGTTCCTCTTCCTGCCGAACTTCACCCCTCTGCTCTTGGCGACCTCACGTCCTTCAGCAGTGCGCTTCTTGATGGACTTCAGTTCCATCTCGGCGGCGTAACCCATGACGCCCACTACCAACTTGACCAACTCCTCAGGCATCGAGGCAGTGTCCAGTCGTCCATCAAGGGTTTTGATCGCGACCCCGCGTTCGATCAAACCGTTGACCTGAACAAGCATTTCGACCATTGAGCGCCCCAGGCGGTCGAGTTCGTGAATGACAAGGGTGTCGCCATCACGGAGACCATCCAGGCACTTGGAGAGTTCAGGTCGTTCTCCATAGGCAGAGGTTCCAGTGATCTGGTCTCCATAGATCCGTTCGCACCCTGCTTCCTTCAGCGATTGCTCTTGGCGTTCGCTGTCTTGCTCAGCGGTGCTGGTCCTCCAGTAACCCCAGATCGCTATGACTGCCCTGTCGAATCTCTGTCGGAACTATAGCACATTTCGACAGGGTGTTTCGACAGGGCAAGAACGCAGTTGCAGTGGTTTTTGCATGACCTGTCGGAACTTGAAAGTTTCGACAGACCTCTTGGAATCTTCTGTTTTCGTCCTTGACCAATCCCTGCGAACCAGGACTAAAACAGATGTACTACTCACAAGGAGGGTTCGATGTCGGAAGAGGAATGGGACTTTGTGGATGGTCTGAAGCAGACCAGATCCTCTTGCGTCTGCATGACGTGCCAGCACTTCTCCTATGTCTGCGACCAGCACTGCCACACGTTGCTGACCTGTGGTCTTCAGCGTCGTCAGGTTCCCCACGGAGAGCACCTGACGAAGAGGTGCCGCAACTGGATGGTCCGCAGGGAAGCGGAAATGGGTTGGTGTCCGGAGGTGGCGTGATGCAAGAGGGATGGTTGATCGATGCCAACGACCATTGGGTCTGGCGGTTTCACCAGGACAACTCCGCCTGGGTAAGAGATCCCAAGGTCTTTATTGACCGAGGGCGTCAGATGCCCGAAGGTCCACCGCTGCTCAAGGAGCGCCGATATCTGAGGAAAGACGCCGCAGAGCAGTTGTGGAAGTCGCTTCAGACGCAGGGGTGGAAGAAGACAAGACCGCTGTGGGGTGCGACTGCTGAACCCTGAAGCAGGTCTTTTTACGGATGTCTTGCCTTGGCGGTATTCCTAGAAAAAGAGCACGACACCTACGGAACCGCATTTCATTAGGACGGGGTTAGGTGCCAAGGGGCGGGTCACTCCCGCCCTTCTTCATGGGTAGGCATCTTTAGAGGCAGGGTCGGAAACCTCTGAAGACGCCTGACTGGGGCGTTTCTACTGAAGAACCTTGAAGTAGCGCCTGACGTCTTGCTTCCGCTGGGATTAGACAGTTGAAAGATCGTCACTTCCCTGACATGTCTGCTAAGTGCGTCAATTGCCAGAACTTCCAGGGAGAACCTGGTTTCAGCGGCATTTGCCGTGTGTGGCAGCACATTGTTCCTGCTTGGCGCTCGCACTTCTTCAAGTGTGAGCACTGGACGCCCCAGCGGTTCGGCAACCCGTAAGCACAAATGCTTATTGGGCGGTGTTAGACCAGTCGTATCGCATGAGAGCGAGGAACCCAGGAGGTCAAACACTCCTGGGTCTTTTCTTGGAAAACGCTCACGGCACTCACGGCAGTCCCCCCTCATCGGTAAGGGTGGTCGCCGCTTGGCGTCGTCCCGCCCAGCGGCACTTTCAGTTTCCGAAGGACCGATAGGGATACCGGTCCTTTTTTTTGTGTCCATGGGGGGCAGAAAGGGGTAGTTCCTCTCATGCCCCGGTGCTCTGAACCCTCTTAGAACAGGAATGAGGTCAGAGACCGCTGAAGCAGTAACCAGGTCTCAACGACCTTCAGGGGGGTCCCGCACCCCCCTTTTAAATGCGCGCTTCTACGCATGGCGGCAGCATTCCAGGGACGCGAAAGTTCCATCAACCCTCTCTGGAGGGGTGAATGCGTCATCGAGGGAGGGACTAGGGAACCCTCCTTTTTCTTGGTTGCCTCACACCAGCGACGTTTTGTCGTGATGGCGACGACTCGTAGGTATTTCTTCCGTCATCTTTAGTTCGTTCCCTTCGGTGAGGGGACGATGCGTCGTACGTGGAGGGATTAGGGACCCTCCTTTTTTTTGGCAGTTTGTAAAAAGTGCTCTCGACGCTTCCTTTGCACCGGTGATGCTGGTCATGGACCTCCCGGTTCGACGCATTCATACCCCGATTGGGCGGCATTCCCTGCCGCCTTTTTTATTGCTTACGGGCGACCGAACCATGAGCGGTCCTCACCACCTTTTCTGACGGTTCTCCTGCTCCCCACCGGAGAAGACCAGGAGGAAGGTGATGGGGCGTCAGAACGAGAGGACGGGACCTCTGGGGTGTGGGCACTCCAGGGGTCTTTTTTTGCCCTTGGGTAGGGGAAATCTGGGGACCTTTCCTCGTCTGACCAAAAGGGCGCGCTCCCCTACTGCTCCCCTACCGTTTCGGCAAAATTCAATTGGGTGCTTGAAGCACTAGAAAGGCACGTAACAACACCAGATATGGTGCTTTCACGTGCCTTTTTAGGCGTTTTCGGGAAATGCCAGGACCCAGATTTGAACTGGGGACACGGCGATTTTCAGTCGCCTGCTCTACCAACTGAGCTATCCCGGCGCGCCGCCGAAGCGACTCCGGAATCTTAAATCACCGCCTGCGCTCCTTTGCGGGGGTTCGTCCCAGGCAGATCAATCCAGCCACGTGGTGGCCAGTAGCTTCAAGGGCCTGACGGGCAGCCAAAGCAGTGGACCCGGTCGTGAGGATGTCGTCCACGAGCCAGACCGAGCTGTGGGCTCCTTGTTTGTCCATCGGGAAGGCCCGGAACGCCCCGATCAGGTTGGTTTGGCGTTGGCGTCTGTTCAGATGGTGTTGGCTCAACCCGGCACGGGTGCGGTGCAGCAGCTCTGCCGTCGGCCGGCCCAATCCCAGGGCAATGCGCTGCGGCAGGGGGTTGGATCGTTGCCGCTTCCAGCTTGGAATCGGCACCAGCACGGCTGTTGCAGACAGGACGAAGCGCTCAGACAGCAGCTGAACCAAGGCCGCAAGCGCTTTGCCTTGGCGCGGTTGACGCAGCTTCAGCAGCAGCTGGCGCAAATTGCCTGCGTAAGGCCCGAGAGCGCACCACGGCAAGGGCAGCAAACCCTTGAGCCCCTCACAAGGGAGAGCAAGGGCATCGAGGCACGTGGTGCAGGGAGCCGTCGGCGGCAGCGGACTGTCCAAAGGTCCATCACAGATCGGGCAGCGGGGCTCGATCAGCAGAGCTTGGGCAAAGCTCAGGAGCGCACGATGCACAGCAGGTGGGTCGCTGCAACGATCGTTCCCCTGTTGGGCTGAATCGCTCCGAGATCAGGCGCCTTCTTTGGGCATCGCCCGCAGCATGGCCACCAAGGTGCGGTGAGCGTCTTCGCTGTCGGTGAGGGTGTGATCAAAGGCAATGCTGATGCTGGCGCCATCCACCTCCAGTTCCATGGTTTCTGCTTTCACAGACACCATGCGCGCTGCAGCGGGATTGCTGACGCCGCCGTAGTGCTTGGCATAGGCGAGCACCGCTTCGGCATGGTCGTCGTTCATGTGTTTGCAGATCCGTGTGCTGACGGCATCAGTGAGGGGGTCTGCAGGCATTGGGATCAAACAGGTGAGTGCAATCTTTGCAGTGATCGGCTCAAGCGAAGCGCTCGATCAACAAAAGGCCGAGGCGAATGCCGCTGAAGCCCACGTACCCGGCCAGAACGACGAAAAGGCCGATGGCCAGACCATCGCGGAGCTTGGTGGGCATGGGGGTGGGGCGTGTTGCCGGAATTCTCACCCGACCAGGGCCTGTTGGGCCAGTCGCGCCACCCCTGCAGCAGGGGGAGTTTGGCAACTCGTTACGGCGCAGCCGAGGCGGCGTTCCCGCAGCCGTCGCCATTGGGGATTGCGCGCTCCACCGCCGATGCTGATGATCCGCCTGGGTGCAGCAGCACCCAGCTCGTTCAGGCGCTGCCAACCCTGCGCTTCGATCTCGGCGAGACCTTCCAGCAGTCCATGCAGATACAGGGCATCGCTCACCGGCCGTGGTTCAAGCACCGGCAGCATCTCCGGATCATCCACAGGGAAACGTTCCCCCGGGGCAAGAAGCGGCCGCAGGCGGAGTCCACTGTCGGTGTTCGGGTTGATCTGGCGGCTCAGTTCGCTGAGTTGGTCGTCGCTGTAAAAACGCCGCAGCACACCGGCCCCTGCATTGGAGGCGCCTCCACAGAGCCAGCGTCCCCCCACGCGATGGCTGGTGACGCCCGGGGCGTGCAGGGGCGTCTCGGTGAAGCACTTCATCACCAGGGTGGTTCCCAGCACGGTGATCCCATCTCCGGGACCGGGATCGGCGGCGAGAACGGCGGCATTGGAATCCGTTGTGCCGGCAACGACGATCAGATCGTTCTCCAGGCCCAAGGCCTTCGCCTGCTCCGGTGCAATAGTCCCGAGAATGCTGCCGCTGGGATGGATTTCAGGCAGTGCCTGCCGCCAGGACTGTTCGGCAAAACGGGCTGGCCAGCTGTTGGTGATCAGATCCCAACCCAGACGCAGGTTGTTGCCTTCTTCTCCCCAGCGCCAATCGTTCAGCAGCCATCCGCTGATCCAGTCGGCCTGATGCCGCAGCAGGATCGCCTCGCCATGGCAGTTGAGGAGCCGCAAGGCCCGGGCCAGGCTGCCGCTGCAGCTGGCGGCTGGACTACCGGGATCCACCAAAGGCGGCAGGGCTGACTGCAGCTCAGGGCAGCTCTGGGAATAGGCCAGTGCTTTCCCCAGTGGGGAACCATCGCGATCACAGGCCAGCAGCGTGCCGGAGGTGCCATCCACGGCGAGTGCTTTCAGCTGGGATCGCAGCTGGGCTGGGATTGCCCTGATCAGGTCTCCACAGCCTTCGCTCCAACTGTGGGGGTTGGCGAAGTCTCCGCCGTAGGCCTGGGATCGGCTGTCGAGCAGCGCGCCATCAGCGGCAACAACGGCTGTGCGGATTCCGCTGGTGCCCAGGTCGATTCCGAGCACCAGCGGTGAATCCGTCATGGCTTCAGGCCGCGGCGACCTGCTTCAGCTCATGGCTTTTCGATGTCACGTCTTCCCAGGGCGCGTTGAGGTCGTTGCGCCCGAAATGGCCGTAAGCCGCAGTGTCCTGATAGAAACGGCCGCCCCGTTGCTGGGGCAGGTTGCGCAGACCGAAGGTCTCGATGATGGCGCCGGGGCGCAGATCGAAGTGTTCCTGCACCAAGGCAGTGAGGGCATCGTTGGCCAGTGTGCTGGTGCCGAAGGATTCCACCAGGATCGACACGGGCTTGGCCACGCCGATGGCGTAGCTCAACTGCACTTCGGCCCGTTCGGCGAGCCCTGCGGCCACAAGGCACTTGGCTACGTAGCGCGCGGCGTAGGCGGCCGAACGGTCCACTTTGGTGGGGTCCTTGCCGGAGAAAGCACCACCGCCGTGGCGGGCATAGCCGCCGTAGGTGTCCACGATGATCTTGCGGCCGGTGAGACCGGCATCGCCCTGAGGGCCGCCCACCACGAACTTGCCGGTGGGGTTCACCAGATACTTGGTGGCCTCACGGGAGGGCTTGAGGGCCAGATCGGCGGTCGCCGGCTCCACCACATGGGTCCAGAGGTCTTCGGTGATGCGCTCGCGGATGCCCTGCTCATCACTGATCCCGTCCACTTCAGCGGTGTGCTGGGTGGAGATCAGGATCGTGTCGATCGAGACGGGCTTGTCGTTTTCGTAGACGACGCTCACCTGGGTTTTGCCATCGGGAAGCAGGTAACCCAGGGTTCCGTTGTGGCGCACTTCGGCCAGGCGGCGCGACAGCCTGTGGGCCAGGCTGATCGGCAACGGCATCAGCTCGGGCGTCTCGTTGCAGGCGTAGCCGAACATGATTCCCTGGTCGCCGGCACCCACCAGATCCAGGGGATCACCGGCGTGGTCGTCGGCCTCGTTTACGCCCTGGGCGATGTCGGGGGACTGTTGGTCGAGGGCCACCAGAACTGCACAGCTGTTGGCATCGAAGCCACCGGCCCGGGCGCCGCTGTAACCGATCTCCTTGATCACGTTGCGCACCAGGTGGATGAAATCCACCTGCGCCTTGGAGGTCACCTCACCGGTGATCATGCAGAGGCCGGTGTTCACAACGGTCTCGCAGGCCACGCGGCTGGCGGGATCCTGGGCCAGCAGAGCGTCAAGAACGGCGTCGCTCACCTGGTCGCAGATCTTGTCGGGATGCCCTTCGGTGACGGACTCAGACGTAAAGACGTAACGGCTCATTCGGCGCTCCAGATCGGGCGACTTTACGAGTTGGTGCTTACGGAGAGGTGATCCCAGCTGTGGAGCAGATGCTGGGCTGATGGCAGTTTCGGAGCACTCTTCCAGCCACCGGTGAAGCCGATCACGCCGCCGATTCCGGCTTCGAGGGCCATTTGGAGGTCGGTCTCCGCATCGCCAACCAAGGCACACCGTTGGGGTGGCAGGCCAAGCCTGTTGCACAGCTCCAGAACGGCCTGTGGATCGGGTTTGCGCGGATGGTCATCAGCACTCCAGATTCCTGCAATGCCTGCGCCGAGCTGATGGTGACCCAGGAACTCTTCAATGCCGGACCGGGTGTCGTTGCTGATCACAGCTGAGGTGACACCCTGCTGATGCAGGTTCCGCAGCAGTTGCCCAGCCCCGTTGATCAACGGGCTTGGGGTGGTGTCGATCAGGCCCTCCTGGTCAACTGCATCGAAGCAGGTGTGGGCCAGGGAGAGAGCCTGGGGCCATGAGCAGCCCATCAGGCAGAACACCGTTGCAGTCGAGGCGATGTTGTCCTGCCTGGAGGCAACCGCCAGTGTTCCGCCGGGATCGAGCATTCCTTGATCAACACCAAACGCTCTGCGCAGGGTGTGGCTCAGCTCAGAGGGGTTCAGCGCAGGGGCTTGTTCCTGAGCAACCTTGACGGCTTTGTTGATGCGTGCGTCTGCTAAGGCCAGCAGATGCGGCTCGCTATGGGAAAGGGTGCCGTCCTTATCGAACAGCACCCCTTGGAAATTGCCGATGGGATGTCCCTTCAGCAGCAGTTGGGCCATCAGGCTCAGATCATCATGGAGCTGATCGGATCTTCGCCCTCTTCGGCCTGCTCCATCAGCATCTGCTTGTAGCGAGCAGCCATTTCCTCGGCCTTCTCGAACACCTTCTGGGGGTCGGTCAGCATGTCGCCGGGTTCGGGCTCGAGAGCCTTCGTGGACAACGAAATCCGGCCGCGCTCGGCATCCAGATCGATGATCATCACTTTCATCTGATCATTCACGTTCAGCACCGAGTGGGGGGTCTCGATGTGCTCGTGGCTGATCTCGGAAATGTGCAGCAGACCGCTGACACCACCGATGTCGATGAAGGCGCCGTAGGGCTTAATGCCGCGGACGGTACCCACCACAACTTCGCCCACTTCCAGGCGATTCATCTTCCGCTCCACCAGGGCGCGGCGGTGGCTGAGCACCAGGCGGTTGCGCTCCTCGTCAACCTCGAGGAACTTCAGAGGCAGGAAGTCGGCAACCAGTTCTTCCTTCGGCTTGCGGGTGCTGATGTGGGATCCGGGGATGAAGCCCCGCAGACCTTCCACGCGCACCAAGGCACCACCACGGTTGGTGGCAAACACTTCGGAGTAGATGGTGGCGTCTTCCTTCTGGAGCTGGCGGACCCGCTCCCATGCCCGCTGGTATTCGATCCGACGGATCGACAGCGCCAGCTGACCATCTTCGTTCTCCTCACTCATGATGAAGAACTCACGGATCTCACCGGGCTGGAGCACGTCGCTCAGACCCTCGACCCGGTTGATCGACACCTCTTGCAGAGGCATGAAGGCAGCCGTCTTGGCGCCGATGTCGATCATGGCGCCCTTCGATTCCAGGGCGAAGACCGTGCCGTTGACGATGTCGCCAGGCTTGAAGTTGTAGTCGTACTTGCTGAGGAGAGCCGCGAACTCATCCAGGGTGAATCCGGCGTCGTCCAGGCTGCGGCTGGCGGCGCGGCTGGTTGGATCATCCGCAGTGGGGACGTCTTCGGGAATGCTCAGATCCTCACCCTCAAACGCCTGTTCGGCGGCGGCGGTTTCTGCAGAGGCTTCTGTGGCGTTCGCGTCCTGAACCTGATCCTGGATCTGATCTTCTGTCGGAGTCGCAGACATGGGGGGCTGGCGGTCTACCTCAGGTGGGTAGTTCGAAAAAATCGCATGGAACGCCCGCCGACGTTTCACGGAGAATTTCTGAGTTTACAGATACGACCGACAGCTCTTCTCTCGCAGCGATGGCATGCACGGGTTCAACGAACCGATTCAGTGCACTGGTTCAGCGAAACGATTCAACGAACAGTAGCCAGATGGTTCTGTTCCTGATCGGCGTTCAGTGTTTCCAGGGTCGAGACGAAGTCGTCGATGCCTCGGAACTGGCGGTAAACGGATGCGAACCGGATGTAGGCCACTTCGCTGATCTGTTTGAGATCCCTCAGCACGAATTCACCGATCTCGGTGCTGCTCACTTCCTTTCCGGTGCGTTGCTGGAGTTTCAGTTCGAGTTCTTCCACGAGGGATTCGAGCCGAGAGGTGTCCAAGCCCGTTTTCTCGCAAGCTCGATTCAAGCCGTGCAGCAACTTGCTGCGACTGAAGATTTCCCGGTTGCCGTTGCGTTTGATCACCGTGATCGGAACGGTCTCCACCCGTTCGTAGGTGGTGAAGCGAAATTCACAGTTGAGGCATTCACGCCGTCGTCTCACGCTGCGTCCACCATCCGCTGCCCTGGATTCGAGAACGCGACTATCTGTGTTTTGGCAGGAGGGGCACTGCATCCCCGAGGGCATCAAATAGTTGCACCAACTGTAGACACTGATTTGAGACTTGAGAAGTGCCTCGTGGACATCAGTCTCATTTGAGGATTGCGTCGACGGCTGTTGCTGACGTGAGACTGCTGTGATCCGCTCGCGCGGAAGAGACCGGCTTGCGACGGTGGGTGATGGAAAGCATGAAAAAACCCCGCCGAGGCGGGGTTTTGGGAGATCAAATCACTTACCGATTTTCGGCGGATCGCGGAAGGCGATTGCGAAGAAGAGGGTGGCAATCGCAAGGGTAAGGATGAGGACGTAAGCGAAGCTTTCCATCGTGTTGTTCCTAGAGGGCGATCAGTTGAGGGGAGTTCCAGCTGGGGGAACGTAGCCCTCGGGCAGGCGACGGGTGGTTTTGTCACCGAGCTTGGCGAAGAGGCCAAACTCCACCTGATCTCCGAGGTCGGGATCAATACCAGCGAACACGTCGCGGTACAGGGTGCGGGCACCGTGCCAGATGTGGCCGAAGAAGAACAGCAGCGCGAAGGTGGCATGGCCAAAGGTGAACCAGCCGCGTGGCGAGCTACGGAACGTACCGTCAGAGTTGTAAGTCTCACGGTCGAAGTCGAAGGCTTCACCCAGCTGAGCCTTACGGGCGAGACGCTTCACGTCGGCAGGGTCAGTGAAGGTCTGGCCGTCGAGTGCTCCACCGAACACCTTGGCGGTCACGCCCTGTTGTTCGAAGGAGAACTTGGCTTCCGCACGACGATAAGGAATGTCGGCACGGACGATGCCCTGCTCATCTTCCAGAACGACAGGGAAGTTTTCGAAGAAGTTCGGCAGACGACGGACTTCGAGGTTGCGACCTTCTTTATCGCTGAATGCGATGTGACCAACCCAAGCGGTTGCCAGACCATCACCGTTCACCATCGGGCCCACGCGGAACAGACCGCCCTTGGCAGGGCTGTTGCCGACGTAGTCGTAGAAGGCGAGCTTCTCAGGGATGGCCTCGAAGGCTTCTTCCTGAGTAGCGCCATCGTCCATCGCGGTTTGTACGCGACGGTTGATCTCAGTCTTGAAGTAGCTCTGATCCCACTGGTAACGGGTGGGGCCAAACAGCTCGACGGGAGTCGCAGCAGAGCCGTACCACATGGTTCCAGCCACAATGAAAGCGGCGAAGAACACGGCTGCTATGGCGCTGGCCAGAACTGTTTCGATGTTGCCCATCCGAAGCGCTTTGTAGAGACGCTCGGGCGGACGCGTGGTGATGTGGAAGATGCCGGCAATGATGCCTACGATGCCAGCAGCAATGTGGTGGGCAACGATTCCACCGGGATTGAAGGGGTTGAAACCTTCGGGTCCCCAAGACGGTTGAACCGCCTCAAGATGACCTGTTAGTGCATATGGGTCAGAGATCCACATGCCTGGTCCGAAGACGCCAGTGAGGTGGAAAGCACCGAAGCCGAAGCAGCCGAGTCCAGCGAGAAGCAGGTGGATGCCAAAGATCTTCGGCAGGTCGAGAGCAGGCTCACCGGTACGGGGGTCCTGCCAGATCTCAAGATCCCAATAGGTCCAGTGCCAGATGGCGGCCAGCATCATCAGGCCGGAGAAAATGATGTGAGCGGCAGCGACGCCCTCGAAACTCCAGAAGCCGGGATCAACACCCGTTTCACCGGTGATGCTCCATCCACCCCAGCTGCCGGTCACGCCAAGGCGGGACATGAAGGGCATCACGAACATGCCCTGACGCCACATCGGGTTCAGGACAGGATCAGACGGATCGAAAATGGCCAGCTCATAGAGAGCCATGGAGCCGGCCCAGCCGGCTACGAGGGCTGTATGCATGAGGTGCACAGCCAGAAGGCGGCCCGGGTCATTAATGACAACGGTGTGCACCCGATACCAGGGCAATCCCATGGGTCAGGTTCGGGGGACAAGACTGCTTATGCAGTCAGACATGGGCGATCGTAAGGGCTTCAGTCCATGGGGCGGGGGAAAAGTGACCTGCCCGCAACGGTCAGTGACATGAAAGTCAGCCCCCTGCTGTTCACAAAACGCAATGCTTCAGCCCATGATGGGGGTTGGTTGCTTGTGAGCTCATGCCCGTTATCCGGTTTGTTCGCGAAGGGCGTGATGTGGAGTGTTACCCCGGTGAGAATCTGCGTGAGGTGGCCCGTCGTGAGGGCATCGAGCTCTACGGCCTGAAGGGGCAGCTGGGCAACTGTGGAGGGTGTGGTCAGTGCATCACATGCTTCGTTTCCGTGGTCGACGAAGACAACGCCGATGCGCTGACGGCACGCACTGCCGTCGAAGACAGCAAGTTGCGCCGCCGACCCCAGGAGTGGCGTCTGGCATGCCAGGCCCTGGTGGAGAAGTCCGTCATGGTTCTCACTCGGCCTCAGGTGAGGCTCGCCAATGCCGATTCGAGATTGGCTGCGGCCAGGCAGGCCCCGCTGCCGGCGGGTCCCACGGCATGGCCAGCGCCTCCGGCTAGTGAGCTCGATGAGGAGGACCAGGATGGGGGCGATGGCGACGGCCGAGATGCCAAGGCTGCTACCTCCGGTGACGAGGCCTAGGGCAGACGCTCCCTAGGCCTCTTGTCGGTGATACCTTCGCCTGGATCCCTTCAACGGCCATGGAAACCAACGATCTCGGATTCGTCGCCAGCCTCCTGTTCATCCTGGTTCCGGCGATCTTCCTGATCGTGCTCTACATCGGCACGCAGAACAACGAGGCCTGATTCAGCCTTGTTCAGGCTCACGCACCAGCAGCACAGGGGCTGGTGCGTGCACTCGGATGTAGTCGCTGACTGATCCGCCCAGAAGCTTGTCCAAATCCACCAGTCCTCTGGCGACAAGAGGACGTCGGTCCTGAGAGGCGATGACCACCAGGTCGGCGTTGCATTCCGATGCAGCCAGGCAAACGCTGCGACCAATGTCCTTCCCTTCGGTGTGGATGGCTTTCATGTCGACACCGAAACCCCTGGCCCGCTGAACAGCGGCGTCAAGAACCTCGTCTGCTTTTGTGCGGCCTCCCCGGGAGGGTGCTGACTCCTGGCGTACGACATGAACGCCGGTGAGCGTTCCGCCAGGGATTTCTCGCACCAGTTCGCAGGCCGTGCGCAGAGCGTCGTCCCCAACGCCTGTTCCGTCGATCGTCACCATCACGCGGTTGACATGCTTGACGTAGAGGTCATCCCGCACCAGCAGCATCGGCCGCGTGGACAGTTGAAAGACGTATTGGCTGGTGCTGTTGGCCAGGATCGATTGAAGCCGTCCCAGGCCGCGGGATCCCATCACGATCAGGTCTGCCTGAACCTCATCGGCAACCTTGAGCACGGTCTGTTTGGTGTCGCCCTCGCGAATCAAGGTGCTCACGCTCGACGGGCTCAGGCCCATGCGCGTGATTGCGCTGTTCAAGAGGTTTGCTGCTTCGTCGCGATGGCCGTCGGATTGCGACTTGCTTTGCTCCGACACCACATGCAGCAAATTGATTTTTGCGGCCTTCAGGCTGGGAATGTCCTGGAGCATCCGGATCATTTCCTCGACGTGACCCTTGCCCGAGTCGGCAATCAGAAGGTTCCTGAACACAGGTGGATGAAGCAGTCTCTGCGGAAGCCTATGGGTGGTTGCCTCCGTGGAGAGAAGCTGATGTCACAGCGTTACGCGGAACATGTACACCCTGACCAAGCGTGTGCTCCCGCAGCACACCGATTACGCCGGTGTGATGTGGCATGGGGCCTATGTGCAGTGGCTTGAGGAGGCCAGGGTTGAGGCGCTCCAGGCTGCGGGCCTTGGCTATGCCGCCATGACCGCGATGGGTGTTGATATGCCGGTGGTGTCCCTTCATCTGGATTACCGCCAGCCGCTCCGGCACGGCGACGAAGTGTGTGTTGAAAGCCGATGCCCTGGTCAGCAGGGGGTGCGCTGGCCATGGATCTCACGCTTTGTCTGCGGAAGCGCGGTGGTTGCGGAGGCGTCGGTGAATCTGGTGATGGTGCGTGAGGGGCGCGTGCTCAGGCGCGTGCCGGCGCAGCTGAAGGAGGTGATGGATCAGCTGGTGCGCCAATCGCTCTGAATCGAACCCTGGACCACCGCTGCCGTGCGAGTACACATGTACTTGCTCGGTGCTGGTGCGGGGGTGGTGGTGGCTCTGGACCTGTTGCCCTGGCTTGGGCAACGCCCGCATGGCTGATCTGCGCAGGCTCTGCCGCGATCAAGCCATCGGCCCTGATCAGCTTTGGGGTTGGCCGATCGAACGCTTGGGCCAGGCGCTGGCTTGGCCGGCGCACTGTTTGCGCGATGTTGAGCGTTACAGGTTCGAGCACGGGGCTGCTCCGAAGCCTGACGTGCCTGCTTGTGCCCTTTTGCCGGGTGATCCTGATTGGCCTCGTTGCTTGGATGATCTGCAGGCACCCCCTTCAGGGCTCTACGTCGAAGGGGATCGATCGCTGCTCCGGCACATCCATGCCCGCACGGCTATCGCGGTGGTGGGCACGCGTTCCGCCTCGGACCATGGTCTTGCCATGGCTGAAGAACTGGGCCGTGGTCTTGCCGAGGCGGGTTGGCCCGTCCTTAGTGGTCTTGCGGAAGGGATTGATACTGCAGCCCATCGCGGCTGTTTGGCCAGAAACGGTGCACCCATCGCGGTGTTGGGGACACCCTTGGACCGTGTCTATCCAGCCCACCACCGATCGTTGCAACAGCAGATCGGCAGGCAAGGGCTGTTGATCAGTCCGAGTCGGTCCGGCTGCCGTGTGCGCCCAGGGCACTTCGCGGCGCGGAACCGTTGGTTGGTGGCCTTTGCCCAAGCGCTTGTGGTGATGGAGTGTCCGCAACGCAGCGGAGCATTGATTTCGGCCCGCTGGGCGAGCCCGATGCGGTGTCCCGTGTGGGTGGTTCCGGGGGATGCCCGCCGTTGGTCCCTTCGGGGTAGCAATGCCCTGCTTCGTGATGGTGCAACTCCCTTGCTTCACCCTGAGGATCTGCTCGCTTCCATTGGCGAGGGACCGTTGAGGTCAAAGGAGTCACGCGGCAAGCATCAACGGTTGATGGAGGCCATTGGCTCAGGGGCGACCTTTGATCAGTTGGTGCTTCATTTGCAGTGCACCCCTGCTGAGCTGGCCCCCAGCTTTTAGCCCTTGAGTGTCGGCGCGAACTGCTGTGTGAATCTGGATTGCATTGGCGTAAGCCTCGGCCTTGAGAGACTGCACAACCGTTGCCGGCACTGATCTGTTGCAGTGGCGGCGCCAACAACTCGCCCGGGGTGGCACCGCGGCTGATCTGGATTGGTTGCTTGATCTGGCCGCTGGTCTTCGTTGGGCCAGCCTGCAACGGCTGTTGCTGGACCCCACGCGCACTGTCGCCCTGGAGCAGTCCCTTGAGGTGCTTTCTGAGCTCTGGGAGTGTCACCTTCATGGGAATATTCCCCTCCAGCACCTGGTGGGGCTCTGTCCCTGGCGGGATGTGCTGCTTGAGTCGTCGCCTGCCGCATTAATTCCCCGTCAGGAAACGGAACTGCTGGTGGATCTGGCCATGAGCCAGTTCAAAGCCACCCCTCCCGCTCGTTGGGCTGACCTCGGCACTGGTTCAGGAGCCATCGCTGTGGCTCTGGCCCGTGCCTGGCCAACGGCACCAGGGCATGGCGTCGACCTCAGTTCCGATGCCTTGCAGTTGGCAGAACGCAATCTTGAGCGTTGCGCCCCGCATCGCAACTGTTCACTGCACCTCGGGTCGTGGTGGTCTCCCCTCAAGAGCTGGTGGGGAAGCCTGGATTTGGTGGTCAGCAATCCTCCATACATCCCCAGTGGTGTGGTTGACGGTCTTGAGGCTGTGGTGCGTGACCACGAACCTCATTTGGCGTTGCTTGGCGGAGCAGATGGCTTGGATGCGATCCGCACCGTGGTGGATGGCGCCCTAATGGGGCTGTCGCCTGGAGGTTGGCTTCTGCTCGAACACCACCACGACCAGAGCACTCAGGTGACGCAGCTGCTACGGGATGCCGGCTTGGTGGAGGTCAGAGCGGCCGCTGATCTTGAGGGGACCCTTCGCTTTGCGCTTGCTTGCAAACCTGCCGCATCAAGCTGATGCAACGACTGCGATGAAGGAAGGATTCATGCCTGCTTCGGTCCTGGCCGCCTCCGACCTGACGCTGCGGCTTCGTGCCGGTGAAGCCGCCATCATTCCCACCGACACGCTGCCGGGCCTGGCGGTGCTTCCCGATCAAGCCCAGACCCTCTGGCGCTTGAAACGCCGACCAGCTGATAAGCCCCTCATTTTGATGGGTGCATCCGTCAATGACTTGCTTCACGAGGTTGAGGGTTCCTGCCATCGGGAGGTTGAAGCTTTGGCTGAGCGCTATTGGCCTGGAGCGCTCACGCTGGTATTGCCTGCCCGTGATGACGGTGCGGGCCGGTATCTCAACCCCGGTGGAACAACCCTGGGCTGCCGCATTCCGGCCTGTGATCAGACCCGCGCGTTGCTTCAGATCAGCGGGCCGTTGGCCACCACCAGTGCCAATCGTTCCGGTGAACACGCCAGCATGACCGCAGCAGAGGCGGCTCTGGTTTTCCCTGATGTCGCGCAGCTGGGTCCGCAGCCCTGGCCTCGACCCTCGGGCCAGGCCAGCACGGTGTTGGTCTGGTTGGAGGAAGGACGCTGGCGCTTGGTGCGCCGGGGTGCTGTGATTCCAGCAGGGGTTGAGGTGCTCGAGTGATCTCGCTTGTTGGGCTCTGCCTGCTGGTGATGGCCTTGCTTCATTGGGTGCTCGAACCCCTTGAAGCGGTCTTCACCTGGACGCTTCAACTGAATATTCTCCCCTGGTTGTTGGGGGTGTTCTTCATCTGGCTGCTGGCGGGCGAATCAGACCGCAGAACGTCGCCCTGATCCAGATCAAGCCGGCTAACGGATTTGAACCGATGGCCTTCGCTTTACAAAAGCGCTGCTCTACCGCTGAGCTAAGCCGGCATGGGCTGCATCGTACCGGCTGCCAGGCGATTCAAGGTGGGGTCTTGATCGCTAATCAGCCAAAGCACCAGCTCGAGTAGATTGCGTCATCCGCTTTTCCGGAGTGTCCTGCTGATGTGGCACTCAACGGTGCGATGACTGATCACCAACCGCTGGGCGATGGCTCAGTTGTTAAGGCCTTCGAGCAACAACAGCACCACCCGCTGTTCAGCGGGGGTGAGGAGGTTCGGGATTTGAGGTTTCAAGCTTGAGCAGGTTGCTGCTCAGAGGGTTCCACCTTTGCGGGTTGGGCGATCGGGCGACGGATCGGCAGGTTGGCCACCAGGGCGGTGACGCGATCTTCCGTCTCGAGGCTCACATCACCTTCAGCGAGGTCGATCTCCACGTAGCGGGCCACCACTTCGAGGATCTCGCGCCGCATTTGTTCGAGCAGCTCCGGATTGAGGTCACTGCGGTCGTGGGCCAGCACCAACTGCAGCCGCTCTTTGGCTGTTTCTGCACTGGCGGGCTGACGGCGCAGGAGTTTGTCGATGAATTCCTTGAGTGTCATCGCCTCAGAAAATCCGGGTTTGCATCAGCTTGCGCATCCTGGCGCGGAGGCCGCGGCGGGCCTGGGAGGGGTCCATCAGAGGAATGTCTTCACCCTGAAGCCGTTGAGCGATGTTGCCGTAGGCCTGGGCCGCTGGGGACGAGGAATCACTCAGGGTCAAGGGTTCACCGCGGTTGGTGCTCACGATCACCTGTTCGTCTTCAAAAACAAGCCCCAGAAGCGGTAACGCCAGGATGTCGGTGACATCGTCCACCGAAAGCATTTCCTGGTTCGACATCATCTTCGGCCGCACCCTGTTGAGCACGAGCTGCACAGGCTGCACGCCCTGGGTGTTCAGAAGCCCGATCACCCGATCAGCGTCCCGTACGGCGGCCACTTCTGGGGTGGTGATCACCACTGCTTCTCGGGCTGCGGCCGCGGCATTTTTGAATCCGTCTTCGATGCCTGCCGGGCAGTCGATCAACACGTAATCGAACTGGCGTTCCAGCAGAGCAACGATGGCCTGCATGTCCTTGGGCTTGAGCCACTCGAGCATCCGAGGGTTGCCCGCAGGGAGCAGGGCCAGATTGGGCTCCTGCTTGTGCTTCACCAGGGCTTGCTCCAGCCGGCAGGTCTCGGCCAGCACCTCCTGAGCGGTGTAGACGATGCGGTTCTCCAGGCCCAGGAGCAGGTCGAGGTTCCTCAGACCGAAGTCCGCGTCAAGAACCACGGTCTTGGCGCCTTGGCGAGCAAGGGCGATCCCAAGGTTTGCCGTGGTCGTTGTTTTTCCGACACCGCCTTTGCCAGAACAGATGAGGATGGTTCGGGTCGTCGACACCAGGGTTCTGCTTTGGTGCGGCCAGAATAATCTGGCTTTTCGGCCTGACAACGACGTCAGCGTTTTTGAAAGCTCTGGATGACGGCGGGTTCAATGGCGATCACGCCATCCTTGAGCTCGGCCTGTTCGGCCAAACCCGCCTGGGGCAGATCCTCGGGGCCTCGGGCGACAACGTCAGCAATCCTCAGTTGCAGTGGCCGCAGCTGCAGGGCAACGATTTTCGCGGTTGTTGACCCCTCACATCCGGCATGGGCCACGCCCCGCAGGCGACCCCACACCAAAACATCAGCGGCTGAACTGATCCGCGCTCCGGGATTCACATCGCCATAGAGAAGGATGGTGCGCTCGCTTTGGAGATGGTCACCGGAGCGCAGGGTTCCGTGGTGAAACAACAGCTCGGAAGGGGCTGTCGTCACAGGATTGGGCTGGGGTTCACGGCTGGACGGCGTGTTGGACCGGCTTGCGTCCAGTCCCAAGGCTGAAGCACTCACAACGGTCTCGGCTGCCTGGCCGGTGATGCGTCCGAGTTGATGGCCTGCCTCGCTCACGGCGGCGCACAAATCAGCGAGGTCGCTGCAGGTCAGGACCCAGTCCCCGCAATCGAGATCAACAATCGGCTGGGAACACCTGCTCAGCAGATCCGGTAAACGATCCCTCCAGTGATCAAGGCGCTGGTCGGGAAGCCTCAAGGTCATGGCTGCTTCACGCTGCTGCTGCTCGGGGCCATTCAACGTCCATCTCCTGCCTGAGCTCGTTGCTGATGTCGCGGGGGTGAATCAACCAGGAGGTTGCCGCCGGGGTCGCCAGACTTGCGACCAGGGGAGAGGCTTTCTCCAGGGCTTGGAGTTGTTGCCCGTCCCAGAGGCGCAAGCCGCCTCGATAGGGGTGGTACCCGCGCAGCTGTTGATGACGCAATCCGCAGCAGAGTTCAGGGTCGTGGCCATGACGATCGGCCAGACGCCTTGCTGTTGCGAGCAATTGCAGTTGATCCGCCGGGGAAAGATGTTCAACGGCCGTTGCTTTGAGCAGGCGTCGATCCAGGAAACGCCCACTCAGTTCAGCCAGGGCTGCTGGCGCTTCGGCTTGCCAGCGCTGGAGGTGGTAGCCGGTGCGTTGATCATCGTTGGCGAGGAAGTCCTCCAAGCGGATCTGGTCTGGTTGCCAGAGCCAGGTGGCCATCACCTCATCAGCCCACACCTGGTCAGGCCCCAGTTGTCGTGCCGTCAGGATCAGTTTTTCCAGCAGCCAGTTGCACACCACATTCAACCGGTGGTTGTAGACGCTCCTGTACATGAGGTTTCTCACCACCAGGTAGTGCTCCACAGCCATCAGACCCTTGGGATGAATGGCCATGTCCCCGTCAGGGGCCAGGGTCAGTGCTCCCAGGATGCGGTCCAGATCCAGTTGCCCGTAGCGCGTTCCGGTGCTGTAGCTGTCGCGCAGGAGGTAATCCAGTCGGTCGCAATCCAGCTGACTGCTGACCAGGTGTTTGATCAGGGGGTGAGGGCTGCGTCCATGCTCCAGCAGGTTCGCCACCGCCTCAGCCGTGCCGGATGCATGGCTCTCAAGACAGTCATGGATCTCTGGGTGATGCCGGATCACCCGCGCTGACCACGCTTCATGGTGCAGGTCAAACATCTCTTCGCCGGTGTGGCTGAGGGGGCCATGGCCAATGTCATGGAGCAAAGCAGCTCCGTAGAGCAGCCCCCGATACGTCTCCAACTCGGGTGCCAACGGCAGCATCCGCTCAAACGCACGGCGTGCCAGATGAAAGACCCCCAGCGAGTGGGTGAATCGACTGGATTCAGCGCTGTGAAAGGTGAGGTAGGCCGGACCCAGCTGGCGGATGCGTCGCAGGCGCTGGAATGGCGCCGTGTCCACCAGGTCCATCACCATTCCCTCGGCTGGGGCTTGGCGGTCAAGACCAATGCCGCGATGCAGAGGGTCGTGATAGGTCCGCTGACTCATGCCTCGGTCTCGTCAGCGGTTTGTTCCAGCAGGGCCTCCATCCATTGCTCAGCTTCCGAGAGCCAGCGATCACCGTCACCGCCGGGGTTCAGGGGTTCTGGATCTGACAACCCACGATCGGGAGCGATGCCTTCCCCTTGGATGTCCCGTCCACTCGGTGTCACGTAGCCAGCAACGGTCACGGCGAGGCCGCTTCCATCACTGAGGTTGGTCAGCGTTTGAATCAGCCCTTTGCCGAACGTCTGTCCTCCGAGAAGCGTGGCGCGTTCGTTGTCCTGGAGGGCGCCAGCCAGGATTTCACTTGCACTGGCCGTCCCTCCGTTCACAAGGGTGACCATCGGTCCGTCGTACACCGTCTGAAGACTGGCCTGGATGGTGTCATTGATGCCCTCGCGGTTGCGGGTTTCAACGATGGCGCCACCGGAAAGGAAGTCGTCGGCGACCGCCAATCCAGCGCTCACCAATCCCCCTGAATTGTTGCGGAGGTCGAGCACCAATCCTTCGATCTCTTTGTTCTGCAGTTCTGTGAGGGCTTCTTTCACCTGTTCGGGGACCCCTTCGCTGAATTGGGTGATCCGCAGATAGCCAAGGGTGTGACTGCCGCTGCGCAAGCGCCTTGTGCGCACCGGCCTGAGGTCCACGCTGCGGCGTTCCAGGGTCAGCTCGCTTGTTTCTCCGCTGCCGTTGTCCAGAGTCAGCACCACCTGCGAACCCACGTCTCCACGCAGCGCTGCCACGGTTCCCTCCAGACCCAGATCCACCACGTCCTTGCCGTCAACAGACAGCAATTGCGTGCCACTGGTGATCTCCGCCTCGCCGGCAGGTGAACCCTCGAGGGCAGAAATCACCACAACACCATTGCTGCTTTCATCCGGCCCGAGTTGCAAGCCCACACCGCTGAGGCTGCCGTTGGTGCTGTTCTTCAGCGCCGTGTAGTCCTCGGGACGAAGCAGCCGCGTGTAGGGGTCGCCCAGCTGAGCCAGCATC
This sequence comes from Synechococcus sp. HIMB2401, assembly GCF_042883245.1. Classification (NCBI taxonomy): domain Bacteria; kingdom Bacillati; phylum Cyanobacteriota; class Cyanophyceae; order Synechococcales; family Synechococcaceae; genus Synechococcus; species Synechococcus sp. HIMB2401. Next base: position 3,266 of record NZ_JBDJKK010000005.1, on the reverse strand, counting down.
GATTCGATGGCTGCATAGGCATCGTTGCTGCTCTCGATACTGCGTTCCATGGCCTTCTGTCGTTGACGCTTCCAACGCACCGCATCAAGTTGCTCTGGGTTCCAAAAGCCCTGGTTCACAAGCCGCCAGCTGTCCACCACGAGCTGTTGTGTGTCGCTAAGTGCAACGGCTGTGCAAGCGCTGCCCAGCACCAAAAAGCAGCAAAGAGACGCTGCGATCAGTTGCCTCAGCGCCTGAAAACCTCTGCGCCGCAGCCAGTCTGAAAGATCGTTAACAGTTGGATACATCGCGGTGGGTTCGCCTCAGTGGCAGAAGCGTGCTCAGTAGACTTTCGCAACTCGAGCCCGCTTGTGCATGGCGAACTCATCACCGGTTTACGACTGGTTCCAGGAACGTCTGGAAATCCAGGACATTGCTGACGACATTGGTTCCAAGTACGTGCCCCCCCACGTCAACATCTTTTATTGCCTGGGGGGCATCACGTTGGTGTGCTTCCTGATCCAGTTCGCGACTGGTTTCGCGATGACCTTCTATTACAAGCCCACCGTTGCTGAGGCTTATAAGTCGGTCGAATACCTGATGACCGACGTCAGCTTCGGTTGGCTGATCCGCTCTGTGCACCGCTGGAGCGCATCAATGATGGTGTTGATGCTCATCCTGCACGTGTTCCGCGTGTACCTCACCGGCGGCTTCAAGCGTCCCCGTGAGCTCACTTGGGTCACCGGCGTGACCATGGCAGTCATCACCGTGTCCTTCGGTGTGACCGGTTACTCCCTCCCCTGGGACCAAGTTGGTTACTGGGCTGTGAAGATCGTCTCCGGCGTCCCTGCTGCCATCCCCGTTGTTGGCGATTTCATGGTGGAACTGCTTCGCGGTGGCGAAAGTGTTGGCCAGGCCACCCTCACCCGCTTCTACAGCCTTCACACCTTCGTGATGCCCTGGTTGCTGGCGGTGTTCATGCTCATGCACTTCCTGATGATCCGGAAGCAGGGCATTTCTGGTCCCTTGTGATCTGCGTTCCTACTGTTCCCTCAACACCTGGACTAAACGATGCACATTCTCAAGAAGCCTGATCTCTCTGATCCCAAGATGCGGGCCAAGCTCGCCAAGGGCATGGGTCACAACTATTACGGCGAGCCTGCCTGGCCCAACGATCTCCTCTACATCTTCCCGGTGGTGATCCTCGGAACCATCGCCTGTGTGGTTGGTCTGGCTGTCCTGGATCCAGCCATGCTCGCTGACAAGGCTGATCCCTTCGCCACCCCTCTGGAAATTCTTCCTGAGTGGTACCTCTACCCCGTGTTCCAGATTCTGCGGGTTGTTCCCAACAAGCTTCTGGGTATTGCTCTGCAAACCCTGGTTCCCCTGGGTCTGATGCTTGTTCCTTTCATCGAGAGCTTCAACAAGTTCCAGAACCCTTTCCGTCGTCCCGTGGCTATGACTGTCTTCCTGACCGGAACCCTTGTCACCATCTACCTCGGTATTGGTGCAGCACTTCCGATCGACAAGTCCCTCACCCTCGGACTGTTCTGATCCGTTCTTCCAGCTCAGCTCATATACCCCGGCTCGTTGAGCCGGGGTTTTTTTTGTGCCATGGCTGCGGTGGTTCGTCAGTGACCCATCGATTCGTCGAGGTTGAGCATCAGCACGTCGTCTGGGTTGACGTGGAGAAAGTGGTGCATCAGCAGGAAACCAACGATGGTCCAGGTCTGATAGGTCCGTGATTGCTGTCCAACCCAGGTTCCTGTGGGGCCATCGAAATATTCAGCCCACTGCTGACGGGGCAGTTGGTTGAGATGGCTCCAGTAGCACTCGTCCAACAGCGTTTTCATTTGCCCCATCAGCAACACGTCGGCCTGTGGATTCAGCCGTTCGTGCAGAAGGATGGACGCACCAAAAAACCAGAGCAGGCTCGGCCAGTGGCCACCGTTGTGATAACTCCAGGGCCAGTTCTTGGGGTCGGAGCCCGTTTTGTTCTCCCATTCCACGCCCTCCATGGGGGGATGACAGATGCGCATCGGCATCTGGGCCATGAGGTGGTCACGGTTGTGCAGCACCAGTCGGAACAGGGCCCGTTGTTGTGGCGCGGTTAGCAACCCGAACAGCGATGCCAGGGAATTTCCCAAGGAGTAGAAGCGGAAATCCGGTCGTCCGGTCCGCATGTTGCCGATCATGTAACCGCCACGGTTTTCGAGCCAGTCCTGCAACCAGTCGGGGATGACCTGGGGTTGAACGTTGAATTCGTTGTGGTGCTGGTTTTCGCCGTACTGCTCTGTGGGCCGTCGCCGAAGCACTTGCATCGTTTTGCTGGTCACCCAGTAGTGCTTCAGCAGGAACTGCCGCAGGTCATGGGTCCACTGCCGGCTAAGCCGCAATCGTTCCCCCAGAAGAACGCTGTTCTCGTGGCGCTGGCAGAGTTCCATCAGCCCAACGCAGCTGCGTAGCGCTGCGAAGAGCAGCACCTCCACTTCCAATGGAGCGCCCCACACGTCCATGGGGCGATCAATCATGAACGCGCAGTCGGGAACGAACAGCACCGGTGTGCCTTCGAAGCTGGGGTGAAGAACCAGATCGAGCAGCAGTTGCAAACCGCGTTGCACTTCTGGACTGCGACCGAAGTCGACGTCCCCACTGCGTTTGACGTAGATCCAGCAGAGAATTGGCCACCAGAGGCTTGCATCCACCGAGGTGATGCGACCGATCGAGCGCTGGCCATAGTCAGCAACCAGTTCTCCTTCTTCCTCCACAAAGCTGGTGGGGAAGACACCGCGGGTTTGAACGTTGGTGCTTTGGAGCTGAAGGCTGACGCTCAAAAACTGCTTCACGATGGCGAAGCGGCCTTCCAGCATCAGGTAGATCATCACGGGAACGTTGTCCCGCAGGAAGATCTCGCCGTAGTTGAGGGCGTCGTCAGCGCGGCGATGTTCCATCGCGGCAACGCTGCCGGCGAGTTCCCCTTGTACGCCAATCAGCGTGGCTTCGAAGTGTTCCCGTGCTTTTTGCAGCACTTGCTCTTCGTTTGAGTTGGGGCGGAAACGCTGGCTTTGTTCGGTGAAACGCGTTGGCATCGCGGTGACCTCCAACTGAAACGTAGTTCTGGCAATGGGTTTCGCCAGTGGAAGCAACCCTTCAGATCTTTCAGGGGGTTTGCCCATTGCGACCTCGGGGGATGTGGTGTTATGGTTTTGTCTTGCGCGGGAGCCGAGAGGCGAGCGCGCAAGCCGAAGCGCTTGAGGCGAAAGTCTTGATGTGTCTGAGGCGGCTTA
>NZ_JBDJKK010000004.1:0-237444 GCF_042883245.1 Synechococcus sp. HIMB2401 | reverse complement strand
GTGAAACGCATCAGCGGCGACGATATTTGGGGGGTAGCCCCCTGAGAAAATAGCTCGATGCCAGGTAAAACATTCTCCAAATAGGTTGATGATGTGCTGATTGCTGAAGCGATCACCATCACCACCCGCGAAGAAGCCACCTCAGCATGAGGTGGCTTTTTTGTTGTAAGGTTTTAGTAGTCTTTTGCGCTCATCTGTGCCAAGACGTTCACTAGTTCGACGTTTAAGTGGTCAGATTTGGAAGGCTTGTCAGCGTTGGAATAATGCTGAGTGCGTTGATTTAAGTGCTGCTTTTGCATATTTCGTTCTTCAGTCGTTCTTTCCGCTGCTTCTCATTGCGTTGTCTGTTGCCGCAAGGGTGTTTGGCAAAACGGACAGTGTGGATAATGTGTTGGCCTCGGTGACGCAGGTCTTGCCGCCGTCAGCAACCAGTCTTGTCGATTCGACCTTGCGTGGGTTGGTGGATCAAGGCTTTGGCGCTGGAATCCTCGGTGTTGTCGTTTTGCTTCTTACGGCCAGTAATGCTTATTTAACGCTCCAGCGTGGAGCTGATCGCTTGTGGTCTGAGATTCTGCCCGAGCCATCAATCGGTTTGTCTTGGTGGCAACAGGTTGGACAGTTTTGTAGAACACGTGTTGAAGCCTTTCTGACGGTTTTTGCCATATCTGTTTTGATCGTTTTTCAACAGTTGGTGCTCAGTATTGGGCAGCTCCCTGAGGACATTCTTGGCTTATTGGATGGCGTCGTTCCTGGCTTGATGGGGATCGTGCGCTCAAGTCCCATTCTTCCTCTCGGGCGGATTCTTGTTCCTGCGTTGATCTTGTCTTTGATGGCTTGGTTGCTTCAGGTGGTGTTGCCCAGTCGTCGTGTTCCTGCAATTCCTCTCATTCCCGGCTCGTTGTTGATTGGATTCGGTCTCGCCTTTCTCAATAAAATTCTCAGTTTGAGTATTGTTTCTCTGGGTAATCGCTATCAGGCTTATGGCGTGATTGGTGGTGTTTTGGTGTTAACGCTTTGGGTTTGGTTGGTGGGTGTGATTCTTTATTTTGGCCAGTGTTTGAGTGTGGAATTGGCCGCAGTTCGTTTTGCGAAACCACGGCTCGGGGAACCGAACAGCGCGGCGCCTTGAACTTTGATTTGACTCTGCGAAGCTGATTCGACGGACCTCTTCCGTTGATGCCCATGAATCGATCACCAGCAGTGTTGTGGATCGGAGTTGTGTTGCTCCTGCTGCTGCCAACCGCTGCAGGTCGACTCTTGCTTGATCTCGCCGGTGGCGTGTTGCTGGCTCTTTTGGCACTTCCTTTGATCCTTTCCGGTCTTGGTTGGATTGGTTGGAAGCTTTTGCAGTCCCGGATGATCAGCTGTACTGCCTGCGGTGCAACGGGTCTGAAGGGGGCTGCAGTTTGTGCCGTATGCGGCACTCCCTACGCCAGTGCGGGAGGCAGTCCGGCTGATGCGGCAGCCCCGTCTGCACCTGCCAGTGATCTCACCATTGACGTGGTGGCTCAGGATGTGGATTCCGATTCCTGAGCCTGAAGCTGCCGTTCCCGTAGGAACAAGAAAAACGGAGCAGCGCAGGCAAAGGCCACACCGAAGCTCAGGGGGATGGCCAGCCACCAGCCTTTGATCTTCTGACGTGGTCCTTCCACACAGATCCACAGCGTGACGGCACTGGCCCCCACCAGTAGATCAGCGCTCAAGGAGCGTGACGCGGCTGTGCTGCTGGCATCAGCGATGAATCGCGCTAGATCAAAGGCTTGTCCACCGCTTTCGGCGATGAATTCCAGGTTGGCCTTCCAGGGCAGGATCGCTCCCAACACAGCAAGAAGCAGATAGATCCAAGGCAGGGCTCTACGCATCGGTTGTGGCTTTAAGAGTTGTGGGATCAAGCTCGACAATCGACTGCTCCACGCTGTCGAGCAGGCTCTGACACCGGTTCAGATACACCTCGCCATGGAGCACTTTTTGCTGCAAGTCCGCCAACGGAACACTGTCGTTCTGTAGTTCAGCAAGCAGCAGATCCAAAGCCTGCATGGCTTCCTCGTAGCTCAGTGTCTCGGCATCCTTTCGCCACGTATCGATGCGATCGCGTCGCTCTTTGCTGACTTGGCGCTTGCTCATCAGGAGGAGGTGTTGGGTGCACTGGGCTGGATCTGATCGACCCGAGCTTCAAGGCTTCCGTCGCTCATTCGAATGTTGAGCTGATCACCGATTTTGACGGATTCCAGGTCTGAAATGGGGTCGCCGGCGGTGTTGCTGATCAGAGCCAAGCCGCGTTTCAGCCAGCGTTCCGGTGATAGTGCCTTGAGCAATTGCTGCCTGTGAGCCAGTGCCTGGCGTTGGCGTTGGATCTTTTCCAGTGGAGACTGTTGCTGAAGGGCTACGTCTCGATCTTGAAGGCGCTGACGTTCGCGAAGGATTCTCCCCAGCAGCACGTCTTTCAATCGGCTTTGCCGTTGCGCTAATCCCTGGCGTTCCGCCTCACGGTCGGGCAGCAAGGCCACGATCGCTGCCGTGGGCGTGGCTGCACGATGGTCTGCTACCAGATCGGCGACGGTGAGATCATCCTCATGCCCCAGGCCCGTCACCACCGGTATGGGGTAGTTCGCCAGCAGGCGGCAAAGCGCCTCGTTGTCGAACACCGCCAGGTCTTCCCGGCTGCCACCGCCGCGGGCAAGCACCAAAGCTTCCAGTCCCAACTCATCTGTGCGCTCGGCCAGGGCTTCCAGGGTGCTGATGATCATCGGTGCCACGGAACCCTGCACCGGAATTGGCACCACGATCAGCTGCGTCATGGGCCAGCGTTCCGCCGCGGTGCGGAGCATGTCGGCCAAGGCGGAACTGGGCACGCTGGTGAGCACCGCGATCGAGGCGGGTTGTCTCGGAAGAGGCCTCTGATGGCTTGGGTCGATCACCCCCTCCTGTTCCAGCAGCTGCCGCACCCGTTCAAAGTCGCGCAGCACCGTGCTGAGGCTTGGCCGGATGTCCAGCGCCTGAACGGTGAGGCTGGCTCGTGCTGCCCAAAAATTGAGCTTGCCCACCACGGTGACGCCGTCACCCTCTTTGGGTTGATAGCTCAATTGGGCCAGCTTCGAAGCCCACACCACACCGGAAATGCTGGCGGAGCCGTCGGTGAGGGTGAGCCAGAGGTGGCCCTTTTTGAGTTGTGGCCGGGAGACCGTTGCTTCCAGTAAAAAACGCGGCGCAAAGCCGCGTTCCAGCAGGCTGCCGATGGCTGTGTTCAGCTCAGCAACGGAATAGGTCGGAAGACGATCAACGCTCAAGGCGGCTGTAGGCGTAACCCCAGTAGATGCAGACAACGGCTGAGATGCTGGTCAACACAACGCCCCAGTGTTGGTGGATCTGGGTGGCACCAATCGTGCAGATCACCAAGGCGCTGCTGAGCAGCCTTGATCCATCACGTCTGTTCTGAACGTAAAGCGGTGCCAACGACTGCCTCAGTGGAATCCTCCCCACTGTGCTGCATCAGCGGAGGCTGGTGGAGAGGCAACAAAAAAACCCCCGGCGAACCGAGGGGTTTTGTGAATCCGCGGAGCGGAAATCAGCCGAGGCCGATCTGGGAAAGGATGCCTTGGCCGGTCAGGAGCTCGGTGCCGAGGCCGATCACGATGCCCAGCATGGCCAGACGACCGTTCCAGGTCTCAGCGAAGTTGACGAAACCGAAGCGTGCGTTGTCAGACATTGGTTGAACCGGTTGGTTATTAGCCAATGTAACAAAGGTTGGAGTTTTGTTGAGTGTGTTAACGGCTACCCGCCGGGCTTTTCCTAGTCAGGATTGCTGACCATTTGATTTGCGCTTGGTCCGGGCAGTCGGCAGCGCCTGGCGGGGATCTTCGGGCCAGGGATGCTTGGGGTAGCGGCCTCGCATTTCCCGGCGCACCTCCTGGTAGCTGCCTTCCCAGAAGCCTTTGAGGGCGCGGGTGCGTTGCAGGGGGCGTCCGGCTGGTGAGAGCAGCTCCAGCGTGACGGGGATTTGGCCATTCAGCACGTGGGGGCCGTCGTCAGATCCGAACATCTCCTGCAATTTCACGGCGAGGATCACTTCGTCGGCGGTGTAAAGCAGCGTGGCTTGCCGGCCGGAGGGGATCGGGATGCGGCGCGGCAGCAGGTCATCAAGCTGTTGCCTGAAGCTCCAATCCAGATCGCCCCAGAGTGCTTCTTCCAAGGCTGTTGCGCTGATGTCGTTCCAGCCCAGGCAGCCTTCCAGGCTGGGGCCAAGCCAGGTGTCAGCCTGCTCCAGCAGGGTTGTCAGATCACGATCAGGCCAGGGGGCGCCCACCTGTTGGTGCATCCATGCCAGCCGTTGGCGCAGTTGATCGCTGCTCTCTGTCCAGGGCAGGGCATCAAGGCTGGCATCCTTCTTCAGCTGCTCGATCAGCAGGGTGCTGCACAGCGCTGCAGCTGGCGAAGGTTGTGGCGTTCGGCGCACCACCAATGCCCCCAGTTTGAGCTGGCGTTCGGCACGGACCCGCTGGCGTTCGGGATCCCAGCTGGCCTCGTCCTGCCAGTGGCCGTCTCGCTCAGCGATGCTCTCCAGGGTGCTCTGGCTCACGGCCACAGCCATCTGGATCTGAGTGTCCCGGCCGCCCATGTCGACCCTGGCGACGGCCAGGGCTGGACTGCCCTGGAGCGGATCCCAGGGCAGCAGGGTGGCTCCGCGGCCCTGACGCAGCTGATAGCGACCGACCTGGCCTGGACGCTGTTGCGCCAGCCATTCCGGAAAGGCCGCCAGGATCAGATCGCCAGCATTGACGGAGGCGTCTCGCTCCTGGGCTGAGGCCCCCAGTCGCTTCAGTTGGCGGCGAAGCTGCTGGCTGAGCGTTCGCAGAGATGGATGGCGCTGGATGCTGTTGAGCCGGGCCTCGAGATCGCTGCCGATCTGGCGGCGATCGAAGGGATCCCGTTCGCTTAGGATGGCGGCCAGATCGCACCCCAGCTGGGGGACGCCCTGTTCGTGGGCTTCCACCAGCAGCATGCCGAGACGAGGGTGAACGCCGAGGCCGCCGATCAGCCGGCCCCGCTCGCTGATCCGGCCGTCGTGCTCCAGCAGGCCGAGCTGTTGCAGGCCGTGCTGTCCCTCTTGCATGGCTGCTGCGGGGGGAGGGTCCAGCCACGGCAGCTCTTCCCCCAGTCCAGCCCCCCATTGGGCCAGTTCCATCAGCACGGGCTGGGGATCTGCTAGCAGCAGTTCAGGGGGGTGAAAGGGGGGGCGCCGCTGTTGCTCTGCCGGTGACCAGAGGCGGATGCAGTGGCCCGGGCATTGCCGGCCTGCCCGGCCCCGGCGCTGTTCCGCACTGGCCAGGCTGGAGGCGGTGGTCTCCAGGCCCTCCATGCGGGTGTTGGGGTCGTAGCGCAGTTGACGGCTGAGGCCGCTGTCAATCACCAGGCGCACCCCATCAATCGTGAGAGAGCTCTCGGCAATGGCGCTGGCCAGGATGATGCTGCCGTCTTGGTTGGGCTCGCAGCGCTGTAGGGCTGAACTCTGTTGCTGCAAGGGCAGTTGACCGTGCAGCGCCTGAATCTTCCAGTTCCGCAGGGACGGGGCGGCCGTCAGGATCTGCTTGCAGCGTTCAATCTCCGCCAGCCCCGGCAGGAAGACCAGCACACCGCTGCCCTGCGGTTGGTCGAGGGCGTGTTGCTCGATGGCGCGTAAAACCTGCTTTGGCAGGGGTTCGTCCGGCCGTGGTGGTTGGTGGTGGGTGTCCACCGGGTAACAGCGGCCCGGGCTTTCCAGCACCGTCGCTTCGGGCAGCCGTTCCCTCAGATCGGATAGATCCAACGTGGCCGACATCAAGATCACGGCTAGATCTGGATTCAGTAGCGGCCTCGCCTCGCGCAGCAACGCGAGGGATAGGTCCGCGTCGCGCCCCCGCTCATGAAATTCATCGAAGATCACGCACCCCACCCCATCCAGTGAGGGATCGCTCTGCAAGCGCCGCAGGAAGAGTCCGTCGGTGATCACCTCCACCTGGGTGCGATTGGATCGCCTCTGTTCCCCGCGCACGGCATAACCGATGCGCGCGCCGATGTCTTCTCCAAGGCTCTCGGCAAGACGGGCGGCGGCCGCTTTGGTGGCCAGTCGCCGAGGCTCGATCATCCAGATTTTCTGATGCTCTTCAAGAACGCTCTGGCCTTCTGTCAGGGCTCCGATCAGCGCCAGGGGGACCCGTGTGGTCTTGCCCGCCCCCGGCGGTGCCTGGAGCAGAACCGTTTCCCCTGGGCGGACCGCAGAACAGATCTGCTCCAATAGGGCGTCGATCGGAAACTGGCTCAACGCGGTGTTGCCGCTCGATTCACGGGATGAGATTCATCAGGCCGAAAAGCACCAGGCTGCTGATGGCGCCGACGGCCGCCAATAGCCGCACCAACGGACCGATGGAAACAACAAGGGAGGCCATGAAGACTTTCTTAAAGGCCGGATTAATTCCGGTCTAGCCCCCTTGTCAGTGGCATTGCTGCATTCATTCGCACGCCTTTACACAACCCCCGTGCTGGATCAGCGCACGTGGCGGGTCCCATCCACGGGGTGGTACTCCTCTCCTGTGAGTTCTTCAAACACGATGGCCGGGAGACCGGTCTCGAACATGGTCTGCAGGGCTTCCTTGAGATAAGGGTTCCAGCCTCCGGTGCTCACCTGGCCATGGCGGACTGTCCAGTCCCAGGTGCCCTGAAGGTCGCGGGGGATCCGGCCTTCCCGGTCACGACGGGCCACCAGGTCCAGAGATTCCACAAGTCCCACGGTGATGGGGTCCTTGCCGTAGGCCGGAGTCAGGCTCAATTCCAGGCGGACGGGGTCTTCCTTCATCAGCCGAAGCCGAAACCGTGGGGGCAGCTTGAGGCCTTTGATGACCGCGGCAACGATGCGTGTTCTCTGATCCACTCAGGCGACCCCTGTCGACTTCAAGCGCCCAATTTATTCAGTGCCGGGTCCAGCGGCCGTCGAGGCTTCGTCATCGTCACCGCCAAAGCGCACCGTCAGCAGGGCTTCTTCCGTGATGCGTCCCTCGCTATCCAGCAGTTCTGGGTGGACGGTGACCTGGCCTGTGCGGTCGTTCGGAACGTTGCTGGGCGTGCTGTTGATCGGACCGCTGGCAGCGCGGAAACCCTTGCTCATCACGCGGAAGGCCTGCCACAACAGGGCCACGAACAGCGCTCCGTAGATGAGCGGAAACAGCGAACCGAGCATGACCCTCCGACCCAGCTGAATGTCTTCATTCTCACGCTATCGGGACCCCGGTCGCATGTGGTCACAGCTTTGACACGGAACGTGGCTGTTTTCGGATCTGCTCTGCGTAGCGTCGAGGCAGCCGATCGCCCTGAAGCTGTGGTCAACTCCCCGTCCCGCTCGTTTGTCGCCTCTGCTCTGGCGGGGGGAGTGCTGGTGGCCGGCGTGTCGTCGCTTCCCTTGATCGTTGGCTCTCTGCAAGCCGAGGCGCGCCCGGAGATCCGTCGCGACTCGTTTGTGGCTGCCGCTGTGAAGCGCAGTGGTCCGGCAGTGGTCAGCTTGGAGACGGCGCGGACCGTCAATCAGTCCAGTGTTGCGGGTGTGCCGCCGGCCCTGATGCAGGACCCTTTGTTTCGCCACTTCTTCGCCATCCCACGCGCCACAGCACCGCGCTCCAGGGTGCAGCGTGGCCAAGGCAGTGGAGTGATCTTCGATGCCAAGGGCCTGTTGCTCACCAATGCCCATGTGGTGGAGGGGGCGGATCAACTCACCGTGGACCTCTCCGATGGCAGGAGGGTGCCTGCCCGAGTGGTGGGCAAAGACAGCCTCACCGATCTCGCGGTGGTGCGCCTGGTGGGCTCCGGGCCCTGGCCGGTCGCGGATCTGGGCGATTCCGACCGGCTCAGCGTGGGCGACTGGGCGATTGCCGTGGGCAATCCCTTTGGCCTGGAGAGCACGGTGACTCTGGGAATCATTAGCAACCTCAACCGCAACGTTGCTCAGTTGGGAATTTCCGGCAAACGTCTTGACCTGATTCAGACCGACGCGGCGATCAATCCTGGTAATTCGGGTGGGCCACTGCTCAATGCCGATGGTGAGGTGATCGGCATCAACACCTTGGTGCGATCAGGGCCTGGGGCGGGTCTAGGTTTTGCCATTCCGATCAATCGGGCTCGAACCATTGCCCAGCAGCTGGTGGCCAGCGGAAAGGCCCGTCATCCGGTGATCGGCATCCGTCTGTCGCCGGTGCCCCGGCCCACCCCCACATCCCCGGTGCCGCCAGGTGCGGTGATTCGCGCTGTTCAACCTGGAGGGCCGGCGGACCGCGCTGGGCTCAAGGTGGAGGATGTGATCCTTCGCTTCGATGGCCAGGCAGTTGCGGGCCCAGCTGCGGTGGTCAGTGCCATTGAACGCCGCGGTGTCGGTGCCACGGTTGTGCTCGAGGTGCAGCGAGCTCAGAAGCGGGTCTCGATCAACGTCAAGCCCGTCGATTTGTCGGCCTTGGCCCCTGGCTGAAGCTTTGGGCTCAGGCGTCGTCGGCGTCCCTCAGTTGTTCGACGCATTGGGTGATGCAGTCGCCATCGTCGAGCGAACAGGTGGTGATGCACTGAAAATAGGTTTCCACGGCGTCCCAGGTCTGCTCATGGGGGGGCGGACCGGGGGCTGTTGAACCGCCAACGGGTTCGCTGTTGCCGGGGCCGGAAACCATGCTCATCGGGGCTGGAAGGTCAGTTTTGTCAGCCTATGCAGATGAAAACAGCAGGTAAAGAGAAATAAGTCTTCCTGCCTAAACCTGTGTGAAGTTTTCGTTGCCGTCGCCTGATGCCAGTCAGGCCGCCTTTTTACGGCGGGCGTCGCGTGCCTTCTGCTTTTCCTTGTTGGCCCTCCGCTTGGCTTCCCGTTCTGCAGCCAGTTCTTTCTCCTTGGTGGCTGCCCTTTCCTCCTCTTTCTTCTCGAGGTAATAGTTGTAATCCCCGCGATACAACACCAGCTCGCCGTCCCGCAGTTCCACGATGCGGTTGGCAACTCGGGAGATGAAATAGCGGTCGTGGGAGACCAGCAGCGCGGCTCCCTCGTAGGCCATCAAGGCGTCCTCGAGCATCTGCTTGGCGGGGATGTCGAGGTGATTGGTGGGCTCATCCAGAACCAGCAGATTGCATGGGGTGAGCAGCATCAGGGCTAGGGCCAGACGGGCTTTCTCTCCGCCGCTGAGCTTCCCGACTTCCTTGAACACCGTGTCGTTGCTGAAGCAGAAACTGCCCAGCAGCGAACGAACCTGGGTCTGGGTCCAGTCGGGAACCGCTTCGTACATCGTGTCGATCACGGTCTTGGACAGATCCAGGGCTTCGGCCTGGTTCTGTTCGAAGTACCCCGCAATCACGTTGTGCTCCCCAAGCCGGGCACTGCCTTCATCAGGGGGCTCAACCCCCATCACCAGGCGCAGCAGGGTGGACTTGCCTGCACCGTTGGGGCCCACGAAGGCAATGCGGTCACCCCGCTCCACCTCCAGTTCAGCCCCCAGGAACAGAATTTTGTCTCCATAGCTGTGGGTGACGTTGTCGATCAGGGCAACCTGGGCTCCGGAGCGCGGGGCAGGAGGGAACTGAAAACTCGGCCCGGCCACGGATTCGATCGGCGCCTCCACCCGTTCCACCTTGTCCAGCTGCTTCTCACGGCTCTTGGCCTGGGTGCTGCGGGTGGCACTGGCACGGAAGCGATCGATGTAGGCCTGTTGCGTGGCGATCTCTTTCTGTTGCCGTTCGAAGGCCGCCTGTGTGGCCTCCCGCTCCAGTTGTTTCTGTTCCAGGTGGGCGGTGTAGTTGCCGAGGTAGCTGCGGGACACCCCCCGTTCGGTGGAAACGATCTGATTGCAGACCCTGTCGAGGAAGGTGCGGTCGTGGCTGATCACCACAAGGGCTGCGCTCTGCTCCAGCAGGTAGTTCTCCAGCCACTGGATGGTTTCGACATCCAGATGGTTGGTGGGTTCGTCCAGCAGCAGCAGATCCGGTTCCTGCAACAGGATTTTCCCCAGGGCGATCCGCATCTGCCAGCCCCCGGAATAGTCCTTCACCTGCAGCTCAGCGCCCTCCGGGGTGAAGCCGATCGTGGGCAGGAGCTTGTCGATGCGGGCATCGAGTTCGTAGCCATGCAGTGCTTCGAAACGGCTTTGCAGCTTTCCCAGTTCTTGGATCAACTGGTCCAGATGGTCGGGATCCTCCGCAGCCCGTTCGGAGCCCATCGCCTCTTCCACCTGCTTCTGCTGGTTCATTACCTCGGCCGCTTCGCCGAAGGCTTGAAACAGTTCCTGGCGCACGGTGCGCTCCAGGTCCACGTCGAATTCCTGCTGGAGATAGGCGATTCGGGGCTCCCCTTGCCGAACCACCTGGCCGCTGGTGGGCTCTTCGTGTCCGGCGATCAAACGCATCTGGGTGGACTTGCCGGCGCCGTTCACCCCCACCAGGCCGATCCTGTCTCCGGGTTTCACCTCCCAGGTCACGGCCCGGAGCACTTCCCCCGTGGGGTAGATCTTGCTGACGTTTTCGAGTCGCAGCACCGGCGGAAGGCGTGATGCCCTCCATCATCCCTGTCGGCAAACTGGTGAAGGTTCCCGGAGGCTGGTGGCCATGCTGAAACTGGAGCAGCTGGCCGCGCTCGTGGTGGCCGCAGGATTGGCGATTGTGAGTTATCTGCTCTTCTTCAGTTGGGCCGGAGGTGGCGGCTACGAACGCCGTGAGCGCGCTGAGCCCCAGGCGCGTCTGATGCCCGAAGCCCCCGAGCTCAAAGACCGCCTCTCGCCTTGATCAGCCAGCGCTTGCTGTCGTCGTCGTCAAGGCTGGCCAGATAGTCGCGCACTTCTTGGGTCGTGACAGGTAGCCCCAGCTGGTCGCCCAGGCTGCAGATGCTGGCCATGGCGCCGTTGGGATCCTGGAGCGCCTGACGGAACAGGGCCTGGGTCTGTTCCGTATTGCTGCTGATTCGGGCGTACAGCGATGCGGCGTTGGAAGCCATCTCGATCTGAGCAACTGCTCAAACGCTATTCAGCACCGAGAGTCTTGTCAGGCAGCTTGTTCGAGGCCGTCATCGTGCTGTCCCAGGGCCGAGGCGTCCTTCATGCTGCGGGCGTCCATGCAGAGCACCTTGCGCAGTTGGGCGTAGTTGGCGGCCTGGGTGCTGCGCCCTTCCTGGGAAGCGCCGTATTCGGCCCGTTGCAACACGTGGTGCAGGTGGGTCAGCAGATAGGTGCTGATCACGGCTGACACCAGCACGTCGCTGTTTTCAGCGCTGCGACGGGGGCGTCGGGACCGAGCGCGGGTGCCGGCTGGGCTGCGACGGGAGCGAGGTGTGGCTTGGGTCATGGGGTACTCCGAGGAGGACCAATGCCCCCACCATAGTCATGGATACTACCCTTGACCATCTCTGTACACTTTTTAGTAGCAGAGCCCCTCCCAGGGGATCCGGTCGTGCCCACCCGTCAGACCTCATCCAGCGGGAAGCCCAAGTCCCCGAGAATTCAGGTGGTTCTGCCAGAGGATCTCTGTGCGCGTCTCACGGCGATGGCGGAGCTGGAATCCCGCACGGTGAGCAATATGGCGAGGGTGCTGATCCAGCAGGGGGTTCAGCGCCATGAGCAGGAGTTAGAGGCGTCCGCACCGGCGCCGACCCGCGAGGAGCGCCTGCGGTCTGCCCTGGAATCACAGCAGCCCCGCCGTCTGCGGGGCGCCCCCCGGCGCCTGCGCCTGCACCGGCCCGGTTAGGCCGGCTCCACCCGCGTGCCAAGCACGGCCTCCTGAGAGGCTCCGGTGACAGCGGGCACATTGCCGGGATGCCCCCTGTGGTGCCACCAGGCCAGCAACGCGAAGACCAGCGCTTCTCGGGCTTCCGTCGGCACCCCCAGACTGCTGCTCGTATCGATTTGTGCTCCTCGGCAGCGCCGCCGCAGCTCATCGATCAACACCGGGTTTTGGCTGCCACCTCCGGCTGTGATCAGTTCGATCGGTGCGATCCCAACGCTCTGCCGCAGACGTGCCAGATCTTGGGCAACCACAGCGGCGGAAAAGGCCGTCAGGGTGGCGATGGCATCTGCCGCTGAGGCTCCACCGAGCTGACGTAGCCGCCGGTTGAGGTCGTCCTGCCCGAAACACTCCCGTCCCGTGGATTTCGGTGGTGCCAGCTGGAAGTACTCCTCCTGGAGCCACCGCTGGATCCAGCCCTCATCCGCATGGCCCTGAGCTGCCATCGCTCCACTCTTGTCGAAGCTTTGGGCGCCATTGGTGAACTGGCGCATGCCCAGGTCAATCAGGCTGTTGGCGGGGCCGCAGTCCCATCCCAAGATCGCGGCATGCCGATCCACTCCACCGCAGGGGGGGATAAGGGTGAGGTTGGCAATGCCGCCCAGGTTCAGCACTGCCCGCCAGCCCTGCGTGCGCCCCAGCAGTGCCGCATCGGCCCGAGGCACGAGCGGTGCTCCCTGTCCCCCTAACGCCAGATCAGCGGCGCGGAAGTCATGCACCACCGGCCTTTGCAGCAGATGGGCCAGCAGCGGGGCCTGAAGAATCTGCCAACTGGCCCCCCGTGCCCCTTGGGCCGGCGGGCGGTGCCAGACCGTCTGGCCATGGCAACCGATCAGCTCAGCCGTTGCATCGGGGTCGCAGGCCTTCACTGCTTGGGCTTGAACCTCCGTGATGGCTTCCGCCAGCTCCAGCCATCGGGATGCCGGCATCGGTGCACCCTGGCCGGCTGCCACCACCTGCTGCTGAAGTTCGAGCGGATAGGGCTGATGGTGGTGGCGAAGCAAGGACCACTTCGGATGTTGAGGTGGGCCGTCGAGGTGCACCAGCACGGCATCCACACCGTCAGCACTGGTTCCGCTCATCAGCCCGAGGCAGTGCATCGGCTCAGTTTTTGGGGAGCCGTTGCAGGTCGTCCACCAGTCCCATCACCACCAGCAGGTGCCCCTCCTCCAGCACGTGGGATGCCGGTGGGTTGACCATCAGGCTGCTTTGCGGTCCTGCCGCCAGCACGTTCACCCTGAAGTTCTTGCGCAGATTCAGATCCCGTAGCGACCGCCCCACAAACGGTTCCGGAACCTTGATCTCCTCGATGCAGTGCTGTTCATCCAGGGCCAGCCGCTCCATCAGGTTGGGGCGGACCAGTTCAAGACCCAGGCGCTCACCCTGCATGCGCGAGGGAAAGATCACCCGGTCGGCCCCCACCCGCTTCAGCATTTTTTCGTGGAGGTCGCTCGTTGCCCTTGCGATCACCTGGCGCACGCGGCTGCCCTCGCTGTCTTTGGCGATCAAGGTGGCGGTGATGCTGGCCTCGATCGGTTCACTGATCGCCACCACGACGGTGCCCATTTCAAGCACGCCGGCTTCGCGCAGGGCCTCTTCATCGGTGCAGTCCACGACGCGGGCCTCCACGCTGGGCTCCACCTGACGCAGTTCATCCACCGCCCGCTCAGAGCGGTCCACGGCCAGCACATCCGCTCCGTTCTGAAGCAGTTCCCGGCAAACGGCGATGCCGAAACGGCCTACGCCGATGATCGCGAAGCCGAGTCTTTCGCTGCCCTGGGCCGGGCTCCACTGCCACCACTCCTTCATCGCTGCCTCCCCCGCTGATCGCGCTCAGACATACAGATCCTCGCTGGGGTAACCGACTCGATTCTGGCGATTCATCTGGATTTGTTCCTGCGTCATCGCTTCCCAGATCGCACTCAGCAGCAAGAGGATCCCCAGCCGTCCCACAAACATTCCCACCATCAGCACCGCCTGGCCGAAACGGGGGAGTTCGATGGTGACTCCCAGGTCCAGGCCCACCGTGGCAAAAGCGGAGATGCAGGTGAACAGCATTTCCATAAAGGTGAATGAATCCTTCCCGTTCAAATTGCTGGCGATGCTGATCAGCATCGCCATGGCCATCACGAACAGCAGGGAGCCCACCGTGATGCCGACGGCTCTCAGCACTACCTTGTCGCTGATGCTTCTGTTGCGGATCACTACCACCTCCCGGCCCCGCAGGGTGGAGCGGGTGGCCGCCATCAAGGCGGCCACGGTGGTGGTTTTTATCCCGCCACCGGTGCCGCCAGGGCTGGCCCCGATGAACATCAGCACCATCAGCAACAGCAGGCTTGATTCGGTGACGGTGTCGAGCGAGAGCGGAAGGGTGCTGAAGCCTGCTGTGCGTGCCGTGACGGATTTGAACAGGGCTGTGAGCCACCGCTCAGACCAGGGCATGCCCGCGAAGACCTCCCCCTGGTTCAACCATTCCGTCAGGGCCAGCCCCCCTGCCCCGAAGACGATCAACAGCAGGGTGGTGCGCAGCACCAGGCGGGAGTGCAGGCTCAGCCGCCGCCGGCTTCGCCGTCTGCGCAGCAGCTGTGTGGTCAGATCGCTGGTGACCCGCCACCCCAAGCCGCCGGCCACGATCAGCAGCATCACCACGGCATTCACAACCCCATTGCTGCGGTAGCGCTCGAGGCTGTCGCTCCAGAGTCCGAATCCCGCATTGTTGTAGGCCGAGATGCTGTGGAACACCGCAGCCCAGAGGCGTTCGCCCTGGTTGGGGATGTCATCGAAGCCGAAGTGATACAGGATCACAGCTCCCACCAGGATCACCAGCGTCGCCGTCAGGGCAATGCCACGAAACGTGCGCCCAACGCCCCCAACGCCAAATTCATCCAGGGCTTGCCCCCGATCCAACCGGCGACGCAGGGCTGTCCCCTGCACCACAAAGCCCTGGAGAAATGTGGTGATGGCCATCAAGCCAAGGCCCCCCGCCAGGATCATCAGGGCCAGCACCGCCTGGCCGAAGGTCGTGAGATCGCTGCCGATGTCGATGATCGACAGGCCCGTCACGGTGATGGCTGATGTGGCCGTGAACAGAGCTTCCCAAAGCCCCACGCGGCTAGAGGAGCACAGCGGAGTGGCCAACAGCAACGTGCCGATCAGCACCACCAGCAATCCAGTCACCACGGTGAACTGGGGAACCGTGAGCCGACGATGCCAGCCCTGGGTGCGTTCGATGGCTCTTCCGATCGGCACAGGAGCGGGCGAGATCTGACCAGTGTTGTTCAGGATCCGCCGTAATGCCAGAGAATCAAGGCCGGCACGATGATGGTCATGATCAGCGTCAGGCCAATTCCGTAGCGGGTGACGTCGAGAAAGCGATAACGGCCTGGACCGAACACCATCAAATTGGTCTGGTACCCGACGGGCGTGAGAAACGACTGACTCGCACCGAACAGCACTGTGATCAGCAAGGCGGTGGGAGACAGCTGAAGTGATGGGGCCAGTTGCACCGCGACAGGCGCCAGCAGGGCCACCGAGGCGGCATTGCTCATCACCTGGGTGAGCAGCGTGGTGCCGATGAAGACAACCATCAAAGCGGTATAGCTCGGCCAGCCCGCCAGCCCCTGCTGGAGCACTAGGGCGAGGGCATCGGCGAGGCCCGTGCTCTGCATGGCCACGCTGAAACTGGTGAGGGATCCCAGCAACAGGATCACGTCCAGCCGGATCGAGCGCTGCAGTTCACCAAGGCGAAGGCAACCGGTGGCGACCACGCTCACCATGGCCAACAGCGCAGCCGCCACCAGGGGAATGGGGGTGAGCGTCGGCAGCAGCAGCATCGCCAGAGCAATGCTGACGGCCACGGGCTTGCGCCGCACGGTGGGAAGGTCATCCTCCAGTCGATCCAGCACCAAGAGGTCGTTGCTGGCCTGCAGGCCGCGGATGGAGTCGATCGGTGCCTGCAACAGCAACACATCGCCCTCCCGCAGGATCACCTGGCCGAGGCGTTCCTGAACAGTCTCCTGGCCGCGGCGAAGCGCGAGCACTGTGGCGTTGTGGCGTTGCCGGAATCGCAATTCCCGCAGGCTGGCGCCGGCCAGGGTGGAACCAGCCGGCAGCAACACTTCCACGGTCTTCTGACCGCTTGATTCTTCGGTGTAGATGCTGAACCCGGCGTTCTGCCCCTGAGTTGTGAGCTGAACCGTGTGATCCTGCTGGAGACGCAGTAGATCGGGGCGGGTGACCCGCAGCAGCAGACGATCGCCGGCTTCAAGACGACGGTCCGCCAGGGGGGGCAGCAGCCGCTCTCCACCGCGTTGCAGCTCCAGAACGTCCACGTCGAAACGGCGCTGCAGCCGACTGTTCAGCAGTGAGTGCCCCACCAGCTCCGAGTCGGGGGGGATGCGCACTTCTGTGCAGTAGCTGCTCGTTTTGCTGGTGTTTCCCAGGTCATCCGTCGTGGCACCGCGGTCCGGTAACAGCACTCTCGGAGCCATCACCAGGTAGGTGGCCCCGGCCAGCCAGACCGGCAGGCTGATCAGCGTGAAGCTGAACAGATCTAGGGAGCCGTAGCCCAGTTGCTCGCTGATGTCGCTCACCAACAGGTTCACCGAGCTGCCCAGTAGCGTCAGGGTGCCTCCCAGAACCGTTGAAAACGACAAGGGCAAGAGCACCCGAGATGGCGAGATGCCGCGCCGTTGGCACCAGCCCTCCACCACGGGCAGAAGCGAGGCCACCACGGGGGTGTTGGGAACAATCCCTGACACCGGGGCGATCACGAAGGCCATTAGTGCGATCAGACGCCGCGAAGACCGGATCCGCTCCGAGGCGATCAGATCTCTGAGTCGATCCAGGGCACCGCTCTTGAACAGTGCCGCGGAGACCGGGAACAGGCCTAACAGGGTGATCAGTGCAGGACTACCGAACCCCGCCAGAGCCTCCTGGGGATTGAGCACCCCGGTAGCGATCAGCAGGCTCAAACTCAGCAAGCCGGTGAGCTCCGGTGCAATCAACCCGGTGATAAACAGCACCACTGCCAGAGCCAACACGCCCAGGGTGATCAAGGCCTGAGGGTTTTGAAGAGCGCTGCTCAGCTCAGCCATGGCGGCGAGTCGCCAGTCATCAATTGTGGCGATTCTGCCCCGGGATCAAAAAATTGCTCCCGCAGCCACTGTTTCAGGCCCTGCAGCCCATCGCCCCGCACCGCCGACAGGAACAGGGCGTCGGGTTCCCGCTGATGAATCATCTCGATCTCAGTTGCTTTACAGCGGTCGATCTGATTGGCGATCACCCGTCGCAGGGCGGTGCTGCCAAGGTCGTCGAGCAGCCGATGCACCGTGTCCAGGT
The DNA here is from genome assembly GCF_042883245.1 of Synechococcus sp. HIMB2401. Classification (NCBI taxonomy): domain Bacteria; kingdom Bacillati; phylum Cyanobacteriota; class Cyanophyceae; order Synechococcales; family Synechococcaceae; genus Synechococcus; species Synechococcus sp. HIMB2401. Next base: position 220,344 of record NZ_JBDJKK010000004.1, on the reverse strand, counting down.
GGCCTTGCCAGTCGGGGTCAGCAAGGTCGACCACCAGCAGGAGCACATCGGCATCCAGCGCCTCCTCCAGCGTGGCGCGGAAGGCCTCTACTAGTGGGGCGGGGAGATTGCGGATGAAGCCCACCGTGTCGGTGAGCAGTAACCGTTCGGGGCGTGCCCCAGGGCAGGGAAGGTCGAGTTTGCGGGTGGTGGGGTCAAGGGTCGCGAACAATTTGTTTTCCGCCAGAACGCGATCACTGGCTCGTTTGCCGCACAAGGCATTGAGCAGGCTGGATTTGCCCGCGTTGGTGTAGCCCACAAGAGCCACCCGCGGCAGACCACGCCGCTGATCCCGCAAGCGGCTGCGGTGGGATTGAAGTTGGCGTTGATCTCGAAGCAGTCGTTCGATGCGTCGGCTGATGGCTCGACGGTCCTTTTCCAGCTGTGTTTCTCCAGGGCCGCGCGTGCCGATGCCGCCGCCCTGCCGCGACAGGCTGCTGCCCCGTCCCAGCAGGCGCGGCAGCCGGTAGCGCAGCTGAGCCAGTTCCACCTGAAGTCTCCCTGCAGCACTGCCGGCCCGCTGGGCAAAGATGTCGAGGATCAGCTCACTGCGGTCGGAGACCGGGCAGCTGAGCAGCCGTTCCAGATTGCGGGCCTGCACGGGGGTGAGCTCCCTGTCGGTGATGACAAGGGAGGCCTGGCAGCGGCGGATCTCGAGGGCGGCTTCCTGAAGTTTTCCGGAACCCCAGAGCGTCTGGGGATTGGTTTGGCCCCGGCGCTGGCTGGTCCGGGCCACTGGCTCGGCACCGGCACTGCGCACCAGGCCTTCCAGCTCAGCCAGATCCCGCTGGTCGCGCTGTTCATCGCCACTGGTGAGCGTGAGCAGAAGCACCCGCTCGTCTCCGGTTGCGGCACTATTGCTTTCGGGATGGGGTTCGTCCGGTGTGAGGACGCAAAGATCCCTCAAGTCGCCCTGTTCAAACAGTCTCCAGCCATCGGCTTGAGACGGGTCTGGAATCAAGAGTTCGGCCGGGCGAGCTCCATCGGCCCCTGGGCAGGGTGCAAAGCGCAGCCAGTGCCGAGGAGCGATATCAAGGGCGACCACGGCGTCGCGGGGATCTGAATTCAGCCCTTTGCGGGCGAAAGGGCAGCTGATCAGTCGCCAACCCCCGCTGCTCCGCCGCGGCGTCCCCGGCAGATGCTGCTGCAGCGAATCGCTGCCGGTGAGAGGCCCCAGCCAGAGCAGGCGACAGAGGCCACGGCCATCCAGCACCAGGTGCAATGCCATCTCCAGATCCAGCACCAGCTCGGCCAAGCGTTCGAGGCTCAGGAGATCGGCGCCGCAGTCTTCGGGATGACGGCGATGACTCAACCGCTCCAGCTGCCGTTGCTGGCTCGGGCGCAGACCACGGCAACGCCCGCCGAGGTGAGATTGCTTCACCGGTTCAAAAACCAGGCACCTGCAGAGCGCAGACCCAGAGAGATCCCTGGCAGACGCGTGAGATAGGTGGCCCGTCGCAACTGGAAGGCCAAGGGGCCGGCCAAGGTGAGCCCCATGCCGGTGAGGGTGGCCTCACCGACACCGAGGCTGAGCATTTCGCCTCGGTCCTCGAACTGGAAGGGTTGTGGCTCCTCCTCCATCCGCAGCTGCGCGATGGCTGCGGCCGTGGCATCGCCCTGTTGCATCGCCACCTGGGCGCTGGCGGGCCATGGGCTGCCAGGCCGGGCTGAGAGATCCCCGAGGGCGAACGTGTTGGTGCAGCCCACCAGGCGCAGGTCATCGTCAACGGCCAGGCGCCCCCGTTCCAGCACGGGTGTGGGTGAGATGGAGGGGATGGTGGGACTGCTTCCTGCGGTCCAGATCAGGCCTGAGTGAGGCAGAACAGCACCGTTGGCAAGAACAGCAGTGTTGGATTTCACTTCACTCACGCTGGTGTTGAGCTGGACCACCACCCCTTTGCGTTCCAGTGCTGCCTGGGCCCGCTCGCGATTGAATGCTGTGCTGCCGGGAAGGATTTCATCGCCCATCTCCACCAGGCGAACGCTGGCAGCACCGTCGATCAGATCCGCCAGCTTGCAGGCCAGTTCCACGCCGGTGGGTCCCGCGCCAACAATGATCAGCCCGGCCTCTCCATCCCGTTGCTGGTGCAGGGTGTTGAGCCATTGCTTGAGGCGGCTCACATCGCTGAGGTCACGGAAGCCGGAGCTGTGTTCCTTGACGCCTGGAATGCCGAAATCATTGGCTTTCGAGCCCGTCGCCAGCACCAGTTGTGACCATCCCAAGCGGTCTCCGGAGGCCAGTTCGATGCTTTGGCTGGTTTGATCGATGCCAACAACGCTGTCTTTGATCCAGCAGATGCCGTTGTTCAGCAGTTGGTCGTAGCGGGGGGCCACCTCCCAGCTTTGAAGTTCATCGCTGAGCAGTTCGTACAGCAGCGGTTGAAAGAGGAAGCGATCCCGCGGTTCGACCAGAACAATGGGGCAGTTGGGCTGCCGTCGCTGAAGAGCAAGTGCTGTGAACAGGCCTCCGAATCCACCGCCAACGATCACCACGGCATCCGATGGGGACGAGGGTGAACGCATGAAGGGATCTGCCGGTTCTCAAACGATAGGAACCACACCCGGTCCCGCGACAAGGGAAGATGGCGTGATGACGGAGGCTCCTGAGGTCATGGTGCCCATGGCGGTGCAAAACGAGTTGCTCGAAGGACGCAAGCTGCTGGAGTCGATGGAGCCGCAGCAGCGTCTGGCCTGGGGGTTGGAACAGTTCGGTGAGAATTTTGCTCTCACCACGAGTTTCGGGATCCAATCGGCTGTTCTCCTGCACATGCTGAGGACCCTCCCCGGCGGTGATGCTGTGCCGGTGATCTGGATCGATACCGGTTATCTGCCTCCAGAGACCTACACCTATGCCGATCAACTCACCCAGCAGCTCAGGATTCGTCTGGTGGTGAGTCAGAGCGAGATGTCCCCGGCTCGGATGGAGGCCCTGCACGGGCGGCTTTGGGAGTCCGGTCGTGTGGAAGACCTGGAGACCTATCACCGGATCCGCAAGGTTGAACCCCTGGAGCGATCCCTCAACGACCTGAACACACGCTGCTGGGCCAGCGGCGTGCGGCGTGGCCAGACCGATCACCGCCGCGCAATGACCGCTTTGGATCCGATTCGGGAGCGTTGGTCATTGCGCCCCCTGCTCGAGTGGACCAAGCGCGATGTGTACTACTACATGCAGGACAACGACCTTCCCCAGCATCCATTGTTTGAACAGGGTTATTCCACGGTCGGCGACTGGCATTCCAGTGGTCCTGATGTTGGCGATCTGAGTGGCCGCGACACCCGCTTCGGTGGATTGAAGCAGGAGTGTGGAATTCATCTGCCACAGGAGGTGAATGAAGGGCTGATGGGTGAAGGCATCTGAGTGACAGGGTCTGTACAGGACGTCGGCCGCGCCCTGCTGATTGGTAACAGCCGTTGGCATTGGGCCCAGCGCCAAGGCAACACTGTCCGCATTGAGCATGGTCCTCCTGACCCTGGTCGCATCGGGACCAACCCTCCGGTCTGGGCGGCGGTGGGGCCGGTGCCGGAGCCGCTCATGGCCCACCAGGATCTGCGCATTCGCCTTGAGGATGTGCCCTTGCCTCAGGCTCCTCCTTGGTTGGGGGTGGATCGCGCTCTCGGGGCTTGGATGGCCTGGCGTTGCAGTCAGGAGCAACAGCTCGACTGTTCCAGGGGGTTGCTTCTGGTGGATGCCGGCACCGTGTTGAGCCTCACCCGGGTGACGGCAGACGGCTGTTTTGGAGGCGGACAGCTGATCCCTGGCTATCGGCTCCAGCTCCAGGCCATGGCCGATGGAACCCTCGGCTTGCCATCAACCCCTGAGGATCTCGACAACGACGCTCTGCAAGAGCTCTTCCCACGGCAAACCGTGGCCGCCATGCAGCGCGGTGTTCTGGAGGCGATGTTGGCCTCCATTGCGGCGGCTCAGCAGCATTCCCAAGGCTTGCTGTGGATCTGCGGTGGGGACGCTGCCCTGTTGAAGCGTCATTGGTCCGGTGCAACGGAGCTATTGCAGCTGGAGGGTGATCTTCAGTTACAAGCACTGCTGAGCCTGGGGGCTGGGCTCAGCTCAGCCCGAGATCGCTGATCAGGGTGTCGGCCATGGTGGCCGCTTTTACCTTGAGATAAATCCGCTCGAGTTTTCCTTCTTCATCGATCAGGAAGGTGTGGCGCATCATGCCCATGTATTCGCGCCCCATGAACTTCTTCAGCCCATAGCTCTCATAGAGGCTGGCCACGGCACAGGGCTCCTCATCGGTGAGCAGGGTGAAGGGAAGTTCGTGCTTGTTAATGAATTTGTTGTGGGAGGTGGCTCCGTCCTTGCTGACACCCAAAACGGTGATGTTGTTGGCTTTCAGTTGCTCCCAGCGATCGCGGAAGTTACAGGCTTCTTTGGTGCAGCCCGGGGTGTCGTCCTTGGGATAGAAGTACAGAATAACCTTCTTTCCGCGCAGTGAAGCGAGGCTGATGGGATCACCGTTTTGATCGGGAAGGGTGAAGTCGGGGGCGGCGTCGCCGATTTGCAGACTCACGGAAAGGGCTTGGTCAGTGGCGGCAGCGTACGGCCCTCAGGACAAGACTGTCCGTGCTGCCTACGTTGCAATCAACCTGCAGCTGTTGGGCCATGGCGTCGCGGATCCGGGTTGAGCAAATCGCAGGTTCCCTGGCATCTCTTGTTTTTTGTACGTACCTCGCGGTCATTCCTGGACCGTTTTCAAAAGCAGGTATTCAGCAACCGGTGCGCTGGAACACGGGTGGCTCAGTTAGCACAACCACTTACAGCGAGCTCGAATCCTTTCTTGTTGACGGCGAGGTCACAGACCGTGCTCTTGAGGACGCCATTCGGATGTCTGGCTGGACTGCTGAAGAGCTCCGTTTTGGTTTGAACAAGACCTATGCAGTTGACCTCGCCGGTGTATCCCGGTTCCTTTATTCCGACTCTGGTAAAGCCTTCCTGGATGATCAAACAAGGTCTTATGTCCCTTATTGGCGCCAAAAGGCGACGGCGGCAACGGCTCTACGGGCCGCCATCATCGCGGATGCCAAGGATGGGCTTATTAGCTCAATTGGCATCATGAAACAGCTGCCCGTCGCCTTCCGTATATCCGATAAAGGACCGAATGACGGCAGGCAGAGGGTTTGTGCTCCTGACAAGGTGAGCGGAGCTCAGTCCACTTCTCTGCTGTCCTGGTACGTCTTCCTGCCTGCTTGCATCAAAGCCAATTCAGAGCTCTGATCTCTTTGTTTCAGCCCAGGCTTCGGCGGTTTTTTTTGATGGCGTGCCGCGCTCGCCTTGGATCAATAGATGGCGCATCGGCAGTCGCAGGCCGACCTCGCCCAAGTCGTTCAACGATTGGCGCAGCTGCGTCATCACCTCCTTGCTGATCTCCCCCATGGCCTGCCGGTAGGGCGACCCTTCGGCAAGCCATCGCTCAGCCAGTTCGTTGCCCCCTGGAAGCGTGAGATTTTCCAGCCACTCTTCACAACGGAGCTGCCAGCCGGCGTTTGTAAATAACTCGTCCGGACGCTGCTGCCGCTCAAGCCATTGCTGTTCTTGAGCCACAAGATCGCTGAAGAGCTCTGTTGGATCGCCGTCTTGCAGCAATGCACCGGCAGGCCCCAGTTCGGCGCGGCTGATCAGCAGCCGTAACCCCGTAGTGGGCTCGGCATGTTGGTTGATTGTCTCCAGCAGCTCCGTCCAGTTCTGCCTTTGAAGATCGGCTGCGGCGAGTCGTCCTCCGATCCAATCGAAGGCTTGGCTTTCGGGCAGAGCATCGAGGTTGCCGGTTAACAGCTCTGGTCGATGCTCCGGCTCGAGCAGATCCATCTGCGCTTCCAGCCGGCTGCGGTCGGCTTCGTTCTCGCAAAGCACGGTCACGCCTCCTTCCGGGGTGGCCCTCAATGGATCGAGGGCCCATATCAGCGAGCGCATCCCCAGCAGCAGTACCCGATCTCGACGGGTCCAGGGGATCTCCCGCCAGAGCCGCTCGCGCAGGCGCTGCAGTCGCTCCCCCTCCTGCCCTAGTTGGCGCTGCACCCAGCGTTCCACGCCCGGACGTTGGGGCCCGCTGCTCAACAGCAAAGGCTGGTCGGCCGCCAGTTCCGCGGCCGCGGCGAGTTGGGCTGCCCGGCGTTCCGCCATCCGCTCGCGTCGTTCCCCCTCCCAACCGAGTTGGCCGGGCTGCCAGAACACCTCGCCTTGCAGGGGTATGGGGAGGTATTGCTGCTCCACCCAGTGTTCTGCGTAGGCATGGGGGTAGCGGTAGCCCACGCCATCGCCGAAGGCGGCTCCATCCCGGTTGGCATCGCGCAAATGCCCGGGCACGTCCTGTTTTTGCGCATCGCGCACGGTTTTGAGGGCATCAAAGAAGCCCAGAAGGCTGTTGCTCTTTTCGGTGCCTGCTAAGTACAACGCTGCCTGGGCCAAGGGATACAGGCCTTCGGGCAGCCCCACCCGTTCGAAGGCTGCGGCACAGGCCTCCACCACAACGATGGCCTGCGGATCGGCCAGGCCGATGTCTTCCCCCGCTGCAATCAGCATCCGCCGAAAAATGAAGCGGGGGTTTTCACCGGCTTCCACCATGCGTGCAAGCCAGAACAGCGCCGCATCGGCATCGGAGCCCCGCAGCGATTTGATGAAAGCGCTGATCGTGTCGTAGTGGGCATCGCCGTGTTTGTCGTAGAGCACAGCCCGCTGCTGAATCGATTCCTCGGCGATGGCCAGGTTGATCTGAATCACTCCGTCGCCATCGGGTTCGGAACTCTCCACCGCCAGTTCAAGGGCATTGAGCAGGCTGCGGGCGTCTCCTCCCGCCACATCAACGAGATGTTTGGCGGCATCGCTGTTGATGACGATGGCGTGGTCGCCATAGCCCCGCTCAGCGTCCGCCAGAGCCCGTTGCAGCAGCCGCTGCAAATCATCCGGCTCTAGTGGCAGTAAACGAAACAGCCGAGAGCGGCTGACCAGCGCTTTGTTGACTTCGAAATAGGGGTTTTCTGTGGTGGCACCTATCAGAGTGACGGTGCCGTTCTCCACCCATGGCAGCAGCGCATCCTGCTGGGCACTGTTAAAGCGGTGCACTTCGTCGATGAACAGGATCGTGCGCAGGCCATGCCGTTCAAGGCGTTGGCGTGCAGCATCCACCTCGATCCGTAGGTCTTTGACGCCGGCCAGCACGGCGTTGAGGCTGCTGAAGTGGGCGCGGGTGTGGTTGGCAATGATCCGCGCCAGGGTGGTTTTGCCGACCCCGGGCGGGCCATGCAGGATCAGGTTGCCGACCCGATCGGCCTTGATGGCACGGCGTAGGAGCCGTCCGTCGGCCAGGATTCCGCTCTGACCTTCAAATTCCTCCAGTGTGCGCGGCCGCATGCGGTCGGCCAGGGGGGCCAGCCGCCGTCGTTGTTGCTCACCGTGAAAAGCGAAGAGGTCCTGAGCCAACACACCATCGGCGATACCCCAGTGTCCCTGAAGTTCTCAATCAGTGCTTGAGCTGGTCCAAATCGGACGCTTTTTGAGTCTGCCTGTTTCCAGGCTTGCAAATCTTGCCGGCCCGTTTCTTACCTTATGACCACCTCATAATCCATTTCAAAGCCTTTTTGTCGTGCCTCATCTGCAGCGCCTCCTGCTTACCGTCGCGGCTCTGATCACGGTTAGTTCCTGCAGGAGCGAAGCACCAAAGCTGCCGCCGCCGCCGAAGGTTCAGGCTGCTGCTGCTCGGCTGGTGGAATTCACCGAGGGAATTGATACCGTCAGCACGCTCGAGGCAAGCAACCTTGTGGAGTTGGCTGCTCAATCGGGTGGACGAATTGAGCAGCTGAAGATTCGCCAAGGTGATGAGGTGGATGCCGGTCAGCTTCTGCTGGTGCTTGATCAAGACAAGGAAAAGGCCAACGCCGACACTGCTAAAGCCAATTACGAGCGTTATGCCTACCTGGCTGAAGTGGGAGCAACGTCGCAGAAGGAGTTGGATCGCTACCGGACTCAGTACATCGAAGCGAAGGCCAAGCTCAGTTACAGCAATCTCACTTCACCCTCCGCCGGCACGGTCGCTGACGTGAAGGTGAAAGTGGGTGATGTGATCCAGCAGGGCCAGGTCTTCACCAGCCTGGTCCAGAACAATGAACTGGAAGCAAGGGTGGAAGTGCCGGCGATCTTCTCGGCCCGGCTGCAGGAGGGCCAGCCTGTTTTGCTGATGGCCCCTGGCAGTGAAGAAATAATTGCCACAGGCGCAGTGGAATCAATTGATCCACGCATCAACCCCAACACTCAAGGGCTGCTCGTTACGGCAGTTTTCCCAAATACCGACAGAAAACTTCGGGATGGTTTGCGACTGCATACGCGAGTGCAGATCAAGGCCGAGGAAGAACTGGCCGTTCCCTTTGCCGCTGTCACCCAGACCTCGGGTCAGAGCTTTGTCTTCCGCCTCGGAAGTTTCGATGAGCTAAGGGCGAACCCTGGCAAGGCGGATTTAAAGAGGCTGGAGCTGGGAATTAAGGCCGGCAAGCTTCCCGCGAACGCGCAGTTCGCCTTACAGACGCCGGTCATGGTGGGCGAACTGGAGAACAACCTGTACCCAATCACTAAGGGCCTGAAACTGAATCAGAAGGTGGCCACCACCAACCTGCTGAACCTCAGACACGGGATGCCTGTGCAGGTGCAACCCGCCAAGGCGAACTGAGGTTGATCGATGTCTGCTTCCAATAACTTCATCACCAAACCGGTTCTCAGCACGGTTTGCAGTCTTTCGATCACGGTCGTGGTCGCTGGGTGTTTATCCACAGCAATCAATAAGCCACCCAGAGGGGTGGCTTTGGCATGTCAGGAGTGACGGACCCGGATCAGGTGATCACGGTGGGTTGATCCATGCCCGTGCGTTGCTTGATCTCCGCCAGGTCATTGATAGCGCTGATCATCTCGGCCAGGGCGACCTGGGGATCCTGGTCGAGGTCGCCGCTGCTGGGCACATAGCTCTCCAGGTAGACGCGAATCGTTGCTCCCTTTGTGCCGGTGCCGGAGAGGCGAATCACAACGCGGCTGCCGTCGTCCAACAGGATCCGCAGACCCTGGCCTGACGTCACGGAACCATCGACGGGGTCGGTGTAGCTGAAGTTGTCTGCGGTGCTGATGGTGCTTCCGGCAAAGGCCTGGCCCACCAGGCTGGGCAGCATGGATTCGAGGCGGTCGTAGAGGCCATGGGCGGCGTCGCTGGCGACGGCCTCATAGTCGTGACGCGAGTAGTAATGGCGTCCAAAGCGCTTCCAGTGTTCGGCCATGATCTCGGCGACGCTGCAGCGGCGCACGGCCAGGATCTGCAGCCAGAACAGCACGGCCCAGAGGCCATCTTTTTCGCGCACGTGGTTGCTACCGGTGCCGAAGCTCTCTTCACCGCAGAGGGTGATCTTGCCTGCGTCCAGCAGGTTGCCGAAGAACTTCCAGCCTGTGGGGGTTTCGAAGCAGTCAATCCCCAGCTCCTTGGCCACCACATCCACTGCAGCGCTGGTGGGCATTGAACGCGCCACCCCGGCCAGGCCTTCGGCGTAGGCCGGAGCCAGCGTGGCGTTAGCAGTGAGCACGGCGAGGCTGTCGCTGGGATTCACAAAGCAGCGCTGGCCCAGGATCATGTTGCGATCGCCATCGCCGTCGCAGGCAGCGCCGAAGCGATACTCATCTCCCTCGAGCAGCAGTTCAGCCAGATCGTGGGCGTAGGTGAGGTTGGGGTCGGGGTGACCATTGCCGAAGTCTTCCAGGGGTGTGCCGTTCCGCACGCTTCCCGCCGGTGCACCCAGCAGCCCCTCGAACAAGCGAGTGGCGTAGGGTCCGGTGACGGCATGCATTGCGTCAAAGGCCAGGGGGAAGTCGCTGCGAATCAGATCGCGGATCTGATCGAAGTTGAACAGCTCCTGCATCAGGGCAACGAAATCATCGACGCCGTCGATAACCTCAACCTGCATCGCGCCGATGCTGTGAAGACCAGTGGCATCTAGTGGGATTTCTGGAGCCTCAACAATCGTGTATTGCTCCAGGGTCTTGGTGCACTCGAATACCGCATCTGTGAAGGAGGCGGGGGTGGGGCCACCGTTGGCACCGTTGACCTTGACACCGAAGTCACCGTTCTCACCACCCGGGTTGTGGCTGGCGGAAAGGATGATGCCCCCAATGGCCTGACGTTGCCGGATCAGATTGGAGGCGGCAGGCGTCGAGAGGATCCCGCCGGTGGGGACAATCACCTTGCTGAGGCCGTGGGCGGTGCCCATCCGCAGGATCACGTCGATGGCACGGCGGTTGCCGTAACGGCCGTCGCCCCCCACCACAAGGGTGCCGCCCTGTACACCTGGCAGCGTGCGAAGCGACGCTTCGATGAAACTTTCGAGGTAGTGGGGCTCCTCAAACTGGCGACTGCTCTTGCGCAGGCCGGAGGTCCCTGGCTTTTGGTCGGTGAAAGGGGTGGCCAGGCGCACCTGGCGTTGGGTCGGTTCCGCAGGGGCCGAGATGGTCATCACAACGGATGTGGGCTATATGCGGAACCTAAACATGGAAATCCATTTGTAATGCGTCGGTCGCGACCAGTTGATGTCGTTTGTCGTTACCCCTGTGGCCCGCACCAAACCTGAGGACTATGCAACGCAGAGCTTGAAGCGAGCCATTCGCTTGGCGGTGCCTTTTTGGGAGGCATTGACTGCCACACGTTTTGGATCACTCTCAAGCCTGACGCGATTTGAGTTTCTCGTTTTTGGTCACCGGCTTTGCGCAGAACCTTGGGATACGACGGGCTGTGTTCGTAATGGTGTCTTTGCGCCTGAAGTCGTTGTTGTTGGCGACCTTGGCTTCGTCCATCAACATCCACAACACGTCTTTGCAGCGCTCGGGCAACCTGGAGTGATCCATCAAAGGATCAGCGAGTTGCCTTACTCGCTTGCAGGCCTCTGTTGAGTTGGCTCGGGAACATGCGTAGGCGGCATGTTCGATGCCTCGCAATTGCTCTTTGCTGGGCCAAGCCAAATAGGGCTCAGCAGCCATAGACGGGGCTGTCATTGATAACACCATGAAGATGCGAATCAGGGCAGGGAAGTTCATGGAGCTCATTATCTTTCATTTGATCTGGTTTTTCAGTTATTAGATACTCCGACTCGTACGGACTTTTTGACGATCGAATTTCATTGGACATTTGCTGGGACCCCCAGCCCAGTGCTGTCCCAGAGCCGCTCCATGTTCAGATGAAGAACTAACTTGGCGTAATCAGAGTTCCCTGATGTTTAGTGGGGCATCTCTGAAGTCTTCAGCATCGCGATAAACCAAAGCCCACTCAAAACGAGGGCGACGCCCACGCCGGCTCCGATGCCCACCCGGGCCATCACCAAAGGCACCACCAATGGAAAGACCATCGCCCCCGCGAGGGGGGTGATGGCCACGAACCAGCGCAGGGATGCTGGTGCTTCGGAATCGGAAGGGTTCAGAACCACTCGGCGCGGGCTTCGCTGGCAGGGTTGCTGTTGTCTTCAGGGGTCTCACGCTTGAAATTGAGCGTGATGTTGCGCTTCTGTTCTCCATCGGAAGCCGTGGCTTCGATCGCGTACATCTGCTCGCCATCGCGGAAGGGCACCTGAATCCGGAAAGTACCGTCGGTGGAGAGAGGCACTTCTTCGCCACCGATAGTGAGGCGAGCGGAAGGATCGGTGGCCCCGTAGACGATCAGTTCGGCGTCAGCCACCAGCCAGAAGGAGCGTTGGCGGGGAGCCACGCCCCCAAGGCCAGACTCGTTACGGCCGCTGGCCCAGAGGCCAGCCCCAGAGTCGTTCAAGCCACTGCTGTCGCCGGAAACGTCAAAGCCCTCCTGGAATTCTTCCGAGCCAACCCGACGGCGGCGGAACTGAACCGTGGCGCTTTGGTAGAGCCGCTCGTGCAGGCCACTGTTGCTTGACTCGATCGGAGTGATGGGAGCTGGAGCGGATTCGGCCGGTGCAGCATCGAGGCTGAAGGGGACGAACTGATCAAGGATCTGCTCGCTTGGGTGAAGAGCAGGCACGCGTGCCACGGAAGAGAAGGCCAGAGACATCCAGCTGGCGCCGATGCGATAGCCCAACTCAACCCGGTAATCCCTGTCACAGAGGGGTACGGGTAGATACCACTCGGTGCTGTGACTGTCGACGGGGACTTCCTGGAGGGTGTGGGGATGGGCATTGCCGTCCTGCATGCCCGTCAAGTCAGCCAGGCGCAGGCAAAGTCGGCTGGCGCCGTCCTTCTGGGCCACCTTGCGATCGGCGTCGGAAATTTCCCAGAACACGTAGGCCCACTGGGGGTCGCGAGGCAGGAACACCACGCGGCTGTCGCTGCTGCCCATGGCCGGCGCGTTGAGTTCCGCCTCGATGGCCTTCAGATCTCCACCACGCTTTTGCTGACGCTGGGCAACCTCGTCGACCAGGGTCTCCTTGCTTTTGCGGCTGTAGAGCGGCACCCCCAGGTCGCTGGCGATCTGACGCAGTTGACGAAGGGTGAGACGTGCCAGGGATGAAAGGGTTTGGGACACGTCCAAAAACTCCAGGTTTCGTTTGGGATCATTGTGATCTGAAAAATTCCTTTTCGAAGCGTGAAGCGGTCAAGGGTCAGTGGATGCTGACCGCTGGGTGAACGTCGATCCCGGGGATCACAGTCAGAGACACAAAAAAAGCGGAGCCGAAGCCCCGCTTTTTTGAACATGGTCGAGGCCGGGATCAGCGGCCGATGCTGCGATAGGGAACCTTCGACATGTAGTCCATGTCGGCGCCACCGCTGGGGGCGACTCCACGGGGGCCGCCCATTTCTGCCACCCAGGCCAAGTAGTCCTGAGGTGAGCCACCCTTGCGGATTTTGGCGCGGGCAGGAACTTTCTTGGCGGGGCCGCCGGTGAAGACGATCTGGGGGAAGCCCAGGATTCCCCGGTAGTACTCGTCGTAGCGGGGGGTTGTGATGTTGAACGGCGTATCGCCCAGCTCCCGGCCGGGAAGCACGCGGTTGCGTTGGTAAGGAACCGTGTCGTAGCCAAAGGCGTCGAGGTACTCGGAGCTGTCGAGCAACACATCGACAAGGCCTTCCAGGCCTTTGGTCGCAATCACGATCGACCAGGAGAGCTCTTCTCCCTTGCCGTTCACCTTGCGGCCAAGGATCCGTTCGCAGAGGTGGCGAACAACCTTGTAGTTGCTGTTGAAGCCGTAGAAGGTGCGCTTGAAGGTGTCAGAGAGCACCAGGCCACGAATGAAGTCGCGAACCGTGATCTGGCCATCCTTCAGCTGGGACTCAAGGTTGACGTCCCGGTCTGTTTTGAAGGCGTGGAAGAAGATCTGCCGGTAGGCGGCTTCCACAACGGTGTCGAGGTTGTCCCGGTCGTCTGCAATTTCCAGGGAGTAAGCCCGTGATCCCTCGTCGGAGCCGACACGGAGGTTCGGAACACCCGCTCTCAAGGAGTTCTGGGTGATCGGTGCGTACTCCAGAAGAGGAATGGCCACGCGAGCTACAGCATCCACTGCTGGCGATCGTAGAAGTGCTGGGTCTTGCCCCCTTCAGCTGCTGTTGCAGCGATTACATGCCGTAATACTTTCTCTAAGTACTTCTGCTTACCAGCCGAAGGGGGCGAGAGCGGCCCCACTCGTAGCTATGGCTGGGCTGGGCTGATCAACATCGTCAAGCTGCCGGGTCTCGATGCAGAAGGAGGCGTTGTTGGAGAGCCCCTGAACTGTGCTGGTGCGCAGGCGCACGTTCTCGCTGGCGAACCAGAAGCGCTCCAGTGAACTCATCATTTCGTAGTCGGTCGTGAGGATCAGGCCGTTTTCGTCATCCATGCGGAACTGACCCGCCACCGGCGCTTTCTCGGCGTAACCGCGATCCCGCAGCAGCAGTCCCCGTCGCCCCGTTTCGTCTTCGGGGATCAGTCCGAACATGGTCTGGTCTTCATGGGATTCACCGGCCCGATCCCAGGCCATCGATCCGCTCCAGCGCACCCAGCAGCCCCCCACGATCTGCTCAATGCTGGCGTTGTTGCGTTCGGCGATCTCCGCAAGGCGTTCGTCGCCCTTGAAAAGTTCCTCCACAACGATGAAGGAGGCGCCGGCTTCGGCGCGGCGATGCAGAAGGTGGTGCTGGCTGCGCTGTGAGGTCCAGCGGCCACAGCTCAGACGAAAGAAGCTGAGGGCGTCCGAGATCTCAAGCATCGCCGGCGTTGAGGAAGTGAGTCGATGATGGCAGCCCGACCAGGTCAGTCACGGCAGCCAGGTCACCCCCGACGGCCATGTCAGCCACGGCAGCGGGCTTCGGCGGCGCTGATGAGATCGTCGAGGGTCAGCGCCAATGGAGGCTTGCCCAGTTCAAGCGCCAGTTGATCCAGTTGATCGGCGGCAGCATTGAGCTGTAGCAGCAAGGTGTCTAGGAATGCTGGATCGTCAGCGACCACGGGTTGCTGCTGGCACCAGCGGCGCCGTTGGTTTTCGTCGGGGATTGCACCAGTGCTTCCTGGAGCGGCCATGGATTGAAAACTGTCCAGGCAGTGGCTCAGCACCCGCAGGTGATGGCGATCGAGCTGGGGCAGCAGGGTGGAGTCGATGCGTTCAATCGCGGCTCGGTCGATGGCCATCAGCCCTGCGCCAACGGCGTGATGCGAAAGCCGCAAGCGTGGCCGCCCTCGAGCCGCCAATGCACCCGTTCCACCCGGCAGTCCGGCACGGTGCGGCGAATCAGCAGCAATTCCTGGTCGCAGACCGCTGGAAATTCTTCAGCAATGCGCTGCACGGAGCAGTGGGCCTCCTCGAGCCGCCAGCTCACGCCGTCGTCGTCCCGGCTGCAGACGGTCACATAGCCCTCGTCGCGCCGCAGCCGTGCCAGGTGTTCGAGGCGAGCTTCCAAAGAGGCTTCGCCAAGGCTTTGCCGGTACTGACTGGCCTTCGACTCCGCCTGCTGATTGAGCAGCTGGCGCACGGTCGCTTCGGGGAGATGGCTGCGCATCGAATCCAGCAGGCCAAGGGCGAAGCGGCCGCTGCCATCAGGGAACTGGGCCCGTCCTTCGTCGGTGAGGCACCAGCGGTTGGTGGGACGCCCCGGGCCGCTGGCATTGCTACTGGCGCAGACCAGGCCGCTGTCGGCAAGGGAGCGCAGGTGCCGCCGCATGGCCTGAACGGAAATGCCCACGGCTTCGGCAAGGGTGCCAGCATCCTCCTCCCCGCGCTCCAGCAGCAGGGAGAGCACGGCGTCGCGGGTGCTGGCGGGGGCCGAGGCGCTCATGAGGAGGCGAAACCTCCCCACACGATGCCATCGAATTGCCGCGTCATGTTGGCCGTGTTGAGGGTCACAATGGGGAGCCCGCTGACCGGAGGCCTGTTGGCCTAGGCTTCCAGTAAGGAAACCGCGGGGTTTCGTAATTCGCCGCTCCCTCCACTTCCATGTCCGACGCCCCTCAAGAGCCGACAGCAGAAAGCCTGGAGGTCATCCGCAAGTTCGCTGAAACCTACGCCCAGCGCACCGGCACGTATTTTTGTGCCGACCCCAGCGTCACCGCTGTTGTCTTGAAGGGTCTAGCGCGTCACAAGGACGATCTAGGGGGAGCGCTGTGTCCTTGCCGCCACTACGAGGACAAAGAGGCCGAGGTCTCGCAGGCCTTCTGGAACTGCCCCTGCGTACCGATGCGCGAGCGCAAGGAATGCCACTGCATGCTCTTCCTCACCGAGGACAACCCCTTCGCTTGCCCTGAGAAGACGCAGACCATCACCACCGAAACGATTAACGCCACCGCCGGCTGAGCTGAATGACCAGTACCTCCACACGGGATCTCGTCAGCCAGCCGTACAAGTACGGCTTCGTCACCGAGATCGAGACCGACAAGATCGCCAAGGGTCTCAGTGAAGAGGTCGTTCGCCTGATCTCGGCCAAGAAGGAAGAGCCGGATTTCCTGCTGCAGTTCCGGCTCAAGGCGTTTCGCCACTGGCTCACCCTCGAAGAGCCCGACTGGGCAGCTCTGGGTTATCCCGAGATCGATTACCAAGACATCGTTTATTACGCGGCTCCCAAGCAGCAGGAGAAGAAGGCCAGCCTCGATGAGGTGGATCCGAAGCTGCTGGAAACCTTCGACAAGCTCGGCATCCCGCTGAGCGAGCAGAAGCGCCTCAGCAACGTGGCGGTGGACGCTGTTTTCGACAGCGTTTCGATTGCCACCACCTACAAGGAGAAGCTGGCCGAACACGGGGTGGTGTTCTGCTCCTTCAGTGAGGCGGTCAAGGAGCATCCAGAGCTGATCGAGCGCTACCTCGGCACGGTTGTCTCCAGCAACGACAACTATTTCGCTGCCCTGAACTCAGCTGTGTTCAGCGACGGATCCTTCGTCTTCATTCCGAAGGGCGTTGAGTGCCCGATGGAGCTCTCCACCTACTTCCGGATCAATTCCGGCGACACCGGACAGTTCGAGCGCACCTTGATCGTGGCTGAAGAGGGTGCCTCGGTGAGTTATCTCGAAGGCTGCACGGCACCGATGTTCGACACCAACCAGCTGCATGCGGCGGTGGTGGAGCTGGTGGCCCTCGACGACGCTTCAATCAAATATTCCACGGTTCAGAACTGGTACGCCGGTGATGAAAACGGCGTCGGCGGGATCTACAACTTTGTGACCAAGCGGGGTCAGTGCCGCGGTGATCGCAGCCGCATCAGCTGGACCCAGGTGGAGACCGGTTCAGCCATCACCTGGAAGTACCCCAGTTGTGTGCTGCAGGGTGCTGATTCGGTGGGTGAGTTCTATTCCGTGGCTCTCACCAACAACTGCCAGCAGGCCGACACTGGCACGAAGATGGTCCATGTCGGACCGCGCACCCGCTCCACGATTGTGAGCAAGGGCATCAGTGCAGGCCGCTCCAGCAACAGCTATCGCGGTCTCGTGCAGATGGGGCCCAATGCCAAGGGCGCCCGCAACTACAGCCAGTGCGATTCGATGCTGATCGGCGATCAAGCCGCTGCGAACACCTATCCCTACATCCGTTCGCAGCAGCCGCAGGCGGCCATCGAGCACGAGGCCAGCACCTGTCGCATCTCCGAAGACCAGCTCTTCTACCTGCAGAGCCGTGGCATCGGGTTTGAAGAGGCCGTCTCGATGATGGTCAGCGGCTTCTGCCGCGACGTCTTCAATCAGCTGCCGATGGAGTTTGCCGCTGAGGCCGACAAATTGCTGGCCCTCAAGCTTGAGGGGTCCGTGGGCTGATCCCCTCCCCCACCTTGTCTCTGTTTTTTAACGACGCTTTCCGTGATTCGCCCTGACGCTGAGCTGCTGCTCGACATCCAAGACCTGCATGCCTCCGTCGAGGACAAGCCCATCCTCAAGGGGGTGAATCTGCAGGTGCGGGCTGGTGAAGTCCATGCCGTGATGGGTCGCAACGGCAGTGGCAAGAGCACGCTCTCCAAGGTGTTGGCCGGGCATCCGGCCTACCGGGTCACGGGCGGCAGCGTTCGTTATCGCGGCCAGGATCTCTTTGAGCTGGAGCCTGAAGAGCGGGCCCGTCTGGGGGTGTTTCTCGGATTTCAGTACCCCGTTGAAATCCCTGGTGTCAGCAACCTGGAATTCCTGCGGGTGTCCACCAATGCCCGGCGGGAAAAACAGGGGGAAGAGGAGCTCGACACCTTTGCCTTCGAGGATCACGTGCACGACAAGCTGAAGGTGGTGCAGATGGACCCTGCCTTCCTTGAGCGCAGCGTGAATGAAGGCTTCTCCGGGGGCGAGAAAAAGCGCAACGAGATTCTCCAGATGGCGCTGCTGGAGCCCGTGGTGGCGATCCTGGATGAAACCGATTCCGGCCTGGATATCGATGCCCTGCGCATCGTGGCCGGTGGTGTAAACCAGCTGGCGACGGAAGACAACGCCACTCTTCTGATCACCCACTACCAACGTCTTCTCGACGAGATCACCCCGGACTATGTGCATGTGATGGCGGCAGGCCGGATCCTGCGCACCGGTGGACGGGAGCTGGCCCTTGAGCTGGAGCAGACCGGATACGACTGGGTGGATCAGGAGCTGGCCGCTCAAGGAGCCGCTTGACCATGGCGAGCAGTGTGCTGGCGCCAGTGCAGGAGCGCGGTCGAGCCGCGCTTGAACAGCTTGGTCTGCCCAACCGTCGCCAGGAGCCCTGGCGCCTCACCGACCTCAAACGGCTTGCGGCGATCTCGGAATTGCCGGCCAGTGCTACGCCACTGTCCACGTCTCTGCCGACCAGTCTGGATGGGGTGACCCGTCTGGTGCTCAATGGTTTTGATGATCCCTTGGCCGGCCAGGTGCTTCCGGAAGGAATCACGGCGCTGAATGCTGAAGAGCTGCAGCAGGCCCTCGGCCACACCCTCGATCGCTGCGGTTGTGCCCAGGTCTGGCCCGTGGAGTTCAACCACGCCAAAGCCCAGCAGATCCTTGCCCTCAGGGTGCGGGGACGGGTTGGTCCGTTGGAGCTGGTGCTGGCGGCCGGTGTCGGGTTGAACGCCACGCGGGTGTTGCTACTGCTGGAGGAAAAGGCTGAGCTGGAGCTGATGCAGGTGCTGCTGGCTGAGGGGGCGTCGGCCCATAGCCATGTGCTGGAAGTGCACCTGGGACAGGAGGCCCAGCTGCGCCATGGCGTGCTGGCGACGGCGGATGGCGCGTCATCGCTGATGGCCCATTTGGCTGTGGAGCAGGAGCCGCGCAGCTCCTATGCCCTCACTTCGGTGGTTCAGGGCTGGAATTTGGGACGGGTGGAGCCCCGGGTGGTGCAGGTGGATGGCCAGGCAGAGACCGTGCTTAAAGGTCTGGCCGTCACCGGCGCCGAGCAGCAGCTGGCCACCCACACCGCGGTGCGCTTCGACGGGCCGGAGGGGGAGCTGGATCAGTTGCAGAAATGCCTGGCCGGCGGCCAGTCCCACGCGATTTTTAACGGCGCCATCAGTGTTCCCCGCGATGCTCAGCGCACCAACGCCGCCCAATTGAGCCGCAACCTGCTGCTGTCTGATCGGGCCCGGGTGGACACCAAGCCCGAGCTGGAGATCGTGGCGGACGATGTGCGTTGCGCCCATGGCGCCACCGTGTCGCAGCTTCAGGACGATGAGCTGTTCTATCTCCAGAGCCGGGGCATCGCTGCGGCGGATGCAACGGCGCTGCTGCTGCGCGGGGCCTGCCAGGAGGTGATCGCCCAGCTTCCTGCTGCCGCGCAGGCGTGGCGCCCCCTAGAGCGCGTGATGGAGAGCCTCGCCCGATGACGATCGCCGCCGAAGCACGATCCAGTGCTGATTTCGTGAATTTATCGTCTCGACATCGTGCCGATTTCCCGATTCTCGAGCAGCTGGCTCCGGATGGCCGCCCGCTGATCTACCTCGATCACGCTGCCACCAGCCAGAAGCCCCGTCAGGTGCTCGAAGCGCTGCAGCAGTACTACAGCTGCGACAACGCCAACGTGCATCGCGGTGCGCACCAGCTCAGTGCCCGTGCCACCGATGCCTTTGAGGCGGCCCGCAGCACGACGGCGGCCTTCGTGGGTGCGGCCAGTTCCCGCGAGATTGTCTTCACCCGTAATGCCAGCGAAGCCATCAATCTGGTGGCGCGCACCTGGGGTGACGCCAACCTCAAGCAGGGGGACGAAATCCTCCTCACGGTGATGGAGCACCACAGCAACCTGGTGCCCTGGCAGATGTTGGCTCAGCGCACCGGCTGCGTGCTGCGCCATGTGGGCATCACCGAATCCGGTGAGCTGGATCTGGAGGATCTCCGGGCCCAGCTCAATGAGCGCACCCGGTTGGTGAGTCTGGTGCATATCAGCAATTCCCTCGGTTGCTGCAATCCCCTGGATCAGGTCATCCCCGCAGCCCATGCCGTTGGCGCCTGCGTGCTCGTGGATGCCTGCCAGAGCCTCGCCCACAAGCCGATTGACGTGGCGGCCCTGGATGCCGACTTCCTGGTCGGCTCCTCCCACAAGCTCTGTGGCCCCACCGGCATGGGTTTCCTCTGGGCGCGGGAGTCGCTGCTGGAGGCGATGCCTCCCTTTCTTGGCGGCGGCGAGATGATTCAGGACGTTTATCTGGACCACAGCACCTGGGCGGTGTTGCCCCACAAGTTCGAAGCGGGCACCCCTGCCATTGGCGAGGCGGTGGGCATGGGTGCCGCGATTCGCTACCTGCAGGCGGTGGGTCTGGAGGCGATTCAGGCCTGGGAGGCTCAGCTCACCCGGCATCTGTTCACCCGGTTGCAGGTCATTGATGGTGTGAGGGTCCTGGGGCCGACGCCGGATCAGCAGCCCGAGCGTGGTGCCCTCGCCACATTCCTTGTGGATGGCGTGCATGCCAACGACATTGCCGCTCTGATCGATGCGTCCGGGATCTGCATTCGCAGTGGTCACCACTGCTGTCAGCCCCTGCACCGTATTTATGACGTGACGGCTTCAGCGCGGGCCAGCCTGAGCTTCACCAGCACCTTTGAAGAGATCGACCGCTTCAGCGAAGAGCTCGCTTCCACGGTCGCTTTCCTGCGCGAGCACAGCTGAGCTGGCTCATGCCGCCAGTTGATCGTTGCTTGATGCGGCCTCGCGTTGACGCAGGGGAACAACCTTGTTGGTGTCGATGGCGTACTTCACCCAGCGGTAGGAGCGTGCGCCGGGACGGGGAGCCGCGTTGATCGGTTCAGGGCTGGCATAGCTGTTGCCGCGATAACGCAGGATCCGCATCGGTGCTGTCGAAACAGCCGTCAGCTTTTCAGGCTTACCGCTTCTTGATGGGTTCCGTAGAGCACAGGTTGATGGTTCCTGCTGGTTGCTGGCTCTACCCATCACATCTGCTGAACGGGGTTGTCTGCTTTGTAACCGTCTGTTAGTCCCAATTCCCTCCTGAAAAAGGCCTCGGTTTGCTCGAGCACCTCGATCTGGGTGGCTTGGCTGCGGAAGCCGTGGCCTTCCTCCTCGAACAGCCGCACCTCCACCGGGATGCCGTTGCTGCGCAGCGCCTCGGCCATGCGTTCGGTCTGCTCTGGAGGCACCACCTTGTCTTGCAAACCCTGGAAGAACAGCACCGGACAGCGGATTTGATCGGCATGCAGCAGTGGCGACCGTTGCTCATACAAAGCCCGCGCTGCGGGCCATTCCCCCACCAGACCATCCACGTAGCGCGCCTCAAACCGGTGCGTGTCTTCGGCCATGGCTGTGAGATCACAGACCGCATAGCGGCAGGCGCCGGCCCTGAACACCTCGGTGAAGCACAGCGCCGCCAGGGTGGTGAAGCCGCCGGCACTGCCGCCTTCGATGGCGATCTGGCCGGGATCGGCGCGACCGGCCTCGATCAGGGCCTGCGCTGCGGCGGCGCAGTCGGCCACATCCACCAGGCCCCAGCCCCCGTTGAGGCGCTCCCGGTAGTCCCGGCCAAACCCCGTTGAGCCGCCGTAATTCACATCCACCACGCCCCAGCCCCGGGAGGTCCAGTACTGAATCGCCAGGCTGAGGCCGCGGCGAGCCATGGCCGTTGGTCCGCTGTGGCTTTTCACCAGCAGTGGCGCAGGCCCTGGTGGTTTGCCGCTGGGGGGGTAGTACCAGGCATGGGTGCGTTCACCTTGGTGACCGTTGAACCACAGCGGTTCGGCCACGCTGATCGCCTCAACCGACAACGGTGACGTGATGGCGGGGCTGTGGCTCCAGATCGGGGTGGCCGGTCGCAAATCGATTTCAAGCAGCCCGGCCACGCTGGTGCTGTTGCTGGCTACGGCCACGGCGCGGCCATTGCAGGCGCTTAATCCCGCAAGGTCGTCAAACGGTTGCGGCAATGGCTGCACCGCTCCATCCAGGCTGAGCCGTTGCAACGACCACGCCCCGCGGCTGCAGACGGCGGCGATCAGCTGCTCGCCATCCCAGGCCGTGGTGCTCATCCCATAGATCCACTGGGGCATGGCCGTTTCGGCAGCCATCGGCCAGGGCCTCTCCCAGGCGGCGTCGGCACTGGGCTGGAGCATCAGGTTCCACCAACCGGAGCTGTCTTCCGCCACAAGCAACTGCCCGTCGGGCAGCCATTGGGGTTGAAACACTGAGATGCCATCGCCTCCGGCCAGCTGACGGGGCTCGACCAGCCCGCCCGTGTCGCTGAACTCCGCGCACCAGAGACGGCTGCTGTCCCAGGGCATGGCGGGTTGCTGCCACTCCACCCAGGCGAAGCGCTGGCCATCGGGGCTCAAGCAGCCATAGCCGGCAAAGTCCGTCGGCTGTTGCAGCAGCAGCGGCGTCTGATCCGTTGCGTTCAGCGCCAGGCTCACCAGCTCGTCACGGCCTTCGATTTCACGGATGCCGATCCAGCGCTGCCGGGGCAGATCGAGAACGCCATCCGCCAGCTCCCAGTCCCCTTCCCTGCTGAGCCGTTGGGGTGCAGCGAGGGGGGTGGGTTGCTGGGGGCTGGTCTGCGGCAGGCGCCAGTCCTGACGCCAGAGGCAGCCGCGCTCGATCCAGGCCAGGATCAGCCTGTCCTGCTCCACCGCGGTGGCGAGCACCCCGCCGCCGTAGTCATGCACGCGGCTGCGCAGATTGCTGGGGGCCGGCGTCAGCTCCTGTGGTTCTGCCTCGGAATCACCGAAACGCCGGATCAAGGCAGTGGTGCGGCCGCGCTCCTGGGGGCGCTGTTCCAGCCAGATCAGCCACAGCGTTGCATCGGGGCCACTGACCAGGGCCGGTTCCTTGAGACCAGGCAAACGGCCGACGGCATGTTGCGCGGATAACGGAGCGGCTCCCATAGCGGCTGATTCAGGCCGCTTACCATGCTGGATCAACGCGGCGTTGGTCTTGGCAGGAAGCTTTGCAGAGTTGGCCCGTCAGGCCGATAAGTCGCGGGACACGATGCTGGTGCCCAAGACGGCCCTGGAAACCCCGCCGCTGGAGATTCACACCCTGGGCGATGAGGTGTTGCGGCAGCCCGCGCGCCGCATCGGCAAGGTGAACGAGCAGGTGCGGGAGCTGGCCCGCGACATGCTGCGCAGCATGTACACCGCCAAGGGCATTGGCCTGGCGGCTCCTCAGGTGGGGATTCACCAGCAGCTCCTGGTGATTGATCTGGATCTGGAGAATGCAGCCACGCCGCCCCTGGTGCTGATCAATCCGGAGATCACGGCGGCCAGCGCCGGGCTCGACACCTACGAAGAGGGCTGTCTCAGCATCCCTGGGGTGTATCTCGATGTGGTGCGCCCCACCGCGATTGAACTGAGCTTCCGCGATGAGATGGGTCGGCCCCGGAAGATGAAGGCCGATGGCCTGATGGCCCGTTGCATTCAGCACGAGATGGATCATCTCAATGGCGTGTTGTTCGTCGATCGCGTCACTGATGAAGACGGTCTGCAGAAGGAGCTCAAGGAGAAGGGCTTCGAGCGCCAAGATGTGCGGAGCGTCGCCTGAGTTATGCCGATGAAACCCCTGGCCGGCGTTTTTCTGGCCCTCGCCTGTGTTCTGGGTATCGCCAGCACCGGATGTGTGTTTGAACTGGCCTACGGCGATCCCGACCTCGGGGTCAAAACCACCAGCTGGATCCTCGCTCTGGCGGCCCCTGGAACCGTGGGGACCCTTCTGTTCGCCATTCGCCTGAACAAACCGGCCTGATCGGGGGCGACCGATCCAGGCATCACTTTTACGGTCCGCTCAGTTCCTCCATGGACGTGATGGCACGCTTTCGAACCGTGGCCGCTGCCGGCCTCGCTCTCGCAGCGACCTCTGCACCGGTGGCCCTGGCCCAGGGTTCGCTGTTCACGGCGGTGCCCGTGGAGTTGAGCAATTTCGTTTTGGTGTCGGCCCCGATTGGCCAGGGCGAGCGTTCTCAGTTGAACATCTACGAGCAGCGCACCACAAAACGCCCCTGTTTCGCTGTGGCTGCGGGATCACCGGCCAGGGTCGATCCCTTGTTGTCCACGTTTGATTTCAGCGGGGTCTGCAACCGCTACATCGATGGCAACGGCTATTCCCTGCGGATCGGTGGCGACGACCTCGGCACCCGCTACCGGCTCAGCGTGGTGAACACCGGTCGGGATATTGAATTGCTGGCCACGCCCACCAAGAATCCCTCCCAACCGACCATGCTCGTGGCCCGGGCCGGTGGTGCCGCCAGCGGATTCGTTCAGCTCAAGCTTGAGCCAGGCTGGACCTTGAAGCGAAGGGCCTACGGCAAGAAGAGCCTCGGCCATCTCTATGTCTATCGGGACAGTGCGCCAGTGGCCGGATCCAGCCCGGCTAGCGAGCCGGTTGAGACTGAACAGAGTGAGAGTTCCGTAGCTCCGTCCTACTGAGCTGGCCCAGAACCGGTGAAAACACCTGTTGTCGTCCTCTGTCAGTGATTTCACACTGAAGACAGACCCCGGAGGACGTGATGAAAACAACGGTTGTTCAGTGGTTCCAGTGGTTCGGTGAAGCGATGACCCATGCCCTGGGTTCGTTCAACGACCGCCATCTCCAGCCCCCGCCGATCGGCACCCAGCCCTACCGGGACACGCCCGACAAGCGTGCCCGCGACTACTGAGCACCAGGTTGCTTGAGCAGATCAGTGCAGCGGAAGCAACTCGCTTCCGCCACGGCGTTTCGATCGACGTTGGCCCGGTCGTTGAGATCGGCAATGGTGCGCGCCACGCACAACAGTTGAAGGCTGCTGCGTGTGCTCAGCCCACGCTGGTTGATCAGCTGTTCCCAGAGCTCGAGCGCCGCCGCTTCGATGGCTCCGGTCTGCCGCAGCGCTGCTGCCGACAGCCGCCCGTTGCTGTCTCCACCCGGATTGCGCCTCTGCATCCGCTGCCGGGCTCGTTCAATTTGTGCGGGGGTGCACCAGGATGCTGCAGCTTGCGTGGGGCTGGGCTGCTTCAGCACCGCTGCCACCTCCTTGGCGGAGCGCCGTTCCAGCCGCAGTTGCAGATCGAGCCGATCCAAGAGCGGGCCGGAGAGCCGCTGCCAGTAGCGCTGGCGCTGGCTGATGCTGCAGCGACAGCCATGGTCGCGGTCGCCATGCCAGCCGCAGGGGCAGGGATTGGTGGCGGCCACCAGGGTGACCAGGGCCGGGAACACCGTGCTCTGCTGAGAACGGCTGATCCGCACAGCGCCGTTTTCTAAGGGCTGCCGCAATTGATCCAGGACCGCCCGCGGAAATTCCGCCAGCTCATCGAGGAAAAGCACGCCACCGTGGGCCAGACTTACCTCCCCAGGACGGGGTGAGCGTCCGCAGCCGAGCAGGGCGGCTGCTGAGCAGCTGTGGTGCGGCGATCGAAAGGGGCGCTGCTGCTGCAGGTGTTCGATGCTATGCAGTTGGCCGGCGACGGAATGGATGCGCGTGATGGAGAGCGCTTCCTTGCGGCTCAGGGCCGGCAGCAGCAGCGGCAGTTGATGGGCCAGGCGGGTCTTGCCGCAGCCGGGGGGACCCACGAGCAGCAGATGGTGGCCGCCGGCTGCCGAGAGGGACAGGGCGCGGGAGGCGAGGCTGCTGTCCAGGCAGGGCCAAGACGCCGGCTTGGTTGACCGGCTTGAGGATCGGGTGCTGCTGCTACCGGTCGCCGGCCAGGGGCGCTCGCCTTTCAGCTGCTCCACCAGCGTGCGCAGGTTGGCTGCGGTGCGGATGGTGAGCCCCTCAATCAGGCTGGCCTCCTGGGCGTTCTCAGGGGGAACCACCAGGGCTTGGGCCTTGTGCTGCTGGGCCTTTTCAGCAAGGGCAATCACCCCGCGACAGGGCATGAGGCTGCCGTCGAGCCCCAACTCGCCTGCACACCAGAGGCCCTCCAGCTGAGGGCGGGCGAGTTGCCCGCTGGCCACCAACAGGGCCAGGGCGATGGGGAGCTCAAATGAGGGACCTTCTGTACGCAGATCGGCCGGAGCCAGGTTGATCACCACGCGCACCAGGGGGCCGCGGAATCCGCTGTTGCGCAGGGCGGATCGGACCCGCTCCCGGGATTCCTGAATGGCCTTGTCCGGTAGACCCACCAGCTGAACGCCCGGCAGGCCCGGGGCGAGATCCACTTCCACCACCACGGGTCTGGCCTCCAGACCATGCAGGGATGCACTGATACAACGTGCCAGCATTCTGGAGTGGGTGACGCAGGAGATTCATGCCCCCTGCTGTCACACCGGTCCGGCTGTTCCCTCGTTTTCAAGGCCCATGGCAGACGACACGATCTTCGGGAAAATCCTTCGTGGCGAGATCCCGTGCGATGAGGTCTACAGCGATGAGCAGTGTCTGGCATTTCGCGATGTCGCGCCCCAGGCACCCGTTCATGTGCTGGTGATTCCGCGCAAGCCGATCGAGAGCCTGCGCTCCGGTGCTACTGAGGATGCTGCCCTGCTGGGCCACCTCTTGCTGGTGGCTGCCCGCGTGGCCAAACAGGAGGGTCTGGACGATTTCCGCACGGTGATCAACAGCGGCGCCGGTGCTGGCCAAACGGTGTTTCACCTCCATGTGCACGTGATCGGTGGACGTCCTCTGGCGTGGCCTCCCGGTTGAGGTCAGCGGCGAAGCGGCGCCGACAGCCAGACTGAGCACAGTTCAGCAGTGGCATGACCCACCAGCTTCAGAACCTGCGCAATCAGGCCGCCAAGCTGCGTCGGCTTTCGCAGCCTTACTTCTTCCCCTACACCGAAGACAACGGCTGGCAGTTCCTTGGACTGCTGGTGAGCCTGCTCTTCTGTGTGGCCGGGATCGTGCTGTTCCTGGTCACCGGGTTGATGAACGGCCTGTCGTGGCTGTTTCCGGAGTTGTCCGGCCAGTACCTCGGTGGCGTCCAGTCGTCCCTGGCCATGCTCTGGTCCCGTGGATGGGGGGCGGGCATCAGTGCCCTGTTCGTGCTGGGGGCTGTGGTGTTTGCCTCCGTGCGGGGCCAACTCAGGCATCGCCGCTGGTTGCCTTGGCTGTTTCTCGGCCTGATCATCCTGATGCTGTTGAGCGTGAACGGCATCAACGCCGGCATCACATTCCTCGCCAGGGATCTGACCAATGCGTTGATCGCCAGGGATGGCGATGCGTCGTATCGCAACCTCTGGATCTACGGCGCCTGTTTTGCTGTGGCACTGCCGATTCGCAGCCTGCAGTTTTATTTCACCCAGAAACTGGGGCTGTTCTGGCGCGAATGGTTGTCGCTGAGCCTGGTGGACGATTACCTGCGGGATAGGGCCTATTACGTGCTCAATCCCAATGATGAAGCGGCCACCAATGTTGATAACCCCGATCAACGGATTTCCGAGGATGTGCGTGATTTCACGGCACAGGCCCTTGGTTTTGCGCTGAATATTTTTGATTCGATCCTCACCTTTTCCCTCAACATCCTCATCCTTTATTCGGTGAGTGAGGGGCTCACCCTTGCCCTTCTGGCCTATGCATCCGGGGTGTCTGTTCTGATGATTGTGGCTGGCCGCAAGTTGGTGCGGTTGAACAACTTCCAGTTGCGTTTTGAGGCGGATTACCGCTATGGCCTCGTGCGGGTGCGCGACAACGCCGAATCGATTGCCTTCTACGCCGGAGAGCAGCAGGAAGCCAAGGAGGTGACGCGTCGACTGACCACCGTCGTTGAAAACTTCAATCTGCTGATTGTCTGGGAAGTGCTGCTGCGGGTGCTGCAGCGCTCCAGCATTTACGCCAGCAATTTCATCCCCTATCTGATCCTTGCGGCACCGATTCTTGCCGGGGAGATGGATTACGGCGGCTTCGCCCAGGCGAACGTCGCCTACAACCTGGTTGAGGGATCGTTGTTTTTCATCATCTACAACATCGAAGCCCTGGCCCGGTTCTCGGCATCGATCAACCGGCTGGAAGGCTTTCAATCCAACATCTCCAACCTCGATCCGGAGGAGTGGAGTGATTACGTGCCGCGGATCGTTCCCTCTGAGCGCCTGGCGCTGCAAGGAGTGACGGTTAAAACACCGCGCACCGACAACGTGCTGGTGCGCGACCTCAGTTTTTCCCTGGGCAACGCTGAGGGGTTGTTGGTGGTGGGACCCTCCGGTTGTGGCAAGACCTCACTGCTGCGGGTGGTGAGTGGCCTGTGGGGCTCGCCGACGGGCACCGTTTATTCCCCGGGGCAGGGCGATCTCCTTTTCATCCCCCAGAAGCCCTACATGGCACTGGGATCTCTGCGCGAACAGCTCTGTTATCCGCTTGATCAGGCCCGTTTCAGCGATGAACAGCTACGGGCGGTTTTGGATCAGGTGATGTTGGGCAAACTTCTGCAGCGCTATCCCGACCTCGACATCAAGCAGGACTGGCCGCGGCTGCTCTCTTTGGGTGAACAGCAGCGACTGGCCTTTGCGCGGCTGCTGCTCAATTCGCCCAAGGTCGTGGTGCTGGATGAAGCCACCAGTGCCCTGGATGTTGAGACCGAATCCCGCCTCTATTCCCTGTTGCGGGATCGGGATGTGGCGTTCATCAGCGTGGGCCACCGGCCAACCCTGAAGGACTTCCATGACACCGTTCTGGAACTCAGCGGTGATCACGACTGGCGGCTGATCCCGGCGACCAGCTATGACTTCGGGCGTTCTTGAACCGGCCGGATGACCTCCACCAGCGAGACCCCTGACACCACGTCCGTTCCGGAGACGTCCGCCACCACCAACGATGTGCCTGCCTTCGGCTGGAGTGGCTATGCCGAGCGGGTGAATGGCCGCTTCGCCATGGTGGGTTTTGTGGCGGTGCTGCTGATCGAGGTGCTCAGCGGCGACACCTTTCTGCACTGGGCGGGGCTGCTGCCCTGATCAGGGCAGGCGGATCAGATCCACATCCCAGCGTCCGTTCCGGCTCACCTGCACCGCCAGCCGCCGGCCCGAGCCATCCAGACTGACGCTGCGGGGCACCCCCGGTGGGTCCAGGGGCAGCCGTTGCGTCGCCCCGACGTTGCGCCGGTAGAGCACCAGTTCCGTGCGGTCCTCCCGTTGATGGACCACGGCCAGGCGTTGTCCATCGGCACTGACGCTGACGCTGATCGGTTGGGCATCAGCACGGTTGAGGCCCGGCAACGGGACGGGGCTACGGCTGCGCAGGTCGATCAGTTCGACCCGCTCCCGCCCATTGCGTTGGCCCAGGCTGGCCAGCCAGCGTCCGCCCAGGGAGGGATCCCGACGGCTGTTCACGGATTGACGCAGCAGGCCGTTGAGGTCGGGCCGGGGAGTGGGCCTGGGGCTGTTGCACCCGCTCACTAACACCAGGCTGAAAAGCAGAGCGACGCGGATCATGGCTCTGACGACAGCGCCGGTGTGGAGAGGCTCTGCCCCGGGGGACGATCCGGCTCGAGCAGATCACTCAGATCCAGCAGTTCCACGCGCCACCGGCCCTGATCCGTCACCTGCAGGGCGATCTGCTGGGCATCCGGCGCCAGGCTGAGCTGCACCGGGTCCCTCCCCCCCGGCAGCGGCAGAGGGTGCATGCGTCCGTTCAGGCGGTCGGTCACCACCGCGAGTCGGCGGCGCCCCCGCTGGGTGATCGCTGCCAGGTAACGGCCGTTCCAGCTCAGGGAGGGCGAGCTGTGGGGCTGATGTCGGCTCAGCTGGGGAACGGAGACAACCGATCCGTCGCTCAGGCGGCGCAGCTGCACCGTGGGTCGGCCGCCGCGATCGCTGACGACCGCCAGCCACTCACCACTGCCACTCAGGGCTGGGGCCTGCTGGCTGGTGGCGAGCAAGCCACCACCGGCCCGTTCACTGCGACCGTTGCAGCCCACCAGCGCCAGGCTGGCGAGCAGGATCAGCAGCGAGCGAGGCAACTGGCTCAGTCGTCGAAGCGGGAGCTGTTGTCCCGTGGTCTGCCGGACGAGGGCCGTGAGCTGCGGGGGGGTTGGCGGTTGCTGCTGGGCCGGTTCGAGGCCAGGGGCGGTTCAGCGGATCGCCTGGAGTCGCTCGCGGCGTTCGGGTTGGAGCTGGGGCGTCCCCGGTTCGGGGCCGCACTGCTCGGCGCTGAACGACGGCTGGGGGTGAAGGCGGCATCCTCGGCTCCTGACGGGGCAGGTGCGCCGGAAGGACGCTCAGGCCGCCCCATGGGACGGCTGCCACGGCGTTGTTCCTCTCGATCCGTTCGCCTGGAGCCAAAGTCAGGACGTTGCTCTTCCCGGGCTTCGCCGGCGCGGAAGCGAGCCATGCGGCGGGAGCGCTCGTCCTTTTGGTCCCAGCCGGAATCGCCCTGATCACGGTCTGCCGAGCGACGACTGGCGGCTTCCTCAGGAATGGCGGCACGGCTGGCGCGCCGCGGCCGGTAGAACTCCTCTTCAGGCCGTTCTTCGGTGTCATCGTCACGGCCTGAGAAGCGCCGCCGCACCGGCTGGGGCTCATCAAAACGGTCGTAACCGCCGTCATCCCAGCCGCCCCGCAGGCCCCCTGGGCCTTCACCCCGGGCCGGTGCTGGTTCGTCATCGAAATAGGCGGAACGCCGAGCTTGTTCGGTGGCCACGCCGCGCAGTCGCACGCTTTCGTAGGCGAAGAAAACGGTGGTTCCCGCCAGCAGGAACTGGCCGAACTGAAGAATCGGGTCGAGGCGCCACCCCTGGAAGAACAGGATGCCGCCGCATAGCAGCCCGATGGCTGCAAAGAACACGTCGTAGTCCCGCGCCAGGGCGGGCTTGAACGACCGCATGAAATAGAGCAGAGCGCCGCCGACGGCCAAAACGATGCCGACGATGCTGGCCCAATTCAGACTGGCGTTAACCAAAGCTCTGCTCCCGCTTGAGAGTCAGTCTACGAGGGGCGCCAGGGGCGGATCAGAGCTTGCGGTCGACCTGGTCGGTCTGGCTCAGCAGGAACAGGGCGATGGAGGCAGGAATCACGACGATCACACCTCCCCAAAGGAGGCTGCTCAAGAAGTTGGAGAGGGAGGGAGTCATGGGGTTGCTGCCGTCTGCTTCATAGCCGCGCCGATCTTAAGAAGCGATGCCGTCTTTCTACGATGAGGGGACGATTTGCTTTGAGCTTTGTGACGCCGCTGCTGCTGCAGGCCCTGCCAGTCCTCCATTTGCTTCTGGGCTTGCTGCTAGCGGCCTGGACCCTGGCGTTTCTGCTGCGCATCGTGCTCACCTGGTACCCCCAGGTCGATCTGAGCAAGGGCGCCTGGCCCCTGGTGGCATGGCCAACGGAACCTGTGCTCTCGGTGAGCCGCCGCGTGATCGCGCCGATCGGTGGAGTCGATGTCACTCCAGTGATCTGGGTGGGCTTGATCAGCCTCGTGCGTGAGTTGCTGGTTGGCCAGCAGGGGTTGCTTTCTCAAATCCTGATGCACGCCCAGGCAGTGGCCTGAGCTCAGGTGAGCATCTCCTGCTCCACGAATTTCGTGTGCACGTCGCCGTTGATGAACTCCGGCCGATCCAGCATCTCCAGATGGAATTCCACCGTGGTTGGAATCCCGGTGACGGCACATTCATTCAGGGCCCGCTTCATCCGGGTCATGGCGTGGTCGCGGTCCTTGCCCCACACGATCAGCTTGCCGATCAGGGAGTCGTAGAAGGGCGGGATGTCGTAGCCCGTGTAGACGTGGCTGTCGACGCGCACACCTGGTCCGCCGGGGGGCAGCCATCCCGTGATGCGTCCGGGGGCGGGACGGAAGTTGTGCCGGGCATCCTCAGCGTTGATTCGGCATTCGATCGCATGGCCAGTGAGCTGGATGTCCTCCTGGCGCACGCTGATGGGTTCGCCCCCGGCGATGCGCAACTGTTCAGCGATCAGATCCACACCCGTCACCATTTCAGTCACCGGATGCTCCACCTGGATCCGGGTGTTCATCTCCATGAAGTAGAAGCCACCGCTGCGATCCAGCAGGAATTCCACCGTTCCGGCGCCTTCGTAATTGATGCTTCGGGCGGCAGCAACGGCGGCTTCGCCCATTCGGCGGCGCAGGTCAGGATCCAGGGCTGGGCTGGGGGCCTCCTCCAGCAGTTTCTGGTGACGGCGCTGGATCGAGCAGTCCCGTTCACCCAGGTGAACGACGTTGCCGTGGCGGTCAGCCAGCACCTGCACTTCCACGTGGCGGGGCCGATCGATGAATTTCTCCATGTAGAGGCCGGGGTTGCCGAAGGCGGCTTCCGCCTCCCCCTGGGCTGCTTTGTAAAGGCTTTCCAGCTGGCTGGCGTCCGGTACGAGGCGCATGCCGCGACCACCGCCGCCGGCGGTGGCTTTGATCATCACGGGATAGCCCATCTCCTCGGCCAGGGCGGCCGCCTGGCTGGTGCTGCTGAGCAGACCCTCGCTGCCGGGCACCGTGGGAACACCCACCGATTGCATCGTCGATTTGGCGGTCGACTTGTCCCCCATCGAGCGAATCGCGTGGGGGGAAGGCCCAACGAAGGTGAGGCCGTGATCACGGCACATCTCGGCGAACTTGTCGTTCTCCGCCAGGAAGCCGTAACCGGGATGGATGGCGTCAGCACCGCGGGAGGTGGCGGCCGCCAGGATGTTTGGAATGTTGAGGTAGCTCTTGCTGCTCAGGGCTTCGCCCACGCAGACCGCTTCATCGGCGAGCTGCACATGGAGCGCATCCTTATCGACAGAGCTGTAAACCGCCACGGTGGCGATGCCGAGCTCGCGGCAGCTTCGAATGATCCGGAGGGCAATCTCGCCGCGGTTGGCGATCAGCACTTTGCCGATGGGCATCCCGCAGCATGTTCAGGCCTGACGCCGGATCGTATCAGCGCCGACCGAAGTTGCCGAGAGCGAAGACCCCGCCCGGTATGATCTGAACTTGACAGCACCCGAGCGGTGAAGTCGACCACGCGGATGTGGTGGAATTGGTAGACACGCACGTTTGAGGGGCGTGTGGCTTCGGCCTTGCGAGTTCAAGTCTCGCCATCCGCATTTTTTTCTTTGGCCCGTCCCCGCGCTGTAGAACCAAGACCGGCCGTTGTTCTTGTTTCAAACGGTCCCGGTGAACTGACCACCTGGGTTCGTCCCCTGGCGGAACGGCTGCACGCCAGCCTTCCTCTGCGCCCCCGGTCTCAGAGCGCATCAGCGTCCCTGCAGCTGGTGTTGGTGCCCTGCCCCAATGCCACAGGCCATGAGCGTGCGGCCGCAGAGCCCTGGGGCTTGTTTGATCGCATCGTGCCGGCAGGACGCTTCTGGTCGCTGCTGCTGCGTCCCCATCGCTACGGCCCATGGCCGCCGAAGGGTGTGGTGGTGTTCCTGGGCGGTGATCAGTTCTGGACCGTTCTGCTTTCGGCTCGTCTCGGCTACCGCCACATCACCTATGCCGAGTGGGTGACGCGTTGGCCGGGCTGGAACGATCGGATTGCGGCGATGTCGGACGCGGTGCGGCGCCAGCTGCCGGTCCGTTACCAGTCCCGGTGCCGGGTGGTCGGTGATCTGATGGCGGATCTGTCGTCCTTTGCTCGTCGCGAGGAGCCTCTCCCCGAGGGCCAGTGGGTTGCCCTGTTGCCGGGATCGAAGCCGGCCAAGTTGAGCGTCGGCATGCCGTTTCTGCTCGATACCGCCGATCGTTTGGCCCGATTGCAACCCGGATGCCGTTTTTTGCTGCCGCTGGCTCCCACCACCAGCGTTGATGAACTGCTGCGTTTCGCCGGCGCATCCAACCCGATTGCTGCCCGCTACAGCGCCACCGTTGCTTCGGTAGAGCAGGGGGAGTCGGTGACGGAGTTGGTGACAGGTGCGGGCACACGGATTCTTCTGCTGGAGCAGCATCCGGCCCATGGCCCCCTGAGCCAGTGCGCCCTGGCCCTGACCACGGTCGGCGCCAACACGGCCGAACTTGGCGCCCTTGCGGTGCCGATGATCGTGATTGTTCCTACCCAGCACCTGGAGGTGATGCAAGCCTGGGACGGCGGGCTGGGCCTGCTGGCGCGTCTGCCGGGTCTGCGGCGTCTGATCGGGGTTCTGCTGACCCTCTGGCGTTTGCGCAACAACGGGTTGATGGCCTGGCCCAACATCAGTGCAGGCCGTGCTGTGGTGCCGGAGCGGGTGGGGGCGATCACCCCGGAGGAGATTGCGAAGGAGGCCTGCGATTGGCTGAACGCCCCCGAGCGGCTTGAGGGCCAGCGCCAGGACCTCCAGGCGTTGCGGGGAGAACCAGGGGCGGTGGCCGCATTGGCCGCCGAGGTGAGGGGGTTGCTTCCCCGAGAGCTCAACGCTTCCTAGGCTGCTCCCCACTCTGGTTCCGACGACCATGTCCCCGTCCAATCCGGTCGAACGCAGTGCCGAGGAGTGGAAGCAATCCCTGACGCCGGAGCAGTTCCAGGTGGCCCGCTGCGGCGGCACGGAGCGGGCGTTCACCGGGGCTTACTGGAACAACAAGGCCACGGGGATGTACCACTGCGTCTGCTGTGGTGCGCCGCTGTTCAGCTCTGAGACCAAGTTCGATTCGGGCACGGGTTGGCCCAGTTTCTGGGACGGTGTGAGTGCCGAGGCGATCACCACCAAAGAGGATCTGGCCCACGGGATGGTGCGCACCGAAATCAACTGCGCTCAATGTGATGCCCACCTCGGGCACGTCTTCCCTGATGGTCCCGCCCCCACGGGCCAGCGTTACTGCGTCAACAGCGCATCGTTGAACTTCAAGGCGTCCTGAACACCGTTCAGCGCCTCAGGCCAGATCACCAGGGATCGTCGAGATCCTGGCTCCGGCGCTGGGGCGCTGCATCCTCCATCGGTTCCACATCCAGGGGTTCGCCCGACTGCTGAATCGCGCGGCGGGAGGCTGGCATCGCACGCCGCGGAGGCTGTTCCTCGTAGGCAGGCTGCTGCTCGTAGGGTGCGGGCTCGTTGTAGGTCTGTGCTCGCTCAGCCGGCCGCTCGTCGTACCTCTGGGGCTCATCGAGGTAGCGGCGCTGCTGCATGGACTCCTGCCGCCGGTCCTCCAGCTCCACATATTCCAGTTCTGCATCAGCCTCAAACCGCTCGGCTTCTGAAGCCTGGAGACGCCGTTGCTCCTGCTCCTGGGATTGTCCGGAGGTGAGCTGATTTTCCACGGGCACCAGTTTGACCCGGTAGCGCTCCCGCTCCTGCTCTTCCCAGCTGGGGCCACCGACGCCCAGTTTTTCCAGAACGCCGCTGTTCAGCTGTTTGAGCTTGTCTTCGGCTCCCTCGTAAACAATGATCCGGTCCGGCCCGCTGCTGACGATCTCCTCCACCGGCATTTCCCAGGTGCTCAGCACCCCTTCCCCCAGCAGGGGCACGCCAAGGGCGCCCATCACCAGGGTGGTGAGCTCGCCGGTCTCGATGTCGAAGGCAAAGCCGAGCACCCGCCCCAGCTGTTCACCGGACTCGGTGATCACCTGGCAGTTGATTACCCGGCTGTAGCGCTCAGGGTTGAAGTTTTCGCTGAGGGAGTCGGCCGAATCCACCAGGATCACGTCGCCCACCTGACGGATCCGGTCCAGCGGCATCCAGCGCGGCAGGCCGGGCAGGAAACGGGTCAGGGGGTTGTCCCGCAGCCCCACAGCCACCACTTCACGGCGGTCGATATCGACGATCACTTCACCCACCACCCCAAGACGGCGGCCGGTGTCACGGGTGATCACCTGGGTGCCCATCAGTTCGGAGCGCAACCAGAGGCGATCGCTGGGTACGCCAGTGGTGATGGCGTCGTTTGGGGTAGGGGTCGGGGTCAAGCGCGGGCCCTCGGCCATGGACATTCAGACCATTGTGGCGCAGGGGTTCCGCCTGTCACGTTCAGATTGCACAGCGAAAACTCCGATCGTTCAGGCGGCATCCGGTAAACCCACCACCTGGGTGTGGGCGCCGCGGGCCTGGGTCACCCCGATCGTGCGCTGGGCTGCGCCGATCATCGGGCGGCGGTGGCTGACCACCATGAACTGGGCTGCCTCGGCCTGACGGGCGATCAGAGCCGCCAGGCGCTCCACATTGACGCCGTCGAGGAAGCTGTCCACCTCGTCGAGGGCATAGAACGGCGACGGCCGGAAGCGCTGCAGGGCGAACAGGAAGCTCAAGGCGGTGAGTGATTTCTCTCCCCCCGACATCGAGGCCAGGCGCCGCACGGTTTTGCCCTTGGGATGGGCCACCAGGGTGAGGCCACCTTCCAACGGCTCCTCCGGGTTCTCCAGTTGCAGGTGGCCATCACCATCGGAGAGCGAGGCAAAGATCTCGCGGAAATGGCCATCCACGGCGGTGAAGGCTTCCATGAAGGCGTCCTGGCGCAGGGTGGCCACGGTTTCGATCCGCAGCAGCAGTTCCTCCCGCTCGCTGTTGAGTACGTCGAGCCGTTCGTTGAGTTCGTTGAGCCGCTCTTCGAGGGCCTCGAGTTCCTCCAGCGCCAGCATGTTCACGGGTTCCAGCGCTTCCATGCGTTGCTGGATGGCCTGCAGATCGGTCTGCAAGGCTTCCAAGCCCGCCAGCCGCAGGGCTTCCGGGATCTCCGGCCTCGGGTCCGGGAGGGCCTGTTCCATCTCCTGGAGGCGCACCGCACCGCTGCGCTGTTCTTCGATCAATCCTTCGCGGTCTTCCTTGAGCCGCTCCAGATTCCATTCGGCCTGCTGCAGGGCCTGACGCTGGCGGCCCACCTCGGCTTCCGCGGCGTCCCGGGCCCGGCGCTGGCTGCCGAAGCGCTCCTGAAGGTCGGTCTGCTGTTGCTCGAGCTCTTTGCGCTTCTCCTGGAGGTCGCTCTGCTGCTGGCGCCAGGCCCCATGGGCACTGGCGAGGGCCTTCACCGCCTCCTGCAAGCGGGTTTCTTCGGCGGCCAGAGCCTTCTCCTGGTCACCCAGGCGTTCAATCGCCAGCTGCCGCTCGCGGCGGGCATTCAGCAGCTGGTCGCGCTCGCGGCGGGCCGCCTCCAGCCGTTGGTCGGCGGCTTCCTGTTCCGTCTGAAGTTGGGCCCAGGCGGCGGCATCGTCGTTGTTGCCGCTGTTGCGCTCCGCCTCATCCAAGGCCTGCAGTTCCGCGGTAAGTGGTGTGAGCGCAGTGCTGATGGCTTCGAGCCGCTGCTGTTGCTCGGTCTGGTCCTGCTGCAATTTGCTGAGCCGTTCGGCCCGCTGGCGGCTGCGCTCGAGCAGGGGGCCGTGGTTGCGCCGAGCGGCATTGCGCTCTGCGATCAAGGCCGCCTGTTGCTTTTCCAGTTCGCGCAGCTGGGGTTTCTGCTGTTCGATCAGTTGGGCCAGCTTCGACTCCTCCCGCCGGCAGGCCACCAGGGATTCCCCCAGTTCCAGCAGGCGCCGCCGCAGGGGTTCAGCTTCGTCCTGATCGCTGCTGCGGCCGAAGCTGAGGCTGCTGCTGCGCTGGGAGAAGCTGCCGCCGGTCATGGCGCCGCTCTTCTCCAGCAGCTCCCCATCCAGTGTCACCGCCCTGGAGCGGCCCAGTTGTTGACGGGCGCTGGCCAGGTCGGAGAACACAAGGGTGTCGCCGAAGACGTAAGCAAACACCTGGTCATAGACCGGTTCGAAGCGCACAAGTTCCACGGCCCGGCCGATCAGTCCGGCACCGCTGTCTCCACCGGGGCGTGCACCCCGGGCAAAGGCGGCTGAAGAGCCCCCGCCCCCTGGCGCGCGGATCTTGTTCAGGGGCAGGAAGGTGAGCCGGCCAGCACGGCGGCTCTTGAGCAGTTCGATGGCGCGGGCGGCGATGCGGTCGTCGTCGACCACCACCTGGCCGAGACGGGCCCCCGCGGCCACTTCCAGGGCGAGGCGATGGCGATCCTCCACCTCTCCCAGCTGGGCCACAGGGCCGTGGATGCCATCGAGGCCGGCCTCCAGCAGCAGGCGCAGGGCTCCGGTGCCGCGGCTTTCCTGAAGGGCATCCCGCCGGCTCTCCAGCCGAGCGATCTCCCGTTCCAAGCGGGCCTGCTCCTGCTCCAGCCGGCTGCGGGTGCGCTGTTGGATGGCCAGTGATTCGGCGGTTTGCTGGAGCTCCTGCTTGCCGTCGGCAATGGCTTGCAGCAGGGTTTGCCAGGTCTCCTCCAGGGTTGCGAGCTGTTGCTGCACGGCGTCGCCGTCGGCGCCGTCCTGGTGCTGCTCCTGGGTGAGCTCTTCCAGCCGTTCCCGTTCCTGGCGCAGTCGTTCCTGCAACTGCTGCTGCTCCTCGAGTAAGGGAGCGACGCTGCTTTGCAACTCCTGCCGGCGACCGCTGCGGCGCTTCTGTTCCTCCACCCAGGCGCCGGAGCGGCCCGCCACATCTGCCAGCCGGCGGCGGGACATGTCCACCGCGGCTTCAGCGGTTTTGCAGTTGTCGTCTGCGGCGCTGAGGGCGTCCTGATGGGGATCGCGTTCCAGTTCCCGTGATTGCAGCTGCCACTGCTGGCGACGGGTGGAGAGGTCCTGACGCTGCGCCTGCAGTTTCTGGCCTTCGTCCTGGTGGAGGCTGGCCTGGCGCTCCAGTTCACGGCTGCTGGTGTCGAGGCCAGCCAGTTCCGCCTGAACCGCCAGCAGTTGGTCTTCCCCAAGAGCTTTCACCTGCTCCTGGAGCAAGTCCAGTTCGGCCACGGCCTTGTTCAGCTGCTCTCGGCCGCTGGCAATGGCCGCGGCGTCTCTCTGTTCCTGGGCTTCCAGCGCCTGTTGGCGCGTAGCCAGATCCTTGAGGGCCTGCTGGGCGGCTTCGTAGGCCAGCACCATCTCCTGGCGGCGTCCCAGTTGCAGCCGTTCCCGCAAGTCCTGGTATTGCCGGGCCTTGGCGCAGTCCTTCTCCAACCGTTGGCGGCTGGCCAGCAGTTCCTGCTCAATGATCCCGCAGCGCTCCTGGCGCTCCTGCACGTCATCGAGCTTGCGGCGGGTCTGTTCGATCCGGGTGTCGAACAGGGCAACACCGGCCAGTTCATCGATCAGGCCGCGGCGGTCGCGGTTGCTCATCGAGACGATGCGGGTGACGTCCCCCTGCATCACCACGTTGCTGCCCTCGGGATCAATCCGAAGGCGGCGCAGCTGGGTCTGCAGCTGCTGCAGGTTGCAGGGCACCCCGTCCGCGCTGTAGCTGGAGCTGTAGGAGCCCCCCGGCATCACCCGCAGTTTGCGGGTCACCGTCCATTCCGTTTGTCCCGATTGAATCCATGGCCCCTCCGCTGGTGCCTCCAGGCCTTCCTCGGCGGCATCGGGTGTCCAGTCGCTCAGGTCAAAGCGGACGCTGACGGTTGTTTCAGCGGCCTTGCCGGCCTTGAGCATGCCGCTGTTGACCAGGTCCGGCAGGCGGTCAGCCCGCATGCCACGGCTGGTGGCCAGGCCCAGGCAGAACAGAACGCCATCAAGAATGTTGCTCTTGCCGGAGCCATTGGGTCCCGTCACGACGGTGAATCCCTCTTCAAGAGGGATGGTCATCGCTCCGCCGAACGACTTGAAGTGCGTAAGCCCAACCTGATTGATATGAACCAACAGGATCTGGGGCTGTCAGCGAGTCGAAACTAGCGGAACCCACGAAAAGCTCAAGGGTGCGATAACGAGCAGTGCCCGGATGTGATGCGCAGGCAGCCGTGGAGGTCGCCCTCGAGCTGCAGGGTGACGTCTGCATCCGTGGCGTTGGGGAGCACGCCGCAGTAGCTGCCGGCATGGATGCGTTCGGCCCAGCCCCGATTGCCCGAAACGGCAGCACTGCGGGGTTCCAGCCAGATCTTTCGATGGGCAGGCAGGGGAACCGCTGGTTGGGCTGCTGCATTGAGCTGCGGCACTGTGGCCAGTCGCCAGGTTCGGCAGCTGTCTCCGTCCTCAAGCAGCAGATCGATGTGGCATCCGCTGGGGTCGTCCGGTGCTCCGGTGTGACGCAGCAGGGCGTATCGCGGCAAAGACTTTCCCTCAGCCTTCAGTCTCCCTACCCTTCTAAAGCGTCCTGCCAACGGTCTTCATGGCCTCGCCATCGCCGCAGTCCAACGGCAGATTCGAGCACCACTTCCGTGAGCGCTTTGAAAGCCTGCTGCCGACGATCCAGGAGCGCTGGCCGGATCTGGCTGAGCACACGCTTGAAGCCACACGGGGGAGTGTGGATGAGTTGGTTCGTTTGATTGAACAGAACACAGGCCTGACGCCCCAAGGGGTTCGGGATCAACTGGAGGAGCTTCTCCATAGCGCCGGTGATCGCAGCCGCGACTGGGCCGACAGCCTGGATCCCCTCGAAGAGCAACTGGAACAGTTGCTGGATGAGTTGAACAGCACCCTGCGGCCGAAGATCGAGGCGCCTGTGCGTCAGCGGCCACTGCTGGCTGTGGGTGTTGCCCTTGGTGTTGGGTTGCTGCTGGGCAGCATGCTTCGCGGGGGGCGGCGTTCCTGATGGCCGATCAGAACTCTCCCCGCGGATTTGGAGCGGCAGCTCGGGTGACCGCACTGGCGGCGTCAGTGATGGATCTGCACGTGCGGATTGCCCTGCAGGAGGTGGATCGGGAAAAACGCCGACTGATCAGCGGTGGCCTGTTCCTCGCCATCGGAGGCATGGCCATGTTCCTGGCCTTGCTGGCAGGCGAAGCGTCGTTGCTGCTTTGGATTCAGGCCCAGTGGGCTCTGGATTGGATGCGCGCACTGTTGAGTCTCGCTGTGGCCAACCTGGTGCTGGCGGGCATCAGCTTGCGTATTGGCGGCCAGGTGCTTAAGGGCCCGTTCCTGCCTCAGACGTTGGAGGGACTGATGAAAACGGTGCGGGCGGTGATGGGACGGGTGTGATCAGCGGATGTCGTAGTGCAGCCAGCGGCAGTCAATGCCGCCGTTGCTCACGGGAATCCGTTGCTCGGCCTTCAGACGCAGGGCTCCCGTCAGGTTGCGATTTCCACTGAGCAACCAGAGCTTCCAACCCTTGGCCTGGCCTTTGGCGTAGTTGCCAAGTTCTCGATACAACGCCTCCAGCTCCCCTTCATCGCCGATCCGTTGGCCGTAAGGGGGATTGCACACCAACACCCCCGGCCCCTCCGGGAGGGGGTGATCGCTGAAAGTGCCCGTGCAGATGCGGATGACTCCACTCAGCCCAGCGGCTTCCACATTGGCCCGGGCCTGATCAGCAATGGCGGGATCCGCTTCAATCCCCAGGAGCGGCGGGAGGGTGAGGTCCCCCCTGCGCCGTTGCCGGGCGCGATCAGCTTCTCTGTCCCAGAGCTCCGGCTGGAAATCGGCCCATCCTTCGAGTGCAAAGTGGCGCTCCAACCCCGGGGCCTGCTGCAAGGCGGCCAGGGCCGCTTCGATCAGGAGCACTCCGGATCCACAGCACGGATCAACAAGGGGTTGGCTTCCATCCCAGCCCGTCAGGCGGATCAGCCCGGCGGCCAGATTTTCTTTCAGCGGTGCTGCTCCCATGGCGGCCCTGTAGCCACGACGGTGCAGGCTGCCCCCACTGCCATCGAGACTTAGCTGGGCTTCCCCACGGCCGAGGTGCAGGTGCAGGGAGAGATCGGGGTCGTCCAGATCAATCGAGGATCGCTCGCCCCAGAGATCCCGTTGTGCGTCAACAAGGGCGTTTTTCACCTGCAACGCCGTGAAATGGCTGTGGTTCAGTCCTGGTGCTGTTCCAGTCACATCCACCCGGAAGGTCATCGAGGGATGCAGCCAGCGCTCCCAGTCGAGCGCTTCGCGGATGCCGTCATAGAGGTCGTCCCGGCCTTGGCAGGGGAAGCGCGCCACCTGGCGCAACAGCCGGAAGGGAAGTCGAGCCTGCAGGTGCAGCCGGTAGAGGCAGGCCATGTCTGCCTGGAAGCCCACGGCACGCCTGCCGGGCCTTACGGCATGGGCTCCAAGGGTGCTGAGTTCGTCGCCAGCGGCTGCTTCCAGGCCTTGTGGCACAACGGCCACGGCGGATAGCCGGTTGATTCGACCCAAGGGCGTTGTGCTCCAGGTCACCACTCCTGTCAGAATGACAGGGTCCGGCTTCGTCGGACTAGGTGATCCACACCAGTGTTTCGGACAGCGGTTCGATTCCGCTCAGCTCCATTCCCCCTCACGGGGCTGCAATGGTTTCGACGGGGCATGAGGAGGGTGACTGAAGCCTGCTCGGTGAGAGCAAACCCGTAACTGCGAACAACATCGTTCGTTTCTCCCGTCAAGCAGCCCCTGTTGCTGCCTGACCCATTTAGGGAGATGGGGTGAAGTCAGCCTTATCACCCAAATGACTCGCGGGGGCTGGAAGGCCCCCTCAACATTCCTCAAAATGACTCTGCTGGAAGTGATTCCAGCGGAGCAGTTTTAGTTACGACGGAAGCTTTAAAACTCAGTGCTGACAAAAGTGCTGACAAGTCGCTTCCGCCTGTTCTTGTCGGCATGGACAAGGCTGAGGCGCTGGCCTTTGTCAGTCGAATGTTCGACACAGCAGCAGCCGGAGCCGTCCTTTGGGGCGACGCGCTGCTGATGAAGCGGTTTCTGAGCCAGTGCAGTCGCTCTGGCAGTGCTGAGACCGTTCGCGGCTAC
Organism: Synechococcus sp. HIMB2401; assembly: GCF_042883245.1. Classification (NCBI taxonomy): domain Bacteria; kingdom Bacillati; phylum Cyanobacteriota; class Cyanophyceae; order Synechococcales; family Synechococcaceae; genus Synechococcus; species Synechococcus sp. HIMB2401. The sequence goes on along the minus strand of NZ_JBDJKK010000004.1, from coordinate 178,090 downwards.
AAGCGCGAGCCGCGTGAGTTCACGCGTTGGCGGGATCGCAATCATCCGCATCTGCACTTACGCGAGATCAACGCGGCGTTCTGCCAGGACTGGGTGTCCCAACTGCGGGAACAAGTGGCGGCGGGCGAGCTGATGCCCCGCTCCTTCAACCGCCGGGTCAGCGCGGTGAGCGCCCTCTACCGATGGGCGTCGGAACCTACGAGAGCAGCTGTGACAGGAGTGCCGCGCAACCCAATCCCCCGAAGAACAGGAATGTCGGCACCAAAGTTGGCCAAACCGCTGGCTGAGTCGGATCTGAAATCAGTTCTCGATGTCATCAGTGCCGCGAAGCTAAGGGGGTCAGCCATCGCAGCGCGGGACTACGTCATGGTCCGCGGTTCCTACTTGCTGGGCTGCCGGGTCTCCGAGCTGTCTCGGCTGCGCTGGGAGGACATCGAACCGCTGGATGAAGGCGGCAACGTTCGCCTCCTCGGCAAGGGGAGCAAACCCCGCACCATCCGCGTCAGCACCGACACCCTGAAGCTGTTCGAGTCCCTTGGCCGCGGCGAGCCCGGCGACTGGCTTTTCCCAAGTAATAAAAGGAATGGCCCATTGACCCGTCAGGCGGTGGCCGCTCGCATGGCGATGTGGGGCCAGGAAGCAAACGTCCGGCTCCATCCCCATCGCTGCCGGCACACCCATGCGACTCATGCAATTCGGCGGGGGGTGGATGTTTTCACGCTCTCGGCGACGCTCGGCCACAGCTCGACGGGAACCACATCTCATTACGTTCTTGCTGAGCCTGGTGAGAGTTCATCTCTCAAATTGGGTTGATGGCCCTTTCTGACTTAGGTCGCCAACGGGTATCTGGACCTGCCGCAATGTGGGCCGCCACCGTGTCGGGGAGCTGTGGTGAGTAACGCTACGGAACCTGATTGAGCTGGCTGAGGAGGGCTAATGCCAAACGAGATCGACGTTTGACGAATATCTTTCCCTGGATGTGTAACTCAGCACACAGTTTGTGTTGTTGAGTTCAGCACATTGATTCATTTGGACCACAGCTTTTTTGAAATTCGTGCATTGTTCTTAGGAACTCAGCCGTAAATTTGGTGACTACGTATACCTGGTCAGAAAATTATCAGGCGGACATTGCAATGCGTCAGCTTGAGGAGTGTGGAGTTCCTTGCGAGTGCCCTCGCTGTGCCTCTGCGTATTACCGACTTCAGAGGATTCAATACGAGAAGGAACAGCGTGATCTTCGCAGGCCATCTCGAGACTATGTCCTTTACGACTAGGGGTGATGTAATGGAATATTCCTACCGCGATTGTCTAAGCGAAGAAATTGAGATTCTTCGATTGATGCTTTACAGGGATGAGTTTTTGACCTTAGACCCCAAAGCTTGCAAGCACTCCGGACCTCTCATAAGTAAAATAGAGGAAAATATGAAAGAGCTTTCTTGTATTGATGATAAGCCTGCCGCCTAATTCTTGTATGCGTTGATTCTTCTAGGCGGTTTGATGAACCCTTCGCTGTTAATTAGTGCGATTGGGTGATTTTAGGTATAAGTCAATACGTACGCAGTGTAAAGAATTCTCCATTTTGGAAATGCGTCAGTAGTGTCTGGCTTGCGATTCCGAATCTCAATGTTCGTCAGGTCTTTGATTGCATCTGCGTCTGCCGTTCTCCTTGCTGGGACGGGTGCCTTGGCTGGCGGGCATGGTGCTCCCGCTGCGGGTGCTGCCCCAGATGTCAAAATGCTTTTCAGCACGACAAAAACACTTGAGGGTGACTCTTTTGAGTATCCGGATGGTGCTTCTGAAATGCGACTTTTCCGCGTTGCCTTCCCTGAGGGCACGTCATTCCCTCTCCATACTCACCCGTCACCACTGCTCATTTTTATTCAGCAGGGCAAGATTGGCCTTGTTAAGCCAAACGGCAAAACCCATGTCTTTATGCCTGGCGATACTTTTGTAATTGCAGACAAGACGCCTGCACACACCATGGAAAATATGGGGTTGGGCCAAGCCGTAATGATGGTTAGCGTTGTTTCGGTTGAAGGGATGGAAACTGTTGTTATGGCTCAACCTTAGGCAGAGTGCTTACGCGATTTGTCAGATTTTGATCGGGATGAGTCGCGTAAAGTCGCTTTAAAAACTGAAAAATATAAAGAGGGGAACGGTTATTCACCAGCCCCCCTCTTTCGATTGCTAGGGCACCCCTCGCATTTACATCTTAGTACGGATTGTTGTTTTTTTTTGGGTTGTTGCTTGGGGAATCATCCCCTTATGAATGATCTCCCCCGAGCTTCGGAATGTCGCAAGTGTTCTTGCGTCCACTCACCGGCAATACCCCGACGCGTTGCCCGACGTGTTGCCGTTGTTCGCCGGGATCGTGCTCATCACCTACTGCGAACTGATCGCCCACCTGCTCAACACGGAACCTGATTGGCCATGGCAAAAGCCAACGCCAAAGCCACTGCCGAGCGAGTCGATCACCTCCAGGGAATGATCCTGGCTGGTGAGCCCAACACCGCTTGTCTCACCTATGCGCGACAAACATGGGGGGTGTCCCGGTCTCAGGGCTACCGGTTGCTTAAGAAGGCTTGGGCCCAGATCAAAGACGACATCGATGAGAGCGGCATCGACCGGCAGGAGCTGCTGTCCTGGTCAATCCAAACGTTGATGGCAGCAGCTGGGCAGGGGATGAAGCAGGGGAACCCCGGCGCTGTGGTGGCATGCATTCGCCAACTCGATCACATGACCGGCACCGGATACAACTCCCACCGCGGCCATGGAGTACGCCGTTGATATGCGTCGTCGAAACCAGCTGACGATAGAACGGAGAGCAGTAGAAGAAGTCCAAGCTCTTAGAGCCGATTCCGGGAGGAGTTGATCAGCTCTATTTGTCGCAGACTCTTCGTACTTTTTTGCCCATGAAATTCAGTCAAAATCACTCATAATTCGACGCAGGAACTGAGAGTTGCCTCAGAGGGTGTCGCTGCACGATCGGTTCTATCAAAGTTGGCTGCTCCAACTGCAGACCTGGGCAGCGGATGGGCGCTTCTTCTCAGCAGGCGTTGACGCACTTCAGCTCAAGCCAGGTCAAGCGACCGATCAGCTGAAGCAAATTGCCAATCGGCTCGCGGAGGGTGAGACACGAGATCTTCCACCCATTGAGGTATTGCCAGGCGGCGCCATGCCTGGGGCAGCCGGCGCCTATGCCAGCAGCAATAACACGATTTACCTCAACGCTAATTGGCTGAAAAGCGCGAGTAAGAATCAAGTTGTTTCGGTTCTCAATGAAGAACTCGGCCACCACCTTGATGCACTACTCAATAACAGCGATATAGCCGGTGATGAAGGCGAACTGTTTGCAATATTGCTATCCAAAGAGACTCTAGAAAGTCTCAATTTAGATCAACTCAAGGCAATCAGGACGGAACAAGATCAAGGGTTTATAGAAACACCTGGCGGCAGAAAGAGTGTTGAATTTGCAGTTATCACAGGAACAAATGCAGCGGAAACCCTCACCGGCACAGCCGATGCCGACACAATCACCGGCGGCAATGAAGGCAAGCATGCCACCGGTGACAAGATCTATGGCCTAGGAGGTGCCGACACGCTTGCGGGTGGATCAGGCTTTGACTGGATCTATGGAGGAGGTGGTGCCGACGAGATTTATGCAGGATCAGTCGGCGGTCTTGGCGATGCAACCCGCAATGGCTTATTTGGCGGCGAGGGAGATGACCTCATTTATGGCGGTAAAAAGCAAGATGTCCTACGTGGAGATGGCAATCAACAGGGCCTAGAAGTTCCCAGTAATTCTGGTAATGATGAATTGTCTGGGGGCAATGGCCACGATCTAATTACAGGCGGAGACGGCAATGATTTCTTATCCGGTGGTCAAGGAGATGATTACTTGGATGGCGGTCCTGGCTCAGACATCATCAAAGCAGGACCAACAGGGGACGCAAAATCAGGACGGACAGATTATTACTATCAGCATGATGGTCACTCGACTATTTGGACCGGTGCAGCTTCTTTAACAGGCAGCTCAACATTGATCAATGGCGAAACAATTACATTCGCCAACGGCACTGATGTCATTTATGGCTTCCATCACAGCGACGACCAGCTCTATCTTCCTGGAACCACTTTTAATGTCATCAACGGGGGAGATAGTCTCAATAATTTAACCATTGGCTCCAATTACTTTATCCAAGGAACCTGGTCCGTCAGCACCTCCGCAGAAGCGCTGTCTGCATATCAAGCCAGCAACTTTTCAGGAAGCTTTACCGCCGGGGAAGACGCTGCAGACAAGGACTTTCTTGTTCTATACAACGCCAAATCAGAGAGCTTCTTTAATACCAATAACACGAATTTCTTAGTCCTTAGCTTTGATGACGCAGGGTTAGATAGCAGTTCTTCATCAGAACCAGCCGACATGGTTGCTGATCCAAGCGAGAGCTTGCGTGAGCTACCGATCCGAATCAAAGGCCCGAGTGGGGACAGCGGTGACAATACTGTTAGCTACTCCATGCAAGATGGAGATGTAGATGTCCACACATTTACCAATGGGTCAACAGCCGCATCGAAGACGACTTACTGGGCCATTGTTGGTGGAGATGATGAGAGCTTGTTCGGTATTAATGAAACAACAGGTGCACTGAGCTTTGTTACTGCGCCAGATTTCGACAATCCAACCGACAGCAATACAGATAACACCTACGACGTCATTGTTCGGGCGAGTTACTCAAATGAGGCCACATCTTTCTCGCGCTCCACCGATTACCGCAGCGTTGACGTGATGCAGACCCTCGCGATCACGATTGACAACACGCCACCCACCGTTGCCGTTACATCCGATGTCTCATCCCTAAGCGCCGGAGAAACGGCCACCCTCACCTTCACCCTCTCAGAAGCCGCCACAGATTTCGTAGAGGCCGATGTGGCCGTCTCCGGTGGACCCCTCTCCAACTGGACCACCGTCTCCAGCACCGTTTACACCGCAACCTTTACCCCAACAGCTGACAGCACCACCGATGGTGTTATCTCCATTGCCAGTTCGAAATTTTCCGATTCCGCTGGTAACAACAATAACGATGGCAGTGACGCCAATAACTCTGTAACCCTCTCAATCGACACGACGAATAAATCATCTGGTGCGCCCTGCTTTGCTTCCGGTTGTTGCATCCTGCTTGCAAATGGCGTCGAGCAATTAGTTCAGAATCTTAGGCAGGGTGACAAGGTTATAACGCATTCAGGGATTAGAGAAATTTTTTGGATCGGAAGAAAGCATTTCAGCCAAAGTCAACTGAAGTTAAACAGACGTAATTCCCCAATTGCTTTTCTTGAAAATTCACTAGGAGACAATATCCCAGCTAAAACTCTTTACGTATCCGAGGGGCACTATTTTCATATAAACAGTAAGCTTATAGCCGCTGGATGTCTGGTTAATGGAATAAATATAATAAGAGTCGACCCAGATTTGCTTGAGAATGGTGTTTGCTATTGGCATATTGACCTTGGAGAAGAGCAACTTGTTAAATCAAATTCATGCTGGAGCGGATCATACTATTGCTGGTTTAACAGAAGAGGCTTTTGTAATTGGTCGGATTACGAGGGAGATCCAGATCAATGTACAAAAAAACTAGATTTGCCAAGATTTACATCCATTTATGACATCAAAGAAGACTACAAATATTTAGTCAGACGAGCATTAGGTCTGAGCAATAAATCAGTGTTCAATAGGCAAAAGGTGCTGACTGTATCTCCATGAACTCATATGAATGATGGCCTATTGTTTGCTGAAAAGAAGGGGCGAAGCGGATGGCAATTCGATCGTAACTGGACTTGCGTCAGTTCTTGATCTCGACCTCAATGCTCGGGCCTAGTTTTCGGGTCGGTCCCGCGAATACCTCTAGTGCTTTGCCAAAGCGAATATTAGTGGGGCCATGTCTGAAAATGAATTTTGCGGTTTTTACCTCTCCACTGGAATTTCTGTAGCTCACAACCCATGGCAGGTCAGGACAGCTGAACACACAAAGATCAGGACCTGTGTATTTAAAACTTACTAATTGGTCACGGCCAATTCCCTTCCCGTCATTGACTCGCATTCGACCGCTTTCAAATGTGACTCGACAATCATTTCCTCTCTTGCCGCAATATGCATCAAATGTTTCTATGACCTCGGTCTCCGCGGGGCCAAGGTCTGCAATTGCAGGGCTGCCTACCAGAAGCGGAAGTAGTAGCAGTAGGCGTTTCATGCGTCGAAAGCGGAATTACGTCCAATCAGTAGGTGGAATCCTTGAAGCCGTAGCGATTCATGAGTTCCTCGGTGGAGATCGGTGTGCCCGACCCCTCCGCGAGTCCGGGGATGCATTTGAACTTGATCTCGCGGTAAAGCTTTTGCAGCGCAGCGCCGTTTTCTTCGCACTGCTCCATCGATGCCTGGGGCACCTGATCGGTAAAGGCGGCCCCCCTCGTAACGAAGAAAAAGATCAGGTAAATGACTTCCATCAACCGGCCAGGATTGAGATCCCAACAGCGACAACCACTGCTGCGGCCAAGTACCAGATCCAGCTTGGGAGTTTCACCGCGCTGTCATCATCAGCCGTGCTGCGCCGAGCGGTTTTGATCTGACCGCATCGCACAAAGTCGTAGGGAGGCTCGTCCCATGGCTTGAATCCTGCTGTGTCTGCTTCCAGTGCTGTCGTCAAAGCCTTCTTGGTTTTGAACGTGTCGCTGACATCTCCTGTGGGCTCGTAACCCATAAGCATTTTCTTGAAGTCGCTTTTGTCCGCGACCTGGGGGGAATGACAGCGCCAGGCGAACCACTCCTTGCTTTCGGAATCGCCCCGAATGATGAAAATCTCACCGTTGTCGGCCAGCGAGTTGTACTTCCCGAAGTACTTCCCCGACGCTACGAACCGCGCATAAGCGGGGAATGAGTAGATCTTTTCGGCGGTAACCGTTTTGAGGATCTTCGGCATGGGGAGCCGTCGTCTTCAGTTGTCTTCAGTTTGGCTACGTAACTCAGATTGCGTCGCCAAAACGCCGCGGAGGCTGTTGCGCTGAGTGTCGAAGCGCAAAGAAAGGTAAAACCGGTAGCGACCGTCGCAGACCAGGTCGCCCCCTGAGAAATGAGAATCATTTGCGCCTTCAAGCTGTCGTTATGACTGAAGCGCTGAAACTCCCTTATTCGGTTCAAGGGCGCGGAACCATTGAGTCCCTTGGCAATCACTTTTATCGGGTTTGTGGCCCTGCGGGCTGCACCGTTGTGATGGGCCTTTCCAATGCTCTTTATCTGAGCCGGAATGTTCCCGAATCACCCTCCGCAGCTGACCCTTAAGCATTCCCTTGTGGTTCTGAGCTGACCAACCCCATGCGGGTGGAGCTGGTCAGCTCACATCACTGGCGTCGCCGTCATACCCATAAGGGTCCCGACGCTAATCACCACAAGCACCAGAAGCAGTATCCACTTCATCGAAAAAACCACAAAAAGCCCCCTGGTGGGGGAGCTGATACGTCCGAGTTCACATGGTGAGGACGGCGGGGAGGAGTGGATCAAAAGGTCCGTGAGCCCTCACCGGATGGCCCTTGAGCACTCCAGCTTTGGTTAACTTCTGGTTAACAAATATTTGTTCTTCCCAGTGAATCCGGACAAGCAGCACAAAAAATTACGCAAGCTCGCTTGCCGGGCTCAAGAGTGCTTGACACGAGAAGAGGCGCAGAAAATTTTGAGGAAGGCAGACAAGGCTCACCGGAAGCTGTCTCAGGGTTGATTAGCGCAGCAGCCTCCGCAGCTTCTGATTGGACGTAAGAGCCCTTGCGTCCACTCACCGGCAATACCCCGACGTGTTGCCGTTGTTCGCCGGGATCGTGCTCATCACCTAATGCGAACTGATCGCCCACCTGCTCAACACGGAACCTGATTGGCCATGGCAAAAGCCAACGCCAAAGCCACTGCCGAGCGAGTCGATCACCTCCAGGGAATGATCCTGGCTGGTGAGCCCAACACCGCTTGTCTCACCTATGCGCGACAAACATGGGGGGTGTCCCGGTCTCAGGGCTACCGGTTGCTTAAGAAGGCTTGGGCCCAGATCAAAGACGACATCGACGAGACCGGCATTGATCGGCAAGAGCTGTTGAGCTGGGCCATACAGACGCTCATCACCGCCAGCGGCCAAGCCATGAAGCAGAAGAACCCCGGCGCTGTGGTGGCTTGCATCCGGCAGCTCGATCACATGACCGGCACCGGATACAACTCCCACCGTGGTTACGGGTTTCACAGGCGCGTCCACTGAGCGGCGTCACACTGTTGGGATGAAAGGTTTATTGCTGACCTTGGGGGTGGTGTTTTTCTCTATGCCCGTTGGCGCGCACAACGTTCCCGTGGAGATGCGCACAACCATGAAGGTCTGTCTTGCAATCAACGACGCTCTTTACGAGAACTCCGTCGAAGGAGCTGACCGGAGAGATGCTGGAGCCTCAAAGGCCGAGTTGACGCACATCCAGGAAAAGCGCGATCGCCTTCACGAAGCCTGGGACGCTGTCTGCCAGAACCATGCCCAGGAGCTTTAGGGTCTCGCTCCGCAGAGCTGCGGATTCTTGTGCGTGATACCTCAAGAAAAAAAGACGGATGAGGCGGGCGTGAAGAACCCGCCTTTTTCATGCGCGCGCTTCGTAAGTGCGCTTACGTCAAAGCCATGGGCCGCTGGTATCGCTACTACCAAGAACCAACCACCGAGCTGGGTCGTCGGGTGCGATCCAACGTCCTGGTGTGGATGCTCATCGTCATGGGGTTCTTCACCTTCGGGGTGACCTGGATTTGCCTGATCGTCATCTTCGTCTTGGACCGCAGGGAAGCTGCGAACAACGTTCCAGCGGTACAGCCCACTCCAACGGTGAAACCTGCTCGCCAATCTCCAGGCCGTTACCCAAACGATTTCCCCGGGTTCAGGGAATGGTGCGCCGACAGGATTAAACGGATTGGCTACGAGGATCCGCCTGCCTACATGAAGGTGGCGATGGACACCGGGAACCCTGGTTTCCTGCCGACTCTCCTGCTTCAGGAGTTCTATGGGACTCCCGTCTTCAAAGCCTGGAAGAAGCAACAGCAGCAACAGCAGCAGTAGTAGTGCTCACAGCACCGGCAGCGCCGTCGTGCCCATCAGGGTCCCGATCCCAATCACTACAAGCACCAGAAGCAGCATCCACTTCATCGATAAAAAACCCCGCCTTGCGGCGGGGCCATCCAACCCTGTGGCCAATGGTGAGGACCTTGGGTTGTTGTGAATCAACAGGTCAGTGAGCCCTCACCGGTTTGACGTAACCGGTCATTACGTCGCTAGTAACCCTCGGGATAGTTCTTCTCTTCGGGTTGGTTAGCTAAAAGTCTGCAGTTATCGATTCAGTCGTGCCTGTGGGTTGAATCTCTCTAAAATGGAGTGATGGCAAGAAAGGCTCCCGGGCATCACTTGGGAGAACTGTTATTTGCAAGATGACGACATCTTTGCTTCTCGGGTAGAATAGTCGCACAGTCGTTCTTTTTGCATAAGATGCCAAGTGAAAAGCATTGACTCTCGATATTTAATAGATCCAAGATTCGTGTCTGTTACTGATCAGGCCTTGAGCAAAGATCAAGTAATAGATATTTATCTCCACAATTCTCAGGGGGCAACTTCTGTTTCCGGTGGTCCTTATGGGTCGCAAATTATTGATGCTTTGGCTTGGAGCGATGACGATATTCGCTTTGCGCGATCTTTGATTGATGACCTCGACTATCGCTTGGGTATTGATTTTGCTTTAACCTTCGACCGTTCGATTTCAGATATTAATATTTACATTGATAAGGAAATTGATTTGGGTAGTGATGGGCGGTCTCTCGGCTTAGCAGTATCCAATTTTTCAGATGAGACAGGTTATTTTTGGGAAATATTTTTGGATAGAGATGATTTTGGGAGTCAAAGATATTTTCGCTATGGTCTAATCCACGAAATAGCCCATGCTCTGGGTATGGAGCATCCATTCTCGGCTGACGATGGAGATCTATATGGTGATAATAATGATGCTTGGTCTAGCACTTATCCAGAGGAAACAGTAATGTCTTATCGCTCGCCTCTGGGTGATATTTGGCCTAACAGTTTAACTGATAACGATTGGCAAGCACTTGAAAGCCATTGGGGGCGGCAGAATGACTGGTCCTCTAGTAATCCTGCGCCAAAAAAATTAAATTATTGGTCAAATTCAAGCGTAGGCCATATAGCTGAATCGTGGATCAGAACAGGCTTGAATCAAGCCTCCGGGAAATTTGATCCGACATCAAACGAGCTGTTTATTAATACTGCCAGTAATACTTGGATGCGGGAGGTTTCCGTTAATCGTATCAATAAGGCAGACCATGGCTCGACTGACAGTTTTCTCCAGGCAAGGCAGCTTTCTTTTGACTCCACGGGTCTTCCTTCGTCTCAGGATATTTCGATTGACACGTCAATTCTTGTAGGTAATGAGTATAAAAATACTCTTCGTGGTCTCGCTGGTTGGGATATTTTAGAGAGTGGGGGTGGAGCTGATTTGATTCATGGCGGCAATGGAAGGGACATTATTGATGGTGGAGCTGGTTCAGACGAACTCCATGGTGATTTTGGCTGGAACACTTTCAAGGATCAGCAGGATGGCTCAAAGGATCTCATAGCTATTAAGTCCGATCAGCACTTGAGTAATTGGTGGTATGGAAAGGCTGGTAACAGCCCTAACGGGGAGAAGGCTGACTTTATTGAAGGCTTGGATGCCACTGATGAGATCAAGATCATTGGTGTCTTCACTCCCGACATCTCAGTGGTCGACAACGTCACCGCCAGAGGTGTCACTGGCATTGGCATTTATGCTAAAGGCACCCTTGAGGCGGTCTACACCGGAGGCAACCTGAGCACCAGTCAGATCCAAAATATGACGACTGGAGATGGCTCAACTACAGCCATGAATAATCAGATGTGGAGCTACTGGGGCGACAACACTGTTCCCCCTCTACAGGCTTGAATTGTTGGTAAATTACCAATAAGGATTTTTGGGCTTGGTTGATAGTGGTGAATGTCCTTGATGGTATCTGTCCCGATGTTCCGCTGCTGGACTTCATCGGCCAAGAAAATCATTGGCTTTGGTCAGCAACGCGAAAGGAGTCCTTCCGGATCACTCGTCAGTTGATTTAGTAGACCATCGCCGAGATGGACTTGGACCCTGTCGCCTCGGTTGAAGTCGAGAAGGCGTTCCTCGGAGCTGGCCTGCTTTCACCCGTAATCGCTTTACTGACAGCGAGAAGAAGCAACACCATTAATGAGCGATGCTGCAGATAGACGCCGGAATGGGTCTCAGCAAATTAACTGCTTTACTTCTTAAGTGTGAAATATTTTTCCCTCTTGCCAGAGTTGCATGTAGTTGTTGCCACTGTTGACTCCAAGGCCCTCTAGTCCAGGCTTTGCTGCTTCTTTTTCAGGAAGCCAAGCGGATTTGTGCCAAGCTGCGAGGTCGCCGGACGGCGTGACATACGCCATATTCTTGCGCCGATGATATGGAGTTAAGGGCATGAAGTGGCCATGCATTATGCCTCTGCTGGGTACATAGTTTGCAATTACTCTTCCAAAAAGGCTAGGTCCGCTCAGGCACAGAGGCGTTATCCCTTTGTTTCTTTTTTTGCAGTTTTCAACAATCATATTAATGGCATTTTTCAGGATGGGATGACCTTGCTTTGCATAAAAAAAGCCATTTTGACAGTCAGACATTTGGCATTCTGGCAGCAATATATTGTGCCCTAGGTCGTAAAAGTAGAAGAAATCTATTTCGCCTGGAAGCACTATATGTCGAATTGGCATAATTGAGATATCTATGTACCATCCTCCAAGTTTGTATATCAAGCAGTAACGCCCGAGGTCGGCCTTGTAGGCATATGGAACAAGGGATTTATAAGCATCTAAAACGTCTGGCTCAAAATATTTTTCGATGAAATTTTCAAGTTGCTTGTTTCTGTAAATATTATGATGATGGTGCCGGAACAATTTGTGGACGGTAGAGCTTGCCCTGGCGATTTGGTCTGGCAATGGGGATTCCTCGTCGTCCAAGAATATTTGCGAGATATGTTCTTTCATTGGTGGGTGCTACAGGTTTCTCCTGTCGTTCAGATTATGCGAGATTTGACCTTGCTGTCTATTTGCTTTGGCATTTCACCCAAAGATACATAAAAAGGTTTTGTCGTTTCTATGCTCCTACTCGCCTTTGAAGTAAAAAGCAGTTCGATCAAGAGTCGCTCACTGCCTTCTAAGTAGCTATGACGCGCAAGAGAGTCACCGCCAGCGAGAAGAAACAACGCCATGAATGGGCGGTGCGGCAGATAGATGCCGGAATGGGTCTCAGCGAATTAACCGCCTTTACTGCCGAAACATGGGGGTGCTCCCGGAGACAGGCGCGTGATGTCGTCGCTGCGGCCCTGATTGATTCGTTGGAACAGTCGGGTGAAGCACCGGTGGATTGCGATGCTTTTGTGGGCTCCACTGATGTGGCTGCAGGCGTCCTCCTCGTTCGCACAATCGTTGTTTGATCGTCCACCAACCCGGGTGATGATTCATAACCCTGAAGCAACCGAAGGCTTGCGCAATCGCACCACGATTTCGGTTGTGGTTCCTGAGGATGCTGGTAATTCCTTGGGCGCGATTGTTTTGCGGCAGTTGCCCAATCTTGATCAGTGGGATTGGGGCCGCCTGGAGCCTCGGGTTTATCTCGGCGATTATTCCCTTCGCGGCAAAGGAGCAAGAGGATTGGCCAGGGCTGTTGTCTCAGGCCCTGAAGAGGATTTGAGAATCGAATTCAATCCAGCGGTTGAGCCGGGGCACACCGTGAATGTTGTGCTCCGTGGCTTTAATCCTCAGTCCAGTATTTATCAATGGTCCACAGAACTACTGGCGGATGGTGAGGACTCCGTCCGTTATCTCGGACCCACCTTGCGTCTGAATGTTTATCAGCAGGATCCGTACCGTTAGTTCTTGATTCCTAGAGCAAGTTTGGGTAGGCATTGAGGAGTCCCCAGATCACCAGTGCGGTGATCGAGGCAAAGATCACGGCCGTCCATGCCGCCAGATCGGCGTTGTTGCTGGACCCTTGCAAAAGCTGAAGAAGGCGTGCCATCAGAAGGAATGCAAGCCCTTCGGTTCTGGCTCAGCTTGAGGGCAAATTCCAGTCTTGTATGCGAGTCCTCATACGTTTCGGGGGGCTCGACAGATACGAACGCTGTGCTCCAGACCCTTTAGTGATATTCCCCGGGGTGCTGAATCTTGGTGACGCTGACGCCGGAGGAACTCTTGCCGGAGAACCGCAGCAGTTCATCGCCGGAGACTTCATAACCCAGTTCTTGGGCAATCAGGGCCGCAGCATCGGCGCTCACGGCATGCAGCACTTGCTCCCTGAGCGAAGGATCTCTGGAGATGTGAGCAAAAAATTGCCGGAGTTGGTCCGTGCTCATGCGGTTGGGGATGTCGTGCCGATTCTGCCCGGTCTGGTGTTTCCTTTTGCCTGTTGACTGGTGCGCAGATCAGGTCTGATGGGATGACGCAACTCGCGGTGTCTGGCGCCTCCGGCAAAACCGGATGGCGCGTGGTGGAGGAGGGGCTAAAGCGTGGTCGATCGGTCCGAGCCATTGTTCGGCCTGCTTCCGTGCTGCCCTCTGCCCTGGCTCAGGCCGAGCAGGAGGGGCGCTTGGAGGTGCGTCGCCTGGAGCTGGACTCGGCGGAAGCGTTGCTCCATGCGCTGCAGGGCTGCACGGAACTGGTCATCGCCACGGGTGCTCGCCCTTCGATCAACCTGGCCGGTCCCTTGCAGGTGGACGCCTGGGGCGTGCAGGCTCAGGTGCAGGCCTGCCGCTCTCTGGGGCTGAAGCGCGTGGTGCTGGTGAGCTCCCTCTGCGCTGGCCGTTGGCTGCATCCCCTCAATCTGTTCGGCCTGATCCTGGTTTGGAAGCGGGTGGGGGAGCGCTGCCTGGAGCGCAGCGGTCTTGATTGGACTGTGATCCGGCCTGGTGGCCTGAGTGAGAACGACAGCCGCAGCACCAAGGAAGGTGTGCTGGTGACCGACGCCGATCAACAACAGAGCAACAGCATTCCTCGCCGCCTTGTGGCTCAGGTCTGCCTGGATGCTCTGGAGCAGCCTCAGGCCTGTGGTCGCATCCTCGAAATCACCAGCTCCCCGGCCCAGCCCCAGCAGACCCTGGGCCAGTGCCTGGATCAGATTCCCAGCCGCTCCCAGATCACGCCCAGATTCTCCTGATGCAATGCGGTGCTGAAGCAGTCCGCCAGCTCCTCCGCGGAGAGGCGGCTGGTGACATCCCCATCCGATTCGAGGTTGGCGCGGAAGTCGCCGCCGGCGGTGTTCCAGGCGGTGTGGGCATTGCGTTGGACGACCCGGTATGCCTCCTCTCGGCTCATGCCAGTGCCCACAAGAGCCAGCAGCACCCGCTGGCTGAACACCACGCCGCCATACACATTCATGTTGCGGCGCATGTTCTCGGGGTAGATCCCAAGACCCTTCACCACGCTGGTCATTTCCCGCAGCATGAAGTGCAGGGTCACTGAGCAATCGGGAAGCATCATTCGCTCCGTGGAGCTGTGGCTGATGTCGCGCTCATGCCAGAGGGCCACGTTCTCAAGGGCAGCAATGGTGTAGCTGCGCAGCACCCGGGCCAGACCGCTGATCCGCTCGCTGCGGATGGGGTTGCGTTTGTGGGGCATGGCAGAGCTTCCCTTCTGCCCCTTGGCGAAGTTCTCCTCCACTTCCAGCACGTCGGTGCGCTGCAGGTTGCGAATTTCGGTGGAGAAGCGCTCCAGGGAGGCGCCCACCAGGGCGAGGGTCTGCACGTAGTCGGCATGGCGATCCCGGGAGATCACCTGGGTGCTGGCAGTGTCGGGAGTGAGCCCGAGGATCTCGCAGGCGATCGCTTCCACCTGGGGATCGGTGTTGGCGTAGGTGCCCATGGCGCCGCTCACCTGGCCCACGGCCACATCCTGCTCAAGCCGTTCCAGCCGGATGCGGTTGCGTTCAGTTTCCGCCAGCCAGCCGGCCACCTTGAACCCGAAGGTGATCGGTTCGCCGTGGATGGCATGGGAGCGGCCGATCATTTCGGTGCCCTTGTGGGCCTGGGCCAGTTCGCGCAGGGCGTCGGCCAGGGCATCGAGTTCGGTGCGCAGCAGGGCCACGGAACGTTTCAGCTGCAGGGCCACGCCCGTGTCCAGCACGTCGCTGCTGGTCATGCCCACATGGATGTGTCGTCCGGCATCACCAACGTGCTCATTCACGTTGGTGAGGAAGGCGATCACGTCGTGGCGCACCTCAGCTTCGATTTCGAGGATGCGCTCGACCTCGAAGCTGGCTTTGGCTTTGATTGTGTCGAGGGCCTCTTGGGGCACACGGCCGAGCCTGCAGTTCGCTTCTGTGGCAGCGATCTCCACATCAAGCCAGCTTTGGAATTTCGCCTGCTCACTCCAGACGGCTCCCATCTCAGGAAGGGTGTAACGCTCAATCACCGGCGCGCTCGGTTGAACAACACGACAAATCTATGGGGCCGCCTCCGCGCGACTTGCTTTCAGCGCTGGGCCTCAATGAGTCGCGTTCCTCTCGGGATCTGCCTTGTCTTGGAACCCGCTCCTGGATGTTCAGTGTTGAGCTCTCAAAAATGCTCCTAAGAATTCACCGGCCCGGAACCGATGGGGACCGGGCCAATCCTGAACAGGGATCTGGCGTTCTGAGCTCAGAGAGCCGTGCTGTCGCGGTCGCCGGTGCGGATGCGAACCACTGATTCCACAGGGCTGATGAAGATCTTGCCGTCACCGATTTCACCAGTACGGGCGGCATCGGCGATCGACTTGACCACCTCTTCGACGCGGTCGTCCTCGACCACCACTTCGATCTTCAGTTTCTGTAGAAACTCAACGGTGAATTCCGAGCCGCGGTAGCGCTCCACCTGACCTTTCTGGCGGCCGAAGCCCCGCACCTCGCTCACAGTCATGCCGATGATGCCGGCCTCAACCAGCGCCACCTTGACGTCTTCCAGCTTGAAAGGACGAATGATTGCTTCGACCTTTTTCATGGGGGGAATACGGATCTGGTTTCAAGGATGCCGCGGTTCTCAGAGCCGTGCGTGGCCGCTGTTACAGAACGCTGCCGAAGCTTGACTTCCTAGGGTCGCTGATCAGAACTGGCCCCTACAGCCCTTTGACCCAGACCCCCCTCTACGGCGAACGCGCCATCGCCGAAGCCGAGCTGATCTGCTTCGACAACCCCCGGCCTGGGCGCCCCTACGAGGTTTCGATCGAACTGCCGGAATTCACCTGCAAATGCCCCTTCTCCGGCTATCCCGATTTCGCGGTGCTGCGCCTGATCTATCAACCCGGGCCGCGGGTGGTGGAGCTGAAGGCGATCAAGCTGTATGTGAACAGCTACCGCGACCAGTCGATCTCCCATGAGGAGGTCACCAACCGCATCCTTGATGATCTGGTGGCGGCCACTGATCCGTTGTGGATGCAGCTGGAAGCCGATTTCAACCCCCGCGGCAACGTGCACACCGTGGTGCGGGTGAGTCACGGCACCCGTCAGCCCTGCTGATCGACCACCCCCTGCTGCACCAACTGAGGCAATTCAGTGGCGAAGGCGGCGAGGTTGCGGTTGCAGAGGCCACCCACGCTGAGGGTTCCATCGGCTGAGATGGCCCACAGCTGCCGGGTGGCCACGAGGCTCAACCCACCGCCCACCAACAGCACCGCGAAGCCCAGATACACCAGCGGTACGCCTGGATCCCGCTTGAGCAAAAGTCCGCTGGCCGGCAGCACCGCGTCCACCCGCATCGGCAAGCCCTTCACCTCAGCGGCGGGACCACCCGGTCGCAGTCGGGCGAGCTGTTGACCGTCCGCATCGAACACCGTGGCAGGTCCCTGTTCGCTCTCCAGGCTCAGAAACACCGGTTCGGTTCCATCGGGGCGTGTCGGCAGCACCAGGCCC
This sequence comes from Synechococcus sp. HIMB2401, assembly GCF_042883245.1. Classification (NCBI taxonomy): domain Bacteria; kingdom Bacillati; phylum Cyanobacteriota; class Cyanophyceae; order Synechococcales; family Synechococcaceae; genus Synechococcus; species Synechococcus sp. HIMB2401. Next base: position 161,077 of record NZ_JBDJKK010000004.1, on the reverse strand, counting down.
CAGATCTGATCACCCAGCTCCGGATAGGTCTGTAGCGGCAGCTCCAGCACGGGGCTACGCCCGATCTGCAAGCTGATCGTCGCCAGTGACCAATCGGCCTGGTAAATGGTGATGCCCCGGTGCCGCAGCGGGTGATTCACGCTGATCTCTGCATCCAAGCTTTGGTAAGGGCCCTGCAGCTGAAGAGCGGAGCGAAATTGTTCCGTGCGGCCCGCCGGATCTCGATCAATGGCGAAGCGGTCCAGGGTGATGGTCAGTTGGGTTGTGCCATCGCGATCCAGGAGATCGAGGCTGCGGCCGGGGGCCAGGAAGCGCTCCAAGCGGTTCCCCGCCAGTGCCCCCCAGGCTGCGCCAAGCATCAGCAGCACCAGGCCGGTGTGCACGAGCAAGGGCCCCACCCGGCCAATGGCGCCGCGTCGGGCCGCCAGCCGTTGTGGCTTGCGTTGCACCTCCCATCCGCCGGCCCGCAGCACCGTCTCCAGCTGCGTCAGAGCCCGGCTGGGGTCAGCGCAGGGCTGGCTTTCGGCGATGGCCAATTTGCTCAGCTGGCGTGTGGTGCGGTAGTCGATCCAGCGCCGGGCCGCCATCAGCGCTGGCCACTGACGGCGCCAACTGCAGAGGATCAGGGCGAGACCCAGCCAGGCCAACAGGGCCAGAAACCAGCCGCTGGAATACACATGATCGAGCTGCAACTGCAGCACCTGTTCGCCGTGGAGCAGCCCCAGCCAGGGGGTATCGGCGTAGGCATCGATGTAGCTGGAGGGCGGATCCCCCTGGGGGATGCCGGTGCCCACGGCACTGGCCAGGGCAATCAGCAGCAGCAGCACGATCGCCAGCCGCAGATCGCTGAGCCAGGCGGCCAGGCGTTTCAGTGGGCCTATCCCGTTCGTCATTCCCATCAGCTCCAGCGGGCCAGCAGGGTGAGCAGGCCGCTGGTGAGCAGCACCACTCCACTGGCTGGCGGCACCCAGCGACTGATGCCCCGCAGGGCGAGCAGTTTGGGGATGGCTGCTGCAAAGGTGCCCGCCAGCAGCAGGGGCAGCACCTGGCCGAAGCCGAAGCTGCTGAGCAGGGCCACCCCTGCCAGGGGACGTCCGCTCTGGGCAATCCAGCCCAGCAGCACCGCCAACACGGGGGTGGTGCAGGGTGAGGCCGCCAGCCCGAAGGCCAGTCCTGCTGCAACCGGCGCCAGCGGGGCCGGCACCTTCTGACGCCATTGCTCCGGGTCTGGACCGCTGGGCAGTGGAATCCGAAGCACCCCCAGCAGGTTGAGCCCCATCGCTACCGCCAGGATCGCCACCAATGTGGGGATCAGTGCCGGCACCTGGCCGTAGATCCGGCCCAGCAGTCCGCTGATGCTTCCCAGCACCACCAGGGCACCGACGATGCCGCCGCAAAAGGCGAGGCTGCGCTGCCAGGCCGGTTGGCCACCGTCAAAGCCCGCCAGGTAGGCCAGCGTCACCGGCAGCAAGGACAGGGAACACGGCCCAAGACTGGTGAGGGCGCCGCCACCGAACACCAGTGCCAGCGTCAGTGGGCCTGGATCCGCCAGGGCGCGCTGCAGCAGCTGCTCGCTGCTCTGGGCCAAATCGGAGAGCAGCAGCAGATCCACAGGTGCCCTTGAGTGTGCAAAGCCTATCCAGGCAAGCTTCTCAACAGACCAGGCTCAGCGTTGACGCAACGACCGTTGGCGTCCGTTGGATCGTCCCCCGATCAAGCCGGTGGATTCCAGTGAACAGCGGATCAGCAGACCCAGGATCACCAGGCTCGACATCAGCGAGTTGCCGCCATAGCTGATCAAGGGCAGTGGCAGACCTGTGGTGGGCATTGCCCCAGATGCCACTGCGATGTTCAGGATCGACTGGCCCACCAGGATCGTCGTGCAGCCGATGGCCACGAGCCGGGCCTGGTTGCTTCGGCAGCGCAGGGCCACCCGCAGCCCCACCCAGGCCACCAGCATCAGGAACAGCAGCAGCAGCACTGAACCCACGAATCCAAATTCCTCGGCGAACACCGCGTAGATGAAGTCGGTGCTCTGGATCGGCAGGTATTGGAGCTTCTGGGTGGAGAGGCCATAGCCCTGCCCCATCCAACCGCCCGATCCGATCGCCAGCAGGCTCTGCACCAGCTGATAGCCATCTCCCATCGGGTCGTTCCAGGGATCCAGAAACGACACCACCCGGATCCGCTGGTATTCATTGATCAGAATGCTTGCTGTGCCAAGCAGCGATCCCGCCAGGGCGGTGCCCAACAGGCTGCGCCAGCGCAGGCCGGCCCCTAGGGCCACCATCCAGAGGGTGAGTCCCATCAGGGCCGCTGTGGAGAGGTTGGGTTGCTTGAGGATCATCAGCAGCAGCCCTCCGAAGCTCCCCAGCCAGAGGAGCTTCTGGTCGAGGCTCATACGGCTCCAGGGGGCGAACAGGTTGGCGGCCTGCAGCACCACGAAGGGTTTTACCAGCTCCGAGGGCTGCATCTGCAGCGGACCCAGCACCAGCCAGCGGCTGGCGCCGTTCACCGTGGTGCCCATCACAAGGGTGGCGGCGATCAGCAGGCAGCCCATCCACAACCCTGGGCCTGACCAGCGCAGCCATCGCCGCAGGTTGGTGGAGATCGTGATGCCCAGCAAACTCCAGCTGGCCAAGAGCCAGATCGCCTGCCGTTTCAGATAGAAACCGCCATCGCCCATTTCCCGCAGGGCCACCCACCAACTGGCGGACGCCAACACCACCAGCCCTGCCACACTCCAGAATCCCGCCAGCCCCATCAACAGGCGAGCTTCTGCTGGCCAGAGCTGCCACGGCAAGGGCAGCAGCCGCTGAATCAGAGCCAACGTCTGAGTTTCTTGCTTACCCCGTCGTCTCGAAGCTCTTTGTAGGGCTGTCGCCTGACCCAAACGTTTGCTCAACCAGCATCAATGCACCATTGAGCCGTGAAATGCTTGCCTTGCCAAGGCACTGATTGAAGAGAATTGTTGGCTGGGAGTCTTTGCAGGGCTTGGTGAGCAGCGGTTTCGCTTATGCAACGTTCAACCGCTCATGCTCAACTTCCCATTGCACGTGGGATCCCCAGGATTGCTGGCGCACCCAGCAGCGTCCGCCGCGGCAGTGAAGCACCTGGAAGGGCGGCAGGTCGCAGGGCTGGTTGTCGATTCGCACAAAGCTGCCCGGCTGCAACAGCGGCACCACCTTGGCGGGTTGGGGGAGGTGGTTGGACACGTCCCTCGACGCGAATTGGGGCAATCCTCCTGGCAGAACAGGCTCCAGCCGCTGGATCGCCGGTTTTCTTCGGGATCGGTCTGCTTTTATGTCGCAATGGCGTCCAAACAGCGTCTTGATCTGGAACTCCTGACCCGTGGATTGGTCAGTTCACGCCAACAGGCGCAGCAATTGATTCGTGCTGGAAAGGTGCGGGATGGCGCCGGCACCCTGTTGGACAAGCCTGGAACGGAGGTGACGCCGCAGCGAGAACTGCGGGTGGAGCAGCCCCCCCGCTTTGTCTCTCGAGGGGGTGAAAAACTGTTGGCGGGCTTGAAGGCTTTCCCTGTACTGGTGGAGGGGCGCGTCTGCCTGGATGGCGGCATCTCCACCGGCGGCTTCACCGATTGCCTGCTGCAGCACGGCGCTACCCGTGTTTATGGCGTTGATGTGGGCTATGGCCAAACGGCCTGGAGCCTGCGAACCGACGAACGGGTTGTGTTGCGGGAACGCACCAACCTGCGCCATCTGCAGCCCGACGATCTCTATGGGGCCGACGACCCCTGGCCCAGTTTGGCGGTCACCGATGTGTCGTTCATTTCCCTGCGGCTGATTCTTCCGGCGTTGCGCCGGTTGTTGCGGGGTCCCGACACCGATGCTCTGGTGCTGGTGAAGCCGCAGTTTGAGGTGGGCAAGAGTCGCGTCGGCAAGGGCGGCGTCGTGCGTGGCCCAGCGGCCCACCGGGATGCCATTGAATCCGTGATTGCAGCGGCAGCAGAATCGGGGTGGCAGCCCCAGGGCTTGGTGGCTTCGCCGATCACTGGACCTGCCGGTAACCACGAGTACGTGCTTTGGTTGGGGGAGGGAGATGCCGCTGTTCTTCCGGATCTCGATGCTTTGGTGGAGCAGACCCTCAACGGTTGATGGCCAATAAAAAAGCCCGGTGTTGAACCGGGCTTGGAATTCGCTTTGGAGCGGAGTTCAGTTGCCGACGTTGACTTGCTGCCCCCCGGTGCAGAGCTCCACCTTGATGATGCGGCCACCCTGCTTTTGGATGCGCTGCTGTTCAGCGAACCAGCTGTCGTAGGGCACCCACTTGGTGAAGAAGGTGTTCTGCAATTCGCGCTGCGTCCGAACCTTTTCAGGGCTGGGAATGCAGGCGGTGACTTTGAACAACCGCATGGGGCTCAGTTGCCGAGGCCGGAGCAGATGTAGTCGAAGTAGACACCCATTTCCTTGCCGGCATCAGGGCCGACCAGGCCTGCGGTGACTTCCTTCATGGCCTGGATGGCCTGAACAGTGGCGCCGATGGGCACACCCAGGGAGTTGTAGGTCTCCTTGAGGCCGTTCAGAACACGCTCATCGAGGATTGAGGTGTCGCCAGCCAGCATGGCGTAGGTGGAATAACGCAGGTAGTAATCCAGGTCGCGGATGCAGGCTGCGTAGCGGCGGGTGGTGTACATGTTGCCGCCGGGACGGGTGATGTCCGAGTACAGCAGGGCCTTGGCTACGGCATCGCGGATGATGGCCGAAGCATTGGCGCTGATGGTGGCGGCAGCGCGCACGCGCAGTTCACCACTGGCGAAATACGACTCGAGGCTGCTCATCGAAGCCGTGTCCAGGTAGAGGCCCTGGACGTCCGACTTGTTGATGACGTTGGTGATGGCGTCTTGCATGGATCCGTGAGGAGACGAGAGGGAAATTCAGCGAGCGGTTCAGGCGAGGGCGCCAACCACGTAATCGAAGTAGGTGCCGGCTTCCTCTGCGTCGGCTCCGGTGAGAAGGCCCATGGCGACGATCTTCATCTCGCGCACGGCTTCTGCCATGGCTTCCAGGGGAGTGCCCAAGGAGCGGTAGAGCTCTTTCGCGCCAATCACACCGATCTCTTCGATCGGTGTGACGTCACCGGCGACGATGCCGTAGGTGACGAGGCGGAGGTAGTAGTCCATGTCACGCAGACATGTTGCGGTCATCTCTTCGCCGTAGGCGTTGCCGCCGGGGGAGATGACGTCGGGACGCTTCTGGAACAGCTGACCACCAGCCTGCTTGACGATGCGCTCGCGGCTCTCGCACAGGACCTGGGCCACGCGCAGACGGCGTTGACCGCCGGTGACGAAGGCTTTGATCTGGTCGAGTTCGCCAGGGCTGAGGTAGCGGGCTTCGGCGTCCGCGTTGATGATCGAGTTGGAGACGATGCTCATGCAGTTCTGCCTCGAAACAAGCGGCCGCCCGTAGGAGACCGGTATCCGGTGAATAAGGGGTGATCCCGAGGGATCGCGTCTCAGACTAAAGGCTGAGACAGGGGGTCGAAGCGTCGGGAGTGAGACTTGTTCACAACGGTCAACACTGATCGTTGTGGCCCCGCTCCGTTGGGATCGGCTGAGGCATTCTGCGCTGGCGACGGCCTGGGATTTTTGCCCGGGTAACAGTTCTTCACGGCATCGGTCGTGCCGGGAAAGCCGTTGCCATGACTGCGATTTGCGTCATGGTTCGAGAGGCTCCCAAGACGCACAAAATGATCCCGATGAAGCGGCACTTCACTGGGATCCAATGAGAACAACCGCTGGCAATTGGGGCGGTTGTTTGTCAGGAAAATGGCCGTTTGGCTCAGATCGCGTCGCCCGTGGGGGGATTCAGGCCGGCATTGCCGCGGTAGAGCGAGGCCGTGCGCTGGATGGTGGCCTGGCTGACCCCTGAGGCTGTCGACATGCCGTCGATGCGGGGCACGGTTGTGCTGATCCGTTCCGCCAACAGTTCGGTGACAGCTGCACCCTGACCTGCTTGAGCGCGGGTGATCAAGAAGCGACTGGTCTCTGCTGGGGTGGTGGCCCGTCCCAGAAGAGCTAGGCCTGCGGCGGATGCGGCCCGAAGCGGAGCCATGGAGGCGATGCGGTTCTGGAACGCTTCGCTCATGGCCACTTCAGCGATGAAATCAGGCAGGTCGATGTCCTGATTGCGCAGTCGGGACTCGGCGGAGACCAGGCGCTCGCTTTCCGTTGGGACACGGTTCAGCAGTTGCCGATACGTCGCATCGAGCACGGTGCGAAGTTCAGACTCGCTGCAGGGCTGTTTCAGCTCCAGCATGGCCGGGAGCCCTTCCCGCAGCTGGAATCCAGAGGCATCGGCGTTGGCCAGTGCCTGCCCCATGGTCGAGAGGGCCTGGGTCTTGCCGGACGCCACGGAGCGGCTCTTGACGGTCCATGAGGGGCCATCAAGCTTGCTGGGCTCGGATCCGCTGGCCCGACGCATCGGGAAGCCGATTTGCTTCGAGGCCAGGCTTTGCTGGCGCACCACCGACAGCCAACGGGAGTCGGCACCGCTGGCGCCACTGGTGGGCGTCCAGGCTCCTTGCGATGCCGACTTGGTGTCGACCAGGTTGCGGGGTGTGATGGTGCCACTGCTGCGGAAGCCTTCCGATGGCCGTGCTTCCGGGCGGTTGCTCTGGGTGAGATCGGCCACGGCGGCGAGATTGAGCGGGCGGGCCCAGCCGGGGGCACGACGGGCGTTCACATCGCCTGGTGTGATGAATCGCTCAAAGGGGACCGTGTCGGATCCGAATGCTTCGCTGTATTCACGGCTGTCGATCAGGGCGTCCACCACCCCGTAGAAGCCGTGGCGGGCAGCGGTGTCAAAAATCGCATCAATTTCCCAGCGTCCGAAGGTGGGACGTCCCAACAGACGGCGGTGCATCACTTCGATCGCCTTCACGATGTAAAGGCCACTCCAGTAGCGGCGACGGAAGGCATCAGAGCGGGCGACTGCGCGCACGAAATCCTTCAGGGAGATGTCACCGTTCTCGAGCCGAGCTTCGGCTGAACCCATGCGCTCTCCTGCATAGCCACCGTTGCCCAGCACCTGTACGTACACCGCTTTGATCACGGCTTGGGTGCTGGCTTCAGTGGTACGAACGCTGGGGTTTCCGCCGCGACGGGGATTGACGGTTCCCCCGGTTGCGATCTGCTGAAGCCGTACCACCCGTGGTCCCACCTTGCGGGGGCGGCTGCCGCGGAAGCTGGCGCTGTCCAGCTGTCCGGGGCTGTTGAGACCGTTGCTCACCAGCAGGCGGCGGCTGTCGTAGCCGTATGGCGCCGGCCGTGTGGCCACCGAAGCGGTTCCGCTGGGGAAGATGGCGCCGTACTGGTTGGCCACCGGATCATTGCCGCCGCCGTAGACGTGCTGATCAGCAAAGGGTTGGCGGTAGGAGGCGTAGAGGGTGACGTATTGCGGTGCGCCATCGAAGGGGGCGCTGAATTTGAACAGCTTGCGATTGGAGCCCCAACCTGCGCTCTCCTGAGCTTCAGTGCCGAGATCCCGCAGGTAGGGAACGGTTTCCTCACCAAAGGCCTGGGCGTATTCCGAGGAATTCACCAGCACATCCACCAGACCGTTGAGGCCCTGGTCGCTGAGGATCGCGAACGACTTGCGGAATTCCTCGAGGGAGCTGATGCCCCGGCCGAGGAAGTGGCGGTAAGCCAGTTCCACCACGCGGCTGTTGACGAAACCGTCGTGGAACTGCTGGCGATATTCCTTGCTGCGGCCGAGGGCGCGAACGAATTCACGCATGGAGATCTGTCCCTGGGCGACGGCACTGGCTTTGTCCGCACAGGGGGTCTGGGAGTAGCCCTTGGCGATGTCGCGCTCAAACACCTGGCGATAGGCGGCGCGGATGATTTCAGCTTTCTCGGCTCCGGACAGACCGGGACGCATTTCAAACAGCTGGCGTCCCTCTGAGGCCAGTGCATAGATCGCCGGCAGCTGCAGGCCCTGCTGCACTGCACTCCCCTGGCGCTGCTTCGTGCTGGGGGTGGGGATGGCCAGCTCCTGCAACAGCACGTTGAAGCAGTCGATTGTCATCTGACGGGCTTCAGGACGATCCCGCAGCAGTTCCGCTGAAGCAGCCCGCATCTCCTGAAGAGCCACGTTGGTGGCCGCCAGAGAGCAGTTCTCCAGAAGGATGTCCCGCAGGCCGCGGGTGTTCACCGCAAGAATGCTGGGGTCACCTGCCACCAGGGCATAGCCCACATAGCGCACGAACCAACCCATGTCGCGCACCGACTTGCGCATGAAGGCCGGGCCGTACTTGGCCACGCTGATGGCGTTGAAACCGGTGGGGAGCACAACCCGCACGTCGGCATCGCCACCAGCTCCTTCCAGCAGGCGGGTGAGGAAGTTGCCCCGCTTGGTGCTGTTGCTGTCGCCGGTGAAGGTGCGCACCGACTGCTCAAACGCGGCTTGGTCAGCAGCCAGCGGAGTGCCTTCCTGACCTGTTGAACGTGCGGTTTCGCCCGTTGTTAGAGGCGCTTCAAGGAAGGAGAGGGGAGTTCCTCCCACAAAAATTCTGTTGGCGGCGCGGGCCACGATGGCCTCGGCGTTGGCCGCAATGATCCGGGACGCTTCGATCCGGTCCTGACCGGATCGGAAGAAGGTCACAAGACTGTCCAGTTCCCCGTTGTCAGGGAAACGGTCCTGCTGCTCTGCCTGACGGACGCTGGAGAGCGGCAGCGTGTCGAACAGTTGGGGAGACACGCGCGGGCTGCCGCTGCTGGCGGTCACTGTCATCGACGAAAGCAAGCCGGATCGCGCCACGTTACGGCTGCTGGGATGGCCCTCCGTGGCCCCATGAACAAATGTTTGCAGGCCTTGCGGTGCTGCAGGGGATCCACGGGTCTGACGTGAAAAGCTCGCAGGCGCGAAATCAGCGCTGCATGACCCACCCCAAGCCCAGTGATGCTGCGACTCCCGTGGTGAGTGCGTTTTATGACCGCTTCCCCTTCCCGGGGGATCCACTGCAGGACGGCCCGCCACCTGGATACAACTGGCGTTGGTGTTATCGCAGCGTTCTGGCCGCTGTGCACGGCTCGATCCCTGCAGGGATGGAGGCGCCGCGGATCCTCGATGCCGGTTGCGGAACCGGGGTGAGCACCGATTACCTCTGCCATCTCAATCCGGGTGCTGACGTGCTCGGGGTGGACATCAGTGATGGGGCTCTGGCGGTGGCGCGGGAACGCTGCCAGCGCTCCGGGGCGCCTGAGCAAGTGACCTCCCTGCGTCAGGAGCGGCGCAGTCTTCTTGATCTGGCCGACGAAGGGGCCTTCGACTACATCAACTCGGTGGGGGTGTTGCATCACCTGGATCAGCCGGAAGCGGGGCTGCGCTCCCTGGCGGATCGCCTGGCTCCGTCGGGTCTGCTGCATCTCTTTCTTTATGCCGATGCCGGTCGCTGGGAGATCCACCGCACCCAGAAAGCGCTGAGTCTTCTGAATGCCGGCACAGGCTCGGAGGGCCTGCATCTGGGGCGGGAGCTGTTCGAGACCCTGCCTGAGGGCAACCGCCTTGCCCGTCATCACCGGGAACGCTGGGCCGTGGACTGCGCACCTGACGCAAATTTCGCGGACATGTACCTGCACCCGCAGGAAACCAGTTACAACCTCGAGCGTCTCTTCGCGTTCCTCGAAACGGCAGGTCTGCATTTCGCCGGCTTCTCCAATCCGGAGGTTTGGGATCCATCCCGCCTTCTGCAGGGAGAACTGCTGGAGCGAGCCCAGGCCTTGCCACCGCGTCAGCAGTGGGAGCTTGTGGAGCAGCTGGATCCCGACATCAGCCACTTCGAGTTCTTTCTCTCTGCGGCACCAGTGGAGCGAGCCCGCTGGAGTGATGAGGCCCTTGGCCTGGCCAGGGGTTTGGTTCAGCCCTGCCTCTGGGGAGAACCCGATCCGATTCTTGGTCGCAACATGGAGCCCATTCAGCTCACGGATGCCGACCGCTCCCTGCTGCGGACTGTCGCTGAGCAGCCGGAACAGAGGCTGGGGGCCCTTGCGTCTCCGGATCAGATCCGCGATCTTGTGGATCGCCAGCTGCTTCTGTTGCAGGAATAACAGCAGCGAACGCGTGATAGATTCCGCGCGCCATTTCAGGCAGCGCTTGGAAGATTTTTACCGTCTTCAACGTCGCCTGCTGTTGGCCACCGTTCTGGTGTCACTCGTCACGGTTCCGATCGTGGCTCTCACCATGAATCTCTCGGTGGCCGGCAGTGTTCTTGTGGGCTCCTGCGCCGGACTTCTGTACGTGCGCTTGTTGGCTCGCAGTGTGGCCCGGCTCAGTGACCAGTCCCGTGGACTGGGGCGTTTTCAGCTCATCGTTCCAACACTGCTTGTGGTTGGTTCGGCCAAGCTGCCTCAGCTCGATCTGCTGCCGGCCTTCCTGGGATTCCTTCTCTACAAGCCCGCCCTGATTCTTCAGCACGTCTTCGACGACCGCTGAGTCTGAGCACTTTTCTCTGCACCCATGGCTTTGTTGCCCTTACCACTCCCGTTCGCTGAACTGGAAGTGGGTCACCACCTGTACTGGCAGATCGGCGATCTGTATCTGCACGGTCAGGTGTTCCTGAGCTCCTGGATCCTGATCGGCATCCTCCTGGCTGTGGTGCTTGTCGGCACCCGCGGGATGAAGCGTGATCCGATCGGTCTGCAGAACCTGCTCGAATTCCTCTGGAATTTCATTCGCGACATCGCCCGCGACAACATCGGCGAGAAGTACTACCGCGACTGGCTGCCATTCATCGGCACCCTGTTCCTGTTCATCTTCGTGAGCAACTGGGGCGGAGCCCTGATCCCCTGGAAGATCTTCGAACTCCCTGAGGGTGAGCTCGGCGCTCCCACCGCAGACATAAACACCACCGTGGCGATGGCTCTGCTGGTGTCACTGGCGTACTTCTATGCCGGCCTGAGCCGTAAAGGTCTGCGCTTCTTCGAGCTGTACGTGGAGCCGACCCCGATCATGCTCCCGTTCAAGATCATTGAGGAATTCACCAAGCCTCTTTCCCTCTCCTTCCGTCTGTTCGGAAACATCCTTGCCGACGAATTGGCTGTGGGCGTGCTGGTGTACCTGGTTCCGCTGATCGTGCCTCTGCCTGTGATGCTTCTGGGTCTGTTCACCAGTGCCATTCAGGCTCTGATCTTCGCGACCCTGGCGTCCTTTTACATCGGCGAAGGCCTCCACGAGGCCCACTAAAAGCCGACCTCCTCTATCGCCTGAGAACGGCGATCTGCTAAACACATCCGCGCGCAGGTCCGGCATTGCACCCGGGCCCGTTCCTTCGGGAATGTCCCTGCGCGGGGGGAACCGATCCCCAAGTCCATTCCGTACAGCGCTTCCCAGCGCTTCCCCTTACACCACCCAACATGGATTCCATCACCTCCGCCGCTTCCGTTGTGGCTGCTGGCCTGGCAGTCGGCCTCGCCGCCATCGGCCCTGGTATCGGTCAGGGCACCGCGTCTGGCGGCGCTGTTGAGGGCATCGCCCGTCAGCCCGAAGCCGAAGGCAAGATCCGCGGCACCCTGCTGCTGTCCCTGGCATTCATGGAATCGCTGACCATCTACGGCCTGGTGGTGGCTCTGGTGCTTCTGTTCGCCAACCCCTTCGCCGGCTGATCAGTGCAGGGGGATCGCAGATCCCCCTCCTGAGCTTCTTGTTTCGATTCCTTCCCAGCGCACCTTTCCATGACCTGGCTTCTGCTCGCTGAAGCAGGTGTTCCGGAGGGAGGTCTTTTTGACCTCGATGCCACCCTTCCGCTGATGGCGGTTCAGGTGGTTCTCCTCACCTTCCTGCTCAATGTCCTCTTCTTCCGTCCGGTCGGCAAGGTCGTGGAAGATCGCGAGGGCTACATCTCCACCAGTCGTGCTGATGCCAAGCAGAAGCTCGCCCAGGTTGAACGCCTGGAGGCTGATCTGGCTGAACAGCTGAAAGGTGCCCGTCAGGCCGCTCAGGCCGTGATCATCGAGGCGGAACAAGAAGTTGACCGGCTTTACCGCGAAGCACTGGCCCAGGCGGAAGCTGAAGCCAACCGCACTAAAGAGGAAAGCCGTCGTGCCATCGAGGCCGAGCGTGAGTCTGCCCGAACCCAACTCAGGGGCCAGGTGGATCAGCTGAGCACCACGATCATCAACCGTTTGCTGGCCGCGTGATGTCTCTCAATTTCAATCCGCTCGAAACCAATCTGGTCAACCTGGTCATTGTGATCAGTCTCCTGGTTTGGTTCCTGCGCGGTTTCCTGGGAGGAATCCTGGAACGCCGCCGCGCCGCCATCCTTCAGGACCTGCAGGACGCAGAGTCCCGCCTGAAGACCGCCACCGAAAACCTGAGCCAGGCTCAGTCCGAGTTGGCTGCTGCCCAGCAGAAAGCCGAGAAGATTCGTGCTGATGGTCAGGCCCGCGCCGCAGGCATTCGTGCTGAAGGCGAGAAGCGCACCATCTCTGCGATGGCTGCCGTCAAGGCCGGTGCCGATGCTGATGCAGAGGCCGATGCTGCCCGGATCAAGGACAGTCTCCGTCGTGAAGCTGCTCTGGCGGCAATCGACAATGTTATTGCCCAGCTTCCGGGTCGTCTCGACGCCAGTGCTCAGGCCAAGTTGATCGATTCCACCATCAAAAATCTGGAGATCGCCTGATGCCTCTCCTCAACTCTCTGGCCACCCCCTACGCCGAAGCATTGCTTCAGGTCACCGAAGCCCGAGGTGAGTCTGAAACCGTTGCCGATCAATGCAAGCAACTGCTTGAGATCTGGAACGATTCCGAAGACTTCCGCGACGCCATGGTGTCTCCGGTTCTTGAGCCGGATGCCAAAAAGCAGGCTCTTAAGGCCATCGTGGGTGAGCAGGTCACGCCTTCCGTTCTCAACCTTCTCAAGGTCTTGGCGGATCGGCAGCGACTCCTTGCCTTTGATGCGGTGATGCTTCGTTACCTCGAGCTTTATCGCGAGCAGCAGGGCATCACCCTGGCTCAGGTCCGCTCAGCCCAGGCTCTCAGCGAAGAGCAGCAAGCGGCCCTCTCCAAGAAGGTGCAGGCCATGGCCGGCACCAACAAGGTCGACATCGACCTCAGTGTGGATCCGTCCCTAATCGGCGGTTTCGTCGTGAGTCTCGGATCTCAGGTGATCGACGCCAGCCTGTCTGGCCAGGTTCGTCGCCTCGGTCTGGCACTCGCCAAGGCGAGCTGACCTCACTTCTTCCTCCACCGCTTCTTCCCCCCCCCACTCCCAGCTGGGATCACACGCCATGGTTTCCATCCGTCCCGACGAGATCAGCGCCATCCTCAAGCAGCAAATTGAGGACTACGACAAGTCGGTTTCCGTCAGCAATGTCGGTACCGTTCTCACCGTGGGCGACGGCATCGCCCGCGTTTACGGCCTGCAGCAAGCCATGGCCGGTGAGCTCCTCGAATTCGAGGACGGCACCGAAGGCATCGCCCTGAACCTCGAAGACGACAACGTCGGCGCGGTGCTCATGGGTGAGGGATATGGCATCCAGGAAGGCAGCACGGTGAAGGCCACCGGCAAGATTGCTGCTGTGCCCGTGGGTGAGGCCATGCTGGGCCGGGTGGTGAACTCCCTGGGCCGTGCCATCGACGGCAAGGGTGAAATCGCCACCAGCGAGACGCGCCTGATCGAATCCATGGCGCCCGGCATCATTCAGCGCAAGTCGGTGCATGAGCCGATGCAGACCGGCATCACCGCCATCGACGCGATGATCCCCGTCGGCCGTGGCCAGCGCGAGCTGATCATTGGTGACCGCCAGACCGGCAAGACCGCCATCGCGATCGACACGATCCTGAACCAGGCGGATCAGGACATGATCTGCGTCTACGTCGCCGTGGGTCAGAAGGCTGCTTCCGTGGCCAACGTCGTTGAAGTGCTGCGTGAGCGCGGCGCCCTTGACTACACCGTGATCGTGGCGGCCAACGCGTCCGAGCCCGCTGCGCTGCAGTACCTGGCTCCTTATACGGGCGCCTCCATTGCCGAGTACTTCATGTACAAGGGCAAGGCCACCCTTGTGATCTACGACGATCTCTCCAAGCAGGCTGCTGCCTATCGCCAGATGTCGCTCCTGCTGCGTCGTCCGCCCGGTCGTGAGGCCTACCCCGGCGACGTCTTCTACTGCCACAGCCGTCTGCTCGAGCGTGCAGCCAAGTTGTCTGACGCCATGGGCAAGGGTTCCATGACTGCCCTGCCGATCATTGAGACCCAGGCCGGTGACGTTTCGGCCTACATCCCCACCAACGTGATTTCGATCACGGATGGTCAGATCTTCCTCAGCTCCGACCTGTTCAACTCCGGTCTGCGTCCTGCGATCAACGTGGGTATCTCCGTGAGCCGGGTGGGCGGTGCTGCCCAGACCAAGGCCATCAAGAAGATTGCCGGCACCCTCAAGCTGGAGCTGGCCCAGTTCGACGAGCTGGCCGCCTTCTCCCAGTTCGCCTCTGACCTGGATGCCTCCACCCAGCAGCAGCTGGAGCGCGGCAAGCGTCTGCGTGAACTGCTCAAGCAGCCTCAGTTCAGCCCCCTGATCCTTGCTGAGCAGGTCGCCATCGTTTACGCCGGCGTGAAGGGCCTGATCGACGACGTCCCCGTCGACAAGGTTGTTGATTTCTCCCGCGAACTGCGTGAGTACCTCAAGTCCAACAAGGCTGAGTTCATCACCGAAATCCAGGAGAAGAAAGTGATGAGCCCTGAGGCTGAGGCGATCCTCAAGGACGCCATCACCGAAGTCGTGTCCACCATGGTCGCCTCCGCGGCCTGAAGGAGCTGCCGACATGGCGAATCTCAAGGAAATCCGAGACCGAATTAAGTCGGTCAAAAACACCCGCAAGATCACCGAGGCCATGCGCCTGGTGGCTGCGGCCAAGGTGCGCCGCGCCCAGGAGCAAGTGCTCCGCAGCCGTCCCTTCGCGGATCGGCTGGCCCGGATCCTGGAAAACCTCCAGTCCCGCATGGGTTTCGAAGATGCGGCATCTCCCCTGATGCAGCAGCGCAATGTGGAGACCATCACCCTGGTGGCGGTCACTGGCGATCGCGGCCTGTGTGGTGGCTACAACGCCAACATCATCAAGCGCACGGAACAGCGTTTTGCTGAGCTGAAGGGAAAGGGCTTCGACGTGAAGCTGCTGCTGATCGGCACCAAAGCCATCGGCTACTTCACCCGTCGGGACTACCCGATCCAGGCCACCTTCTCCGGTCTGGAACAGGTGCCCACTGCCGATGAGGCCAACACGATCTCCACGGATCTGCTGGCTGAGTTCCTGGCCGAAAGCACCGACCGCGTTGAGCTGATCTTCACCAAGTTCATCAACCTGGTGAGCTGCAAGCCCGTGGTTCAGACCCTCCTGCCCTTGGATCCTCAGGACATCGCTGATCCCGATGATGAGATCTTCCGTCTCACCACCAAGGACGGCCTTCTGACGGTGGAGCCTGGTGCAGGCCCTGCCAACACCGAGCCGAAGATTCCTTCGGACATCGTGTTTGAGCAGACCCCTGAACAGTTGCTGAATGCACTGCTTCCGCTGTATCTGCAGAACCAGATGCTGCGTTCCTTGCAGGAATCGGCAGCCTCCGAGCTGGCTAGCCGGATGACGGCCATGAACAACGCCAGCGACAACGCCAAGGAATTGGCCAAGAGCCTCACCCTTGACTACAACAAGGCCCGTCAGGCTGCGATTACCCAGGAGATCCTGGAAGTTGCAGGCGGTGCGGCCGCTGTTGGCTAACCATTTCGGCTGATCTTTTCGGTCGATCGATTCATAGACAGCTGGTCCTTCGGGGCCGGCTTTTTTGTGCTGTGTTTACGGTGAAGCGGAGCGGTTTGAGGGCGTGGGCGTGCTTCAGCTTCATCAGCTCTTCCCCACCGTCGTGGCAACGACGCAACTTCCTCTCGACCCTCTGCAGCAGGCGTCCTGCATGCAGGCTCTGCTGGACCTTCGCGGCGAGGCCGAGGGCAACCCTAATGAAGGCTGCGCCTGGACGGGGGACCTGCATGGGGTGTGGCAGCTGCATCAACAGCAGCCCTTTCAGGCCTTGGCTCAGTTGGTGGTTCAGCAGGCCTGGAGTTATCTCGATTCGCTTGGGTTTGCGCGAAGCCAAGTGGCCCTGCATCTGCAGCGTTGCTGGCCGGTGATCAGTGATTGGGATCAAGCGGTTGGCCGCCACCATCACCCCAATGCCCATCTCAGTGCTGTTCTGTACCTCACGGGTAACGGCTCGGGAGAGGAAGGCATGTTGCGGCTGCATGCGTCCGATCAACCCAATGAGTTGGTGGCGGGTTTGGCGGTGGGTTACGGCGGCCCGATTGCTGAAGGCCACTCGTTCAATCAGGCCCACTGGGATCTGGCCCCACGCCCCGGTTTACTGGTGCTGTTTCCGTCGAGCCTGCACCACAGCGTTCTGCCCAACGACGCCCCAGACGAGCTGCGCTGTTCCATCAGTTTTGATTTCGTGCTGACAGCACCCGTGCAGGGTGGTTCGCCGGAATATCTGGCGCCCCACCCCCGCCATTGGGACTCGCTGGACGAGCCCATTGCCTGAGAGAATGCGGCGTCTTCCTTGTTGAGCCCGGCATGTCCGACGTGGCCACCTACACCGTCCGCGCCGAGTTCGAAGGCGAAACCCACAGCTTTCCCTGCCGCGCTGACCAGACGGTGCTGAATGCTGCTGAGGCTGCTGGCATCACCCTCCCCAGCTCCTGCTGCTCCGGGGTATGCACCACTTGTGCTGCGGTAATCAGCGAGGGCAGTGTTGAGCAGCCCGATGCCATGGGCGTGAAAGGTGAGCTTCAGCAGCAGGGCTACAGCCTGCTCTGTGTGGCTTTCCCGCGGGCCGATCTCACCCTCAAGGCGGGGCAAGAGGATGCGCTCTACGAAGCCCAGTTCGGTCAATACCAGAAGTGAGGCTCATCAGCCTGCAACGGCAGTTTCCTTGGCCTGCTGATGTGCCATTGGTTGAGTTGCGCAGCTTTATCCGTCAGCAGTTGGCTCAGGATGGTGATCTGCTGCGTTGGGCTCTTACCGCAGTGCACTCCAGTGCCGATGGTGGCCGAATGATCCAGCTGGAGGCGGTGATCAGCGCATGAGCTCGGCCCCGATGCCAACGCTGATGCTGGTGCCCACGGGCATCGGTTGTGACATCGGTGGCTTTGCCGGTGACGCCTTGCCGTCAGCCCGCTTGCTTGCTGCAGCGAGCGGCTGCCTGATCACCCATCCCAATGTGATGAACGGGGCTTCGCTGTATTGGAGCGATTCCCGCGTGCTCTACGTAGAGGGCTATGGCCTCGATCGGTTTGCCGTGGGTGACTGGGCCCTGCGGCCGGTGCGAAGGCAACGGATCGGCTTGCTGCTGGATGCCGGTATCGAGCCCGAGCTGGCCCAGCGCCAGATTCAGGTGGCTGAGGGCTGCCGAGCCAGCCTGGGTTTGGAGATCGGCCCGGTGGTTTCAACGGATGCGCCGCTTGAGGTGACGCTTGAGTGTGGTGCCAGTGGCGCCAGCTGGGGGCGATTGGGGTGTCCTGATGCCTTGTTGCGAGCCGGTGAACGCTTGAAGCAGGCCGGGGCGACGGCGATTGCGGTGGTGGCCCGCTTCCCGGAGGATCCGGAGAGTGACGCGTTGGCGGCGTATCGCCAGGGCAGTGGCGTGGATGCTCTGGCCGGTGCTGAAGCGGTGATCAGCCACCTGCTGGTCCAGCACCTGCAGATCCCCTGTGCCCACGCTCCGGCCTTGGACCCCTTGCCCCTGGATCCGCAGCTGGATCCAAGGGCGGCGGGTGAGGAGCTCGGCTACACCTTCCTGGCCTGCGTGCTGGTGGGGCTGAGCCGGGCACCGGATCTGGTGAGCGCCCCCCGGCAGCCTGGCGATCTTGATGCGACGCAATTGGGGGCGGTTGTGGTGCCCGCAGGCGCCCTGGGGGGTGAAGCGGTGCTGGCTTGTTTGGAACGGAATGTTCCGCTGATCACAGTGGAGAACCCCGCGGTGTTGTCGGTCACGGCCGATGCCCTTGGCTTGAGCCAGGGCGTTCTTCAGGCCAGCAGTTACAGCGAGGCAGCAGGGTTGGTGCTGGCGCTGCGGGAGGGCTTGAGTCCGGCGTCCCTGGGCCGGCCACTACCAGCGCTGCAACGGTTGGATTGATGCCTGGCGGTTTTGGTGGTGCCCTCGATCAGAGCCCTTGCCCCTGTGGGGGTGGTGTTTATCGCAGCTGCTGCGGGCCCCTGCATCGCGGCGATCAGCGTGCCGAAACGGCTGAACAGCTGATGCGCTCCAGATATTCAGCGTTTGCGCGTGGCGAGATCGACTATCTGCTGGCCACCCATCCCGAGCCGGATGTTCCAGCACAGCAGCGGCGTCGTTCCCTGGAGCGGAGTTGCCGGCAGACCCGTTGGCTCGGCTTGACGGTGCTGGCTGTCAGCGCCGGCGGCCCGCGGGATCTGGAGGGAACGGTGCAGTTTGAAGCCCGTTACCGCGGTGGGGTGCTGAAGGAAACCTCCCTGTTTCAGCGGCGCGACGGCGCGGGGGATGGTCCTTGGTTCTATGTGGGTGCACTCCACTTGGAGGGCTAACGCAGGCAGGCCATCGGATGCCGCGGCGGCACCCCAAGTGCTTTGGCCACGCCGGGGTGGCAGACCGATCCCTGCACAGTGTTCAGGCCGGAGATGAGTTCCGGTCGTTCCGTCACCGCTTCCTCCAGGCCCCGCCCGGCGATGCCCAGGATGTACGGGAGGGTCACGCTCACCAGGGCTTCGGTGGAGGTGAACGGCACCGCCCCAGGCATGTTGCCCACGGCGTAGTGCTGCACGCCGTGGATGGTCACGGTGGGATCGCGGTGGGTTGTCTCCTGGCTGGTGGCGATGCAGCCGCCTTGGTCGATGGCCACATCCACGATCACCGAACCGGGCCGCATCTGCTTCACCATCTGCTCGTCCACCAGGGTGGGGGCGCGCCCACCGGGGGTAAGTACGGCTCCGATCACCAGATCCGCCGTTGGCACCAACCGTTCCAGAAGCCCGCGGCTGCTCACCACACTCATCAGTCGGCCGCGCCGGTCGGCCTCCAGGCTGCGCAACCGCTGGGGTGAGCGGTCGAGCAGCAACACCTCGGCATCCATGGCGGCGGCCGTTCGTGCGGCATTCCATCCCACGGTGCCGGCGCCAAGCACCACCACCCGGGCCGGTTGCACGCCGGTGCAGCCCCCCATCAGCACGCCGCGGCCGCCGTGGGGTTTCTCCAGCAGGTGAGCTCCAACCTGGGCCGCCAAGCGCCCCGCGATTTCGCTCATCGGTGCCAGCAACGGCAGGCTGCCGTTCTCCAGCTGCACGGTTTCGTAGGCGATGGCAGCGGTGCCTGCCTCCAGCAGAGCCTCGCCAACGCTGGGATAGGCGGCCAGGTGCAGGTAGGTGAACAGCACCATGTCCTTCCGCAGATAGACAAATTCCTCCGCCTGCGGTTCCTTCACCTTCACCACCAAATGGGCGCCCCAGGCCTCGTCGCGGCTCACCATTTGGGCACCGGCGGCGGCGAAGGCGTCGTCACCGATTCCCGCTCCAGCCCCGGCTCCGGTTTCGATGCGCACCTCCAAGCCTTGGCTCACCAGTTCCCGCACCGCATCGGGAGTCAGCGCCACGCGCTGCTCATCGAGCTTGATCTCCTTCGGCACACCGATGCTGGCCATCGGGGCCGAGAGAACGGAGGCTGCCATGGCGGCTTCAAGGAGATCCCTTCAATCTGGCTCCGCTGCGCACAACCCGCCACATCACCAGGGTGGGATGTTTAGGTCGCTGCAATGGGCAACCGCCAGCCGCTGCCGAAGGCCTGGGGGCTCACCTTGAGCAACGGTGCCGCCTGGCGTCGCTTGAACTCGGCCCGTTTCAGCAGCCGTTCCACCCGCTCCACCAGGGCGGGATCATGGCCGGCCGCCATCAGGGTTGGTCCAGACTGGCGCTCCTGGATTAGGGCTTTGAGCAGGGCGTCCAGAGCGTCGTAGTCGGGCAGGGAGTCGCTGTCTTTCTGGTTGGGCCTTAGCTCGGCGCTCGGTGGTTTGCGTCGAATCGCCTCCCCCACCAGCTCTCCGTGGATCGGGAGTCCCAGCGCCTGGCGGCAGCCCCGGGCTGCGTCGCTGTCGAGCCAGTCGCACAGGGCAAACACGCTGGTTTTGTAGAGATCGCCAATCACCGCAAGCCCGCCGTTCATGTCGCCATAGAGGGTGCAGTACCCCACGGCCAGCTCGGATTTGTTGCCGGTGGTGAGCAGCAGTTGGCCCTGCTGGTTGGCCACGGCCATCAGCAGGGTGCCGCGAATGCGTGATTGCAGATTTTCCGCCGTCACGCCCTGGGGCGTTTCCCCCAGCGGTGCGGTGAGGACCTGGTCGTAGCCCTCCATCAGGCCGGCGATCGGCACTGTGTTGGTCTGCAGTCCCAACCGTTCGGCCAAGGCCAAGGCGTCGTCGATGGATCCAGCCGAGCTCCAGGGGGAGGGCATCAACAGCGCTGAGACCGCCTCGTTCCCAAGGGCTGCGCTGGCGATCACGGCCACCAGCGCTGAGTCGATGCCGCCGCTCAACCCCAGCAATGCCTTGTTGAACCCGCATTTCCGGGCGTAGTCACGCACCCCAAGCACCAGGGCGCGGAACAGCCGCTCCAGGGGATCCATGGGTTGAATCTGGCCGTGGGACTGCACAGGGGTGGGATGACCGCTGTCCCAGACCGCCAGGTGCTCCTCACAGACGGGGAGCTCCAGCTGCACGGCGCCATCGGCTTCCACCACAAAACTGGCCCCGTCGAACACCAGCTCGTCGTTGCCCCCCACTTGATTGAGGTAGATCAGTGGGCAATTGAGGCGTTGCGCCGCCGCCGCCGCCAGCTGTTGGCGCAAGGCTGGCTTGGAGGCATCGAAGGGGGAAGCCGCCAGATTGATCACCAGATCCGGCTGTTCGGGGATCAGTTGATCGATGGGATCCGGTCCGTCCAGGCGCTCGCGCTGCAGGCCGTCATCCACCCAGAGGTCTTCGCAGATGGTGAGGCCCAGTCGCTTCCCGTTGGGCAGGCTGAGCAGGCAGGGGCCATCACCGGGGCGGAAGTAGCGCCGCTCATCAAAGACGTCGTAACTGGGCAGCAGTTGTTTCTGGGCAATCGGCCGCCAGCCCAGGCGATTCACCAGCACCACACCGTTGTGCAGCCGTGGACTGCGGGCATCTGATGCGGGCAGCGCAGCTCCCACCAACAGGGTGACGCTGCTGTTCAGTTGGTTCACCAGCCACTGCAGCACCGTGTTCTGTTGCTGGATGCGGCTGGGCTCGAGCAACTGGTCCCGAGGGGGATACCCCCAGAGGGAGAGTTCAGGGGTGAGCACCAGATCAACAGCCTGCTCTTCTGCCCTGCGCACGGCCTCCAGAATCCGCTTCGCGTTGCCCTCGAAGTCGCCGACCACGGGGTTGAGTTGCGCTAGAGCGATGCGCATCAGCAGAGGCTCCCCGAAAGGCCGTACAGATTGTGCTGGAGCAACAGCGGCCACACCGCTTCAGGGATCTGAGCTTGATTCGGTTGCTGGCGCAGTTGCGAACTGGCGGTGGCGGGAACCTCCAGATCCAGCAGCTCCACCTGTCCGCCCAGATCGCGCAGGGCCTGCAGCGTCGCCTCCTCGAGGGGCCAACCCTTGCGGGGGGCGATGGCCAGGCGGCACTGCGGCAGCCAGCAATCGCTCTGTTTCCAGCGGGGAATCTGGCCAGCGAGATCGCTGCCCACCACAAACACAAGGTTGCGATCAGGCCAATGCTGGGCGGCCCGTTGCAAGGTGATCAAGGTGTAAGGGCTGCTCAGATGCTGGGCCAGTTCGAGACGTTCATCCTGCAGTTGCTGCACCAGCTGGCCGAGCAGCATCGCTCGCAACTCCAGGGGGGCATCGTGCTGTTTCAGGGGATTGTCGCTGGCCCATGTCGCCACCTGGCCGTAGCGGTTCAACAGCCCCTCCAGCAGCACCTGATGGCCGCGGGTGGGTGGATCGGCGCTGGTGCCCAGCAAAGCGATGGCAGCAGCGGTCATCTCAGGGCAGCAGTGGTTGCAGATCCTGCTCCAGGGCTTTGGGCCAGCGCAACAGCCAGTGGTGCACCACGGGATCTCGTTCGGCCAGGCGGCGTAACAGCGCACCGGGTTGTCCACCGCGCCGTCGCAGCAACTGCTGCGCCACCAGACGCCCCGTTCGGCGGCTGGCATGCACCGCCAGGGCGGCCTGGGCCACGGCCACCGGGGCTGCAGGGGCCATGCTGGCGCCGCCGCTCACCGGCACCAGCAGCAGCAGGGCCTGCTTGAGGGCCGCCAGCCCCAGCTGCACCCCGCCCAACAAGGCGTTGTGGCTGGAGAGTCGGGTGAGCAGCAGCCGTGCCGCCGCTGGCGTCATCGGCAGGTTGTAGAGACGGCTGAGCTGCAGCACCAGGGCGGTGTCGCAGGCCATGCCTCCGGCCATGTCCAATGCCATCACAGGGTTGACGGCCACGCCGGTGGCTTTGGCGGCTGCATAACGACCGATCAGGCTCTGGGCCGTGCGGCGGTGCTGTTGCAGCCGCAGTGCTTGGCAGGCCCTCTGGAAGCGGTCGGCCTGGCGCAGCGACTGAATCGCCAACAGCAGGGTGCCTTCGTTCTCCAGCTGCCGGCAGAGCTGGTTCTGCAGATCCTCCACCTGCGGCGTCGTGATCGTGCTGCGCACCAGCCCATCGGCCTGGATTTGGGGGCTGCGGGGCGCTGCCGCTGCCGCGGTGATCGGCAGATCCACCGGCAGCCGGGCGCGAATGCTGCGCAGCAGTTCGGCACGTTCCTGCTCTGGCCAGCGGTCGCTCCGGTTCAGCACCAGCTGCAGGGGCTTGCCGCTCTCCAGCAGCGTTTGTAAGGCCTCCAGGTCGGCCCGGGTCAGGTCGCTGTCCACCACCAGCAGCACCAGATCAGCCCCCATGGCCACGCGGGAGGCCAAGCGAGCCCGCCCGGCGGCATCGATTTCATCAATGCCGGGGGTGTCCACCAGTTCCACCCTGGTCAGCCCGGCAATCTTCACGGGCCAGTCCACCGCCTGCTGATGGCGGGTGCTGCCGTGGGCGACATCCGTTGCCAGCAGTGGCCGGCGGATCAAGGCATTGATCAGGCTGGATTTGCCGACCCCCACCCGACCAAACAGAGCAATGCGCAGGCGTCGTTGCTGCAGCCGTTGCAGCTGACGATCCAGCAGCCGCAATTCACCCCCCAGCAGTCCCTGGTCCCGTGGGCTCAGCTGAAGCTGACTGCGCCAGTGCTCCAGCAGCAGCTGGCAGCGCTCAACGGTATGGGGCGGGGTGGGTTGCATCCAGCTCATGCTGCCGGCTTGCGCCACCAGCCGGCCAGCACTGCCAGCACCGATTCGGCACCGATCACGCCGACAAAGCCACCGAATTCATCCACCACAACGCGCACACCACCGCTGTCGCGCCGGAAGCCCGTCAGCAGCCGATCAGCCCGGATCATCTCGGGCACGTATTCCACCGGTTCGCAGAGGTCAACGGCTGTGAGCAGGCCGCGGTTCTCCAACAGGGCGGTGAGCACCCGCTCGCGGCTGGCCACGCCAAGCACCTTGTCCACTTGATCGCCCAGTACCACCCACCAGGGGTCGTTCGTGCTCATCAGCTTGGCCCGCTGGGCTTCGATGCTGAGGCTCCCATCCAGGGTGGGCGCCGCCACCCGCGGCGTCATCAGGTCGCGGGCGGTGAGGTCGTTGAGCTGAAACACCTTGCCGATCATCGCGGCTTCATCGGCTTCGATCTCTCCCTTCTGGGAGCCCAGGCGAGCCAGCAGACGGATCTCCTCTTCATTGGTGCTGAGTTCCGCTTCGGCGGTGATGGCCGGCAGCATCCGTTCCAGCAGCAGCACCAGTGGCCTGAGCACCAGGCCGAGCCAATGCAACAGGGGTGCGCTGGCCAGGGCCACCGGCAGGGCCAGACGGCTTCCGAGGGCTTTGGGCAGGATTTCACCCAGCAGGATCACCAGGACAGTCAGACCCACCGAGAACATCGGCAGTGCCACACCGCTGATGTTGCGCTGCTCGAACACCCAGGCGGCATAACCGCCCAGCATCAGGCTGCCGAAAATGTTGAAGCCGTTGTTGGCGATCACCAGAGCCGACAGGGTGCGCCCCAGCCGTTGACGCAACTGCGCCAGCCGTCGGGCCCCGGCCACGGGACGTTCCCGGGCCGCCAGCTCGTGCACCCGGATTGGACTCACGGTCAACAGGGCGGCTTCCACTCCGGAACAGAGGGCCGAACCCAGCAGCACCACCAAAACCAGCAGCAACAGCACCAGGAGATCGGAGCTCATTGCCGTCTGAAACTCCTTGCATCGTAGAGGCCCTGGCCAGTTCGGCCTTGCCAACTGCCATCCTGTTCCCCTGAACGCTCTGCTGCTGTGAACGGTTTCGACTCCGGCATCCACGCGCGTCGTCGCGCCCTGTTCATGGAGCAACTCGGCGCTGCCGCTGCGGTGATTCCGGCCGCGGCATTGGCGACCCATCACGCCGACTGCGAATGGCCCTTCCGGCAGGACAGCGATTTCTTTTATCTCACCGGTTTTGATGAACCGGATGCGGTGGCTCTGCTGCTGCCGCATCGACCGGAAGGGGAGCGCTACGTGCTGTTTGTGCAGCCCAAGGACCCGGCGGCAGAGGTGTGGACCGGCTTCCGCTGGGGCACCGAAGGCGCGGTGGAGCGCTATGGCGCGGACCTGGCCCATCCGTTGGATCAGCTGAGCGAAAAACTGCCCGAGTACCTCGCCGGTGCCGAAGCCATCGCCTTCCGGGTGGGCCGAAACACGTCGGTGGAATCGATGGTGCTTTCGGCCTGGGGGCGGCAACTGGACACCTATGCCCGCACGGGGACGGCGGCCCTGGGGCTGGTGGCACCAACGCCGATCCTGCATCGCCTGCGGCTGCGCAAGGAGCCCCATGAGTTGGAGCGTTTGCGGGAGGCCTGCCGCATCTCCTCAGAAGCCCACGAGCTGGCCCGATCGATCACCCGCCCGGGCATGAACGAAGCCGAGGTGCAGGCGGCGATGGAGGCCCACTTCCGCAGCAACGGGGCCCGCGGTCCTGCCTACGGATCCATAGTCGCTGGCGGTGATAACGCCTGCGTGCTGCACTACACCGCCAACACGGCCCCGCTTCAGGATGGCGACCTGCTGCTGATCGATGCCGGTTGTTCGCTGGAGGATTACTACAACGGTGACATCACCCGTACCTTCCCGGTGAATGGCCGCTTCACGGCGGAACAGCGGGAGCTCTACAGCCTGGTGCTGGAGGCTCAGGAAGCTGCGGTTGCAGTTGTGGCTCCCGGCGGCACGGCGGAGGCAGTGCACGACACCGCCCTGCGAATTCTGGTGGAGGGCCTGGTGGACCTGGGCCTCCTGATCGGGGATGTGGACGGCATCATCGAGCGAGGCGACTACCGCCACCTGTACATGCACCGCACCGGCCATTGGCTGGGTCTGGATGTGCATGACGTGGGGGCCTACAGGCTCGGTGAGCAACCTGCGCCGCTGGAGCCAGGCATGGTGCTCACCGTTGAGCCCGGTCTTTACGTCAGCGATCGCCTCAGCGTCCCGGAAGGACAGCCTGAGATTGACGATCGCTGGAAAGGCATCGGCATCCGCATCGAAGACGACGTTGCCGTCACCGAGACTGGCCATGAGGTGCTCACTGGCGGCGCCCTCAAGAGCGTTGCTGCAATGGAGCGCTGATCGCCTCGATCAGCGGGGAGTTTCGCGGACCGCAGTTGCCCTTATCCCGCAGCTCCTTCCCACTGCAAGACAGCTTCAGTGGTCGTCAGCACTTGATCGGCGCCCGCCTCCCGCAGCCGTTGCTCATAGATGTCGCGCGCCGCAGCCTGCTCTGGGGTTTGCAGGTGAGGCGGTGCCACCGCCAGGCTTACGAATGGTTGTTCCGGCCAGCGTTCCCGGGCCTGGATCACGGTGTGCACATCGGCCACGGTGTCGCCGAGATAGGCCACCTGAACTCCCTCGGCACTGGCCCCCAGTGCTTTGGCCAGGCGGATCAAGCCTGTGGGGTCCGGTTTGTCGGGGGCATCTCCCATCGCGATCAGGGGCGGGTCCTGGAGCCCCAGGCGCTGCTGAAGCACGAAGCGGGCTGAGGGTGGTTCCGCTCCACTCACAAATCCCCAGCTCAACTTGCGCTTCGACAGCGTGGCGAAAAAGCTGGCGTCCACCAGAAGAGGCTCATCACCGATGAAGCCCGTCCATTGGCTGGGGTCTCCGTTCGGATCTCCGCCGAAGTAGAAGCCGCTGAACACATCGATCAGCGCGGCGCGATCCGGCAGCTCAGCACCATGGCGCCGCAGCAGTTCAAGGCTGGCGTCCCAGTCGTTGTTCCAGGCTCCTTCAGCCTTCAACGCATCGATGACATCAGCGCTGGGCTGCCAACCGCAGTAGTGCTGCACAGTGCATTGAAGGGCCCGTCGATAGCTGCCCGCGACATCGCGGATCACACCATCGATGTCGAACAGCAGGATGGTTGGGGATCCCAGAACGTCCAATGGGGAGCGGCTGGTAGGTTAGTTGTTTGTATTTCTGTCTTGAGCGCTGACACCATGACGGTCACCGAAGGCGCTGCCCCTACCGACCAGGAGGTCGCGACTCCGTCCGCCGACGCGGCTGAAGGCGCCACCCAGGCAGCTGAAACCACTGAAAAGCCTGCAGCCAGCGAAGGCGAAGGCCGTCCTGTGCTGAAGGGCGCCGCCGCGGCTCTGGCCACGGCCACCATCGATGCTGATGGTGTTCCTTCCGGTTACACCCCCAAGGCTGATGAGGGCCGGTTCCTGCTGAAGATCCTCTGGCTGCCCGACAACGTGGCCCTTGCGGTTGATCAGATCGTTGGCGGTGGCCCTAGCCCACTCACCTCCTACTTCTTCTGGCCCCGTGAGGATGCCTGGGAAAGCCTGAAGGCCGAGCTGGAAGGCAAGAGCTGGATCACCGACAACGAGCGGGTTGAAGTGCTCAACCAGGCCACTGAGGTGATCAACTACTGGCAGGAAGAGGGCAAAGGCAAGAGCCTCGACGAGGCCAAGGCCAAGTTCCCCGACGTCACCTTCTGCGGTACCGCCTGATTCCGCTTTTCAAGTTGATGATGCAAACCTGCCTTCGGGCAGGTTTTTTTATGCCTTCCCGTGGCTTGCCTGGTGTTGGGATGACGAACGGACAAACCACACCACGAAAAAGGCCAGGGGCGGTAACCCCTGGCCTTTGGCGACGTCATCCTTGAAATTGGGGGATGAATCAGTCGGCGGTTTTGCTGGCCTGAAGGCGAGCGCGGGCTTCATTCAGCTGTTGCTGCGCCTTGAGTTTTTCCGGCGAAGCAGGTTGGCCTTCCATGCCAGCCACCACGGTGGAGGCCTTCTGGAAAGCGGCTTCGGCGGCAGCGGCATCGATGGAGCTGCCAAGTTCGGCCTTGTTCACCAGAACGGTGACTTCATCAGCATCCACTTCGGCGAAACCACCCATCAGAGCGATGGAGTTCCATGCACCGTTGGCACGCACCCGCAGTACACCGATGTCGATGGCGGTGAGCAGGGAGATGTGGCCGGGCAGGATGCCGAGTTGACCGGTGGTACTGGGCAGGATCACCTCGTCGGCGCTGCCATCAAAGACGTTCTGGTCTGTTGCCAGCACGCGGAGGGTGAGGGACATGAACCTTGGTTCGAAAAGAGAACGGACTGTCGAGAAACACGTGATCGGGGGTGTGAATCACACCCCCGCAGG
The DNA here is from genome assembly GCF_042883245.1 of Synechococcus sp. HIMB2401. Taxonomy (NCBI): domain Bacteria; kingdom Bacillati; phylum Cyanobacteriota; class Cyanophyceae; order Synechococcales; family Synechococcaceae; genus Synechococcus; species Synechococcus sp. HIMB2401. The sequence goes on along the minus strand of NZ_JBDJKK010000004.1, from coordinate 133,299 downwards.
GATCACTTGGTTTCGGCGGCGATCTTCTCGGCCTTGGCTTTCACTTCCTCGATGTTGCCCACCAGGTAGAAGGCGGCTTCGGGGAGGCTGTCCAGCTCACCGGAAAGGATCTGGTTGAAACCAGCAATGGTCTCCTCCAGCTTCACGTACTTGCCGGGCATGCCGGTGAAGATTTCAGCCACGAAGAAAGGCTGGGAGAGGAACTTCTCAACCTTGCGGGCACGGTCCACGGTGCGACGGTCGTCTTCCGACAGTTCGTCGAGACCCAGAATCGCGATGATGTCCTGCAGTTCCTTGTAGCGCTGCAGGGTGGACTGCACGGCGCGGGCGGTGCGGTAGTGCTCGTCACCCACCACAGCTGGCTGGAGCATGGTGCTGGTGGAATCCAGAGGATCCACAGCGGGGTAGATGCCCTTGGAAGCCAGGGCACGGTTCAGCACCGTGGTGGCGTCGAGGTGAGCGAAGGTGGTGGCCGGTGCGGGGTCGGTCAGATCGTCAGCAGGCACGTAAACGGCCTGAATCGAGGTGATCGAACCTTCAACGGTGGATGCAACACGCTCCTGCAGGGCACCCACGTCGGTGCCCAGGGTGGGCTGGTAGCCCACAGCGGAAGGCATGCGGCCCAGCAGTGCGGACACCTCGGAACCGGCCTGCACGAAGCGGAAGATGTTGTCCACGAACAGCAGCACGTCCTGCTTGTTCACGTCGCGGAAGTGCTCAGCCATGGTCAGAGCGGAGAGGCCCACGCGCATCCGGGCGCCGGGGGGCTCGTTCATCTGGCCGTAGCAGAGGGCCACCTTCGACTTGGAAAGGTCGTCGGCGTTGATCACGCCGGATTCCTTGAATTCCTCGTAGAGGTCGTTGCCCTCACGGGTGCGCTCACCCACACCACCGAACACAGACACACCGCCGTGCTCCTTGGCGATGTTGTTGATCAGCTCCTGAATCAGCACGGTCTTGCCCACGCCGGCGCCGCCGAACAGGCCGACCTTGCCTCCCTGGCGATAGGGAGCCAGGAGGTCGATCACCTTAATGCCGGTCTCGAACACCTTCGGCTTGGTCTCAAGCTCGGTGATGTTGGGGGCATCTCGGTGGATGGGAGCGGTGGCAGTGGTGTTGACGGGGCCCTGCTCGTCGACGGGCTCGCCCAGCACGTTGAAGATGCGGCCGAGGGTGCCTTCACCCACGGGCACGGAGATCGGTGCACCGGTGTCAACGGCTTCCATGCCGCGCACTAGACCGTCGGTGCCACTCATGGCAACGGCACGAACCCGGTGATCACCCAGAAGCTGTTGAACCTCAGCGGTCAGGGCGACGTCGTCACCTGCGGGGTTTTTCCCCTCGATGCGCAAGGCGTTATAGATCTTGGGCAGTTTCCCGGCGGGAAATTCCACGTCCAGAACCGGGCCGATCACCTGACGGATCACACCCTTGGTGCCAGCAGATGCAGGAGCAGAAGCGACCATAGGAAGGAGAGTTGCGGGAACAGGCGCTGCGCGCTCGGACCCATTCAGAGCGGCGCAACCATACCACCGCTGTGGTTGCACCCCCTCCGGTTCGGTCACCCGCACAGCTTGGGGTATGGCCCGAGGGGTGGTCGTTTGCATACGTTGGCACTCATCGGCATCGAGTGCCAACTCGCGTCGATGCGTGGCGCATTGCGCCCTGTCCCTGCTCCTGCAAGTACCCATGGCTGCTGTTTCTCTCAGCGTCTCGACCGTTAAACCCCTCGGCGACCGCGTGTTCGTCAAAGTCTCTGAATCCGAAGAGAAGACTGCCGGCGGCATCCTTCTGCCTGACACCGCCAAAGAAAAGCCCCAGGTGGGTGAAGTGGTTCAGGTGGGCCCCGGCAAGCGCAACGACGACGGCAGCCGTCAGGCTCCCGAAGTTGGTGTGGGCGACAAGGTTCTCTACAGCAAGTACGCCGGCACCGACATCAAGCTCGGCAGCGATGAATACGTGCTGCTGTCCGAGAAGGACATCCTGGCTGTCGTCAACTGAGATCAGCCCTGCTGCATTGCGGCTTGAGTCTCAACTCAGCCTCCCTTAACCATCCTCTTCATTAGGAACCGCCTTCCATGGCAAAGCGCATCATCTACAACGAGAACGCCCGTCGCGCTCTCGAAAAAGGCATCGACATCCTCTGCGAAGCCGTTGCCGTGACCCTGGGTCCCAAGGGCCGCAACGTGGTGCTCGAGAAGAAGTTCGGTGCACCCCAGATCATCAATGACGGCGTCACCATCGCCAAGGAGATCGAGCTCGAAGACCACATCGAGAACACCGGTGTTGCTCTGATCCGTCAGGCCGCCTCCAAAACCAACGACGCTGCCGGTGACGGCACCACCACGGCCACCGTTCTGGCCCACGCCATGGTCAAGGCGGGTCTGCGCAACGTGGCTGCCGGTGCCAACGCCATCACCCTGAAGAAGGGCATCGACAAGGCGTCCGATTTCCTGGTCAGCAAGATCAAGGAAATGGCCAAGCCCATCGCTGACAGCAATGCCATCGCTCAGGTCGGCACCATCTCCGCTGGCAACGATGAAGAAGTCGGCAAGATGATTGCCGATGCCATGGACAAGGTTGGCAAGGAAGGTGTGATTTCCCTCGAAGAGGGCAAGTCCATGGAGACCGAACTCGAGGTCACCGAGGGCATGCGCTTCGATAAGGGCTACATCTCCCCTTATTTCGCCACCGACACCGAGCGGATGGAAGCCGTCCTCGACGAGCCTTACATCCTTCTCACCGACAAGAAGATCGGTCTGGTGCAAGATCTGGTGCCTGTGCTGGAGCAAATCGCCCGCACCGGCAAGCCTCTGCTGATCATTGCTGAGGACATCGAGAAGGAAGCCCTGGCCACTCTGGTGGTGAACCGTCTGCGCGGTGTGCTGAACGTGGCCGCTGTGAAGGCTCCTGGTTTTGGTGATCGCCGCAAGGCCATGTTGGAAGACATGGCTGTGCTGACCAACGGTCAGCTGATCACCGAAGATGCCGGTCTCAAGCTGGAGAACGCCAAGCTCGAGATGCTGGGCACCGCCCGTCGCATTACCATCAATAAGGACACCACCACCATCGTTGCCGAGGGCAACGAGGCGGCTGTCGGCGCCCGCTGCGAACAGATCAAGAAGCAGATGGACGAGACCGACTCCACCTACGACAAGGAGAAGCTGCAGGAACGCCTGGCCAAGCTGGCCGGTGGCGTGGCTGTGGTGAAGGTGGGTGCAGCCACCGAAACCGAGATGAAGGACAAGAAACTCCGTCTCGAGGACGCCATCAACGCCACCAAGGCGGCTGTTGAGGAAGGCATCGTTCCTGGCGGCGGCACAACCCTGGCTCACCTGGCTCCGGCCCTGGAGCAGTGGGCAGCCTCCAGCCTGTCCGGCGAGGAACTGATCGGCGCCAACATCGTGGCTGCTGCTCTTACCGCTCCGCTGATGCGCATCGCTGAAAACGCAGGTGCCAACGGCGCTGTTGTGGCTGAGAACGTCAAGGCTCGCGCTGGTGCCGAAGGCTTCAACGCTGCCTCCGGCGAGTACGTCGACATGCTGGCTGCCGGCATCGTCGATCCCGCCAAGGTGACCCGCTCCGGTCTGCAAAATGCCGCATCCATCGCTGGCATGGTGCTCACCACCGAGTGCATCGTGGCTGATCTGCCCGAGAAGAAGGAAGCAGCTCCTGCCGGCGGCGGCATGGGCGGCGGCGACTTCGACTACTGATTGACTTCGGGTGGTCGGGAGGCCACCCGATCACCCCAACTCAAGTCATGCCAAGAGGTCCTGCGGGGCCTCTTTTTTATGTTCGGATACTGTCTTGTGGGAACTAGTTTTTACAAGACATGTGGCGCCTGGGGGCCGGCGTTGGTTGCCGGTCATGAAGAATTGGGGAGTGCGGAGAGGTGCCGGCTAATGTCTTGCTGCGTATCGATGTGTCGGGACAAATGCCCCAGCGCCCCGGAGCTTTCGCCGCCCAGTTCGCTCCAGAGACGCTGCAGCGTTTCAAAGCCCTTTGCCGACAACAAGACAAGGCCTACTCCAAGGTGTTGGAGCGTCTTGCCTTGTTGTACGTCGAAACGGATGGAGGCATTCTTTCTCCGGCCAGCACGGCTTCTGCTCCCTCAAAAGGCGTGCAAAAAAGGCAAGTTCAGGTTGAATCTTTGCAAAACAAGTTGTTGGAGGATCTGTTGAAGCGGGTTGAAATCCTTGAAAAGAAGGAAACAAAAACGTTGTACGAGCTTGATCGGGTCTACAAGGAAATTGCTTTTCTGAAATCAGGGTTGCAAAGCCCTGAGTAATGTTTCTGGAATCTGAAGTCTCACGGCTTAAGTTCAAGGCCGCTAGGGATCACATCAATTCAGGCTGCTTGAAGAATTCTTTGTTTGGTGATCTTGCAATACCGCCTCAGTTGTGCCTCAGTATTCTTGATTCGTGCTCTATGTGCTTTCTTGTGTAACTTCTGTTCGCAAAATTGATTGGAACAGAGCGGCAAGTTGATGAGCAGCATTCCAGTCATCAGATTGAAGCTTCCTTCAAAATATGTGTGCTGGAAATTGAGTTTGTGAGCGGGTTGGTTTAGTTCAACCAGCCAGCACTCAGGATCACAGCCAAGGACAAAAACAACGCCAGGCATGTCCATGTCAGACGGTTCAACGTTGCTTCGGCGCTGCTGGCGCTGCTGAACATGGAGCTGCCGCTTGCTGCCAAGCCACCCATGCCATCACCTTTGGGGCTATGCAGCAGCACCAAGACGATCAACAGAAGGCCGGTGCCGATCCAGCTCCAGGACAAAATTGAGGTGAGCATCAAACGGAAAGAGGAAGGCGAGCGGTCTTGGGGGTGGGGTCCATGTTGGACATGGGGGCAATCAGGCTTTGGCCAGTCATGGCAGCCGGTTGCGGAAGGTCAAGAATTTGCAGCAACGTCGGAGCGATATCGGCCAGCCCCCCGTTATCGCGCAGTGTGATGGCGTTGCCATGGCCAGGCAGTTTGCGCCGTTCACCTTCGATCAGGATCGCAGGCACAGGATTGGTGGTGTGGGCTGTCCAGGCTTGGCCATCCGGACCCTTCATCAATTCGGCATTGCCGTGATCAGCCGTGATCAGCATGGTTCCGCCTTGGCGTCCCACCGCATCCAACAACCGGCCAATGCAGGCATCCACGGTTTGGATGGCTTCCTTGGCGGCCTCCATCACACCGGTGTGCCCCACCATGTCGGGGTTGGCGTAGTTGATCACAATCAGCGAATAGTCCGCCTTCTCAATGGCAGAAATACAGCTGTCGGTGAGTTGCTCCGCCGACATCGCCGGTGAGAGGTCGTAGGTGGCGACCCTCGGCGATGGCACCAAGTGACGGTCTTCTCCCGCCAGTGGCTGTTCGATGCCACCGTTCATGAAGTACGTGACGTGGGGGTACTTCTCAGTTTCAGCGGTGCGGTACTGCTTCAGCCCGGCGTCTGCCACCACCTGCCCCAACAATTGGTCGAGCGGCTCGGGGGGGAAGGCCACTTGAACGGGAAGGTCTTGTTCCACCTGGGTGAAGGTGACCACATCCAATTCCGGCGTGTGGCTGCGCTCGAAGCCCTCGAAATCGGGGAGGCAGAGCGCTTGCACGATCTGGCGGGCGCGATCGGGTCGGAAGTTGAACACCAGAACGCTGTCACCGTCTTTGATGACGCTGTTCTGAAGACGCACCGGTTCGAGGAATTCATCGGTGATGTCCTCGGCATAACTCTCCGCCAGCACCTGCTCTGCCGTTCGGCTGTCGACGGCGATGTTGGGATCGGTGTAGAGGTTGTATGCCTTTTCGATCCGCTCCCAGCGCTGGTCCCGGTCCATGGCCCAGTACCGGCCACAGAGGCTGGCGAGCTGGCCAACGCCGCTTCGGCTCAGGGCCGCTTCCACCTGGCTGATGTATCCCGGTGCGCTCTGGGTCGGTGTGTCGCGACCATCGGTGATGGCATGCACGGCGACATCAGAGATGCCGCTGTCCGCTGCCCACTGGATCAGTCCACAGAGATGGTCCACGTGGCTGTGGACGCCCCCATCGGAGCAGAGGCCGAGCAGGTGCAAGGTGCCGCCCCGCCCTTGGGTGCGCTCTGCCAATTCCTTGAGTGCCTGCGTGTCGCCAAGTTGGTTGCTGCGCACCGTGTCGCTGATTCGCACCAACTCCTGGCGAATGATGCGGCCGGCTCCGATGGTGAGGTGGCCCACCTCAGAGTTACCCATCTGTTGATCGGGGAGGCCCACATGGGAGCCACTGGCCTCAATCAAGGTGTGTGGATAGGCATGCCAAAGGGCATCCATCACAGGAGTGCCGCCTTGCTGAATCGCGTTGTGCTCGCTTGCGTTCCTGTAACCCCAGCCATCAAGAATGGCGAGAACGACCGGTGCCACTGTCCCGGAGCGTCCTGAACCGTTGGTAGTGCTTTTCCCCACGTTCACCCGCGACCGACGGTTCTTAAGGACTCTTGCAGAATCAACTTAACGCCACGCCAGCCCTCAAGCTGCAGTTTCAGCCAATTCCCACACCCCGCAGCGCTCAATCCTCCATGGCCGACCCTGAACGGATCGAAATTCTCTCGGAGCGTGAGCTTGGTCTAACGCTGTCGCGTTTGGCGTCGCAGGTGTTGGAGAGCGCCGAAGACAGCCGTCGGTTGATGCTGTTGGGGATCCCCACCCGCGGCGTTCAGTTGTCCAGGGTTTTGGCGCGGGAATTGGAGCGGTTGACGGGTCATGCCATCTCCCAGGGGGCCATTGATCCCACGTTTCATCGCGATGATCTGGAGCGCATCGGCACCCGTCTGCCCCAGCTCACGACTCTCCCCACCAGCATTGAGGACCGCCAGGTGATTCTGGTGGACGATGTGATCTTCACGGGGCGGACGGTGCGTGCCGCCCTGGAGGCCATGCAGAGCTGGGGGCGGCCGCAGCGGGTGATGTTGCTGGCCATGGTGGATCGAGGCCATCGGGAGCTTCCGATTCAGCCTGATTTCTGTGGTCGCGTTGTGCCGACCCGACGCAGCGAAACCATCGAGCTCCGCCTCAGGGATGTTGATGGTGAGGAGGGGGTGTTCCTCAGCCGACTCAGCCGGCAGGCTTGAGTTCGTCGGCGCGGAAATGGGCTTTGTAGCGGCCGAAGGCAACGATCACAGGAAGCGTTGGGCTGATCACCCGACCCTTCCAATCATTGAGAACGTTCGCCACCTCTCCGGTCTGCCCTTTCATGTCAAAGGCTTTGCCCCGGTGTTCGGGATGGTTGAACACAACGACGGATGCCTCCACCGTCACCCTGTCGCCCGCCTGCATTGCACCTGAGTGATCCACGGGCTCATCTTGTCACGGGCTTGGGGACGAGCGTCGACAGAAACTTTCCGGTCCGTCCTCTTCGACGCGACCGCCAAGGCTCCTGCAGCCCATCGAAAAGGCCGTCCAGGGGTCCAGACCTTGGAGCAACTGATCCTCGACAGCGGCATCCAGCCGATCACCGCTGATGACGTCGGCACGCACCGCTGAGTGCTGTTGGTGTTGCTGAGCCTCATCGAGGGCCTGAATGGCACTCTCCACCTCTTGACGGGTGGCACTTGCCCGCTGCTGCCACAAGGGATGGTCGAGTTTGTTGAGGCTGTCCAAGGCCTCCCACCAGCGTTCTTGCTCCACCAGTTGAACCAGCCGACGCTGTTCCAATTTGTTGCGGTTCCAGCTCTCCATCAGCGTTGCACTGAGTTGGCTGATGGAGCTGCGCGCGCTGCCTTTGAGGGGATCCAGCAACTCGAGTGCCTGCTGCAGGTCTCCCTCATGAAACAGAGCAATCGCCTGATCCATCAGAGCCTGGCGCCAGCGTTCGAGGGTCTTGCGATGGAGGGCAAGGTCGCCATGGCCCGAGGCGACCAGTTGCTGCTGCAGCGTGAGGGCAGCGATCGAATCGCCTTGGTCCCAGAGATGTTCGGCGTGCTTCTGGCGGCAGAGGGCCTGCTCCTCCGGTGCGCCCTCCCCCAACCAGCGCAGGGAGGCGAGTTGCTCACTGGTGCGGATGCAGGCCTCGTAGTCGTTGGCAGCGAGGGCGCTCTGCAGCCGCTTCGGCAGTTGTTGTTCCCACCAATAGGCACCTGTCGCAATCGTCAGCACCAGTCCCAGGGTTCCAACACCCCAGAGCCGCAGCAGCAGTTGACGCGGTGCCGCCACGAAGGGTGGAGCTGAACGTTGGTTCTGTTCTATGGAGTGTCGGCTCCCGTTCCAAGGGCCTGTGGACGGACGTCTTATCGGACGGTCTTTATGGGTCAGTCTTATCGGACAGCCCCCAGCGTTGGCTGGGACCACGTCCGACCTGAACGCAGATCGTTGATCTCCAGCTGAAGCTGCGCTTCTTGATCAATGCTCCAGCGCAGCCGCAGGCAGTCTTCGCCCTGCTCTCCGGCGGGTTCTAGAGGTAGCACCAGCTCGGTGCCCGGCCAAGGCTGGTGGGAGACCTCCCCGGCGGTCTGCTCCTGCAGGGTCGGCAAACCATCAATGAAGACCACGCTGTGGCTCCCCTGGGGGATGGGCTCCCCCAGCACCAGCTCCAAGCTGCGTTGGCCGGTCCGGCTGGCGGCCAGCACCAGCTCGAGTGGGGCGGGGCTCGGCCAGGGTTGACCGGCCACGAAGAGGGGATGCCAGCGGTGGCTGTTGCTGCGCTGATCCCAGAAACGGAGGGAAACGCCGTGTTGCAGCACATCCCGAATGGCAACCCCTGGCGTGAGTTGAAGCGCACCCAGGGCCACGGCCTCCACTGGTGGCGGGGTGAGCAAGGGTGCTGGCGCCGTGTGCTCGGAGAGCCACTGGCGCAGGAGGGGCAGCTGGGCACCGCCGCCGACGGCCACTACGCCCTCCAGATCTTCAAGGCTGCAGTTGTTGCGGCGACCGCCGGCGAGACAGGTCTCCAGCAATTGTTCGAGGGCGTCTCCGAAGCCGCGCTCCAGCAGAAGCGCGTTGAGTTCGCTGCGCGACAGGCGGAGCACATGCTCCTGCTCATCCATGGCCAACTCCATCAGGGGCTCGCGTTCGGCCAGGGCGGTGTCGCTCAGCCGGCATTTGAGCCGTTCGGCGGCATTGAGCAGGGGGGTGCTGGCGGGTTGACCCGGGCAACAGCGGTCCACAATCCAGCGATCGATGTCACGGCCCCCGAGGCGCAGCCCGGCTTTGCCCAGAACCTTTGCTGTGCGCAGCATCTGGCGGCTGTTGTCCCCCAGGCTGCGCCCCCCCAGCCGCAGCAGTTGGGCGATCGGTGCGGCACGACCTTCTCCTCCCTCCAGAGCCACCAGGGCTAGATCCAGGGTGCTTCCGCCCAGGTCCACCACCAGCAGAGTGGAACCAGCGGGAAGCCCTGCACCCATGGCGGCTGCCGTGGGTTCATCCACCAGGGCGATCTCGGCCACCGGCAGCGTGGTGCAGGCCTGCAGCAACCAGCTGCGATACGTCCGATAGCACTCCACTGGGGCGGTCAGCACCAGCCGCTCCACCGGGAGATCGCTGGGGAGCCGGCCCCAGATCTGTTGAAGCAGCTGTTCTCCTGCCCAGCGGGCTGCGTCCTGTTCTGGGGCATCCGCTTGACCGATGTGGCCCTTGAAGTCGCGATGTAGACGGCTGTCCACGGAGTCATTGAGGCCTGACTCGAGCACCTGCCGGCCAATCAGAGGCCGTTGGGATGCCTCCCACACCAGGCTGGGAATTTCACCGGCCCGGCTGCAGATGGCCGGCAAGTTCAGCAGATCGGCCCTTGTGGAGGTCGGTCCCTGATAGGCCACCACCGTGGTGGTGCTGCCCAAATCGATGGCGAGTGTTCCGCCCCGTTGGTCTGAATGCTGAAGCTTTTCTTCGCCCACGCGATCTCTGACCGTGCTCAGGGCACGGTGAAGTCAGGATGAGACTAGGGGGACTGGCGGCGATGGATCGATTGCAACAGCTGATCTTCTCCTTCTACCGGGAAGATCCTGAACTGCAGGAGAGGTTGGAGCCGCTGCGGAGCTGTCGCATGCGTCGCAGCTGGGGCAGCATCCGCATCGAGTGCATCGATGATGCGCATCTCGAGGAATTGAGTGGTTTGGTCGCTGATCTGCGCTTGCCCCTGGCGGCTTTGGGGATGGGGCGCCAGATCGTGTTGCGGGTTCCAGGCTCCCGTCAGCGGGCTTACCCCATGCACGTGCCCTTTCACACCGATCAGCTGGCCTGAGACGGTCACCAATTAATCTGAACTTGTTTGATCAAGAAGCCTGTGCTTTCGGCCGGAGTGGATTCCAAGGATCTCGCCAAGCGTGGCGAAAGCTTGATTCGTCAATCAAGTAACCGCTATCTGACGACGGTGCGGATCGCCTTCCGGGCCAAGCAGCGCCGCTTTGACGACTTCGACGGTCTGCTGGAGGAGTCCAGCGTCAAGCCGGTGCAACGGGCCATCGTGGAATTGAGCGACGAGCAAGACCAGCCCGATCTGCTGCCGGGTTGATCCATCGGCTGTGATTCAGCAGGAGGGGGACGGATGGCGGGTGTCGCACGACCCCTCCCGCGGCGAATTTTGCGTTCTTGTGGGGGGAGAGCGCTGGGCGTTTGAGTTGACCGAGCCGGAGTGGCGGGATCTGGTGGATCTTGTGGCAACCCTGGAGCAGCAGCACAGGGGTCTGGTTGACCAACTGATGCCCGAGGAATCGATCGAGCTAGAGCTGGATCGTGGCGTGTGGTGGGGATGCTTGAGCGGTGATCGCAGCCAATGGGAGTTGCGCATCCTGCTCACCCCGCTGGAGGGACGTTCGGCGCAGGGGGAGTGGCCGGCCCCCGCGGCGGCGGCGGCCGTAGCGGCCTTGAGAACGTTGTGGGACTCGCAGCATTGATTAATCCAGCTAATCGTTTTTGAATCATTGATTTCCCCCGCCCTTTCCCTGTTGCTCTGCACAGTTTTTCCACAGGTCATGGGCCGTTAACGCCGCCCTGGCAGGTTTCTGTGGAAATCCCCCGTTTGTCGTTGTTTTTGCTTGACGATGGCGGCGGGCTGCGCAGTTCCGTCTAGGCCGGCGCTTCGACCAGTGCAGGAGTGGCTTTCTGGCAGGGATCTCGCTTGGAGATTCGTGGGAATGGTCCCGTGTTGGGGGTTCTTGACGGCGGCGTCGTGGTGTGGAGAACTAGTGTTCGTTTCGAAGAGAAAAGATGCCGGAAGGCCTTGAGCAAGCCGCGGCTGAGATCAGTGTTGTGAGTTTCCAATCGGAAGTGCCGCAATCCCTCCAGCAGGCCATGACCCAGTTCATCGAAGGACATCCGAACTGGGATCAATACCGTTTGGTTCAGGCGGCGCTTGCCGGCTTCCTGGTGCAGAACGGCCAGGCATCGCGGGAGATCACCCGGGTTTACGTCGGAAACATGTTCCGCCGGGAATCGCTGATCAATGGCGTCTGAGGCCGGCAGCAGGCCATCAGCACCAGGGCGCTGAAGGGGAGGCTGAGCAGCAGCCCCAGGGTGGCCCCGATCAGCCCCAGAAGATTGAGGCCGAGCAGCATCCCCAGCAGCGCCAGCACCTTGAGCCCATTGCGGTGCACCAGCTGTCGGCTGTGGTCCATCGCCTGAAGTGCTCGGCAGCGCTCGTGCACGAGCAGGGGCAGGGCCAGGGTTTGGCTGAACAGCCAGCTCAGCAGCACCACTCCCCCCAGCAGCACGCTCAGACCTGCCAAGGCCGTGCTCCAGCGTCCGAGCGCCCAGCTCAACGACTGAATCAATCCGACGCCCCCCAGCACCAGCACCAGCTCAAGCAGCACCAGGGTGAAGGCCTGGCCCAGCAGCTGTCTCCAGCTCTGTTGGGGGCGGTCGTCGCGTCGGTCGGGGAGCAGACCATCCGTCAGTTGCAGCAGGCCCAGGAGAGGCAGCAGCGGAAGCACCAAGCTGATCAACACCGAGAGGTCCCCCAGCCGATTCAGCCATGGGGATCCCGCCAGGCGCAGGTCGTGGCCGATCACTGCAGGGCCGCTGGCACTGATCAACACCAACGCCGCCAAGCCAACACAGCGCCAGGGCCCCCGGCTGAAGCCGATCCAGGCCCGTGGCAGCAGCGTGACCAGTGGGATCTCAGTGGAGCTGGCCAAGCCGTGAAAGGAGGTCGTTGGCGGTATTGGTGGGGACCGGAAGGATCGAGAGCCTGTTGCCGCGTTTGATCACGGGCAGCTGCTCTTCGCTGTAGAGCTCCCGCAGCTGGTCGAGGCTGAGTAGAGCGTCGAATTCGCCGAGGAATCGCAGGCGTGCGCAGTCCCAGCGTGGTTTCTCGGGGCTTGATTTGGGGTCGTAGTACTTGGCCGTGGGATCAAATTGCGTCGGGTCCACCAGGCCGGTCTCCATCACTTCCATCAGCCCAATGATCCCGGGTGGTTTGCAATTGGAGTGATAGAAAAACGCTTGGTCTCCCACCTCCATGCTGCGCATGAAATTGCGGGCCTGGTAGTTGCGAATGCCGTCCCACAGCGTGGTGCCCTCGCGCCGCAGATCATCGATCCCGTAGGCGTCGGGTTCGCTTTTCATCAACCAGAAGGCCACGTCGCAAGGCTTGTTTCACACCATCATCGGACCGTTAGGCCTAGATGAATCCCATTGCGTTCGTTTGGTCTCAGGCGACGTCCAGCAGGGGGGTGATCAGGGTGCGGAAGTGGTCTCCTCTGGCCTCGAAATCCCTGTATTGATCAAAGCTGGCGCAGGCCGGTGACAGCAGCAGCGATGAGGCTTGATGCCGCTGTACGGCCGTTTCAGCCAGGTTTACAGCGCTCTCGAGCTCCGGGCACTGCAACAGTTCGCCGGGGTATCCAGCCGTTTTGGCCAGGCTGGCCAGCTCATCGGCCCCCGCACCGAACAGGATCAGGCTGCAGGCCTTGGTGTGCAGCTGCTCGAGCCAGCCACTGGCATCGCCCTGTTTGGTCTGCCCCCCGGCCAGCACCACGACGGGCCCCTGCACGGCGCGCAAGCCAACCTCGGCTGCGTCGTAATTGGTGGCTTTGCTGTCGTTGAACACGCTGGCTCCTGCCAACGTGCCCAGTTGCTCAAGCCGGTGCGGTACGCCCGGAAATGTGCGCAAGGCGTCGGCGATTTGCTGGGGGGAGAGGCCGACCTCGAGCGCGGCAGCGGTCACCAGCAAAAGGTTTTGGCGGTTGTGGCAGCCCGGCATCGCCAGGGCATCAGCCGCAAACAAGCGGGTGGTGGTGTTGCGCACCATGCCCTCGTCATCAATCCAGAGGTCGGCGGGCTGGTTGTCAGGACGCGCGCCCTCACTGCTCACCCAGGTGCCGCGGTTCCAGCTGCTGCGCTGCTGGCGCAGGTCTGGATCATCAGCATTAAAGAGGGCGCACGCCGAGCGTTCAAGCAGCCCGCGTTTGATGGCCCGGTAGGCCTCCAGGCTGCCGTGGCGTTCGAGATGGTCTGGGGTCAGCGTGGTCCAGATGCCGATCTTGGGGGCCACGGCGGGCGCCGCCTCAATCTGGTAGCTGCTCAGTTCCATCACGAGCCAATCCGGCCGCGGTGTGGCCCCTGAGCTGATCTGGCAGGCCAGTTCAGCGGCGGAGAGGCCCATGTTTCCCCCCATCGGTGCCGTAAGGCCTGAGGCTTCCAGCACGTGGTTAAGCAGATGGGTGACCGTGGTTTTGCCGTTGGTTCCTGTGATGCCGATCCAGGGGATCTGTTGAAGGGCATCCCAGGCCAGATCCATCTCGCCGCGCACCTCGATGCCCTCGGATCGCAGCTCAACCAGGGTTGGATGATCCCAGGGGATGCCGGGGCCGATCACCACTGCGTCCAGGTTGTCGCGCCAGGCGTGAAAGCTCTCCAGGGTCAGGGGCTGCCCCAGCACCACCTGAATGCCCTCTTCGGCGAGGGTTTTCGAGGTGTTTTGGAGGGGTTCGTTATCGCCCCGTTCGAACACAACAACGTCGCGATTCTGCTGCTTGAGTAGACGCGCAGCTCCCAAACCTGAGCGACCCAAGCCAACGACAATCGTGCGTGTCATCGCGAGGTCTGAAGTTCGAAAACGCAGTCCCGACAGGGAAAGTGGGCGATACTGGATTTGAACCAGTGACTCCTACAATGTCAATGTAGTGCTCTACCCCTGAGCTAATCGCCCGACATCGATCATTTGAAATCTCGTGATTTCATCGACCGAGGCTGAACAGTAGCAGTTGGTGGGCAGCTCAACTCAACTGCGGCGCAGTTCAACGCGCCAGCGCTCCCGTTTGGTGCGCGTGAGTGAGAGCACCTCCACCGAGCCGCGATCCTGCAGCTGCAGCCGGTCGCCCACCACCAGTTCACGGCTCGCTTGATGCACGTTGCCCCAGTTGAGCCGTAGGCGCCCAGCTTTGACGTGGGTCACGATCTTGGCTCGGGACAGCCCGAATCCAGCCGATGCAATCGCATCCAGGCGACAGGAGGCCTCCACCGTCTGCAGGGTGCGGACGCTGCGTTGCACAGGCTGCTGCAACTGCTCCACAGGACGAGATTCGCAGCGAATCTCCACCTCGCGCACGGCCCCCAGGCGGGCATGCAGTGCTTCGGCAGCACTGGGGGTGCAGATCCCTTGCCCGCCGCGATCGCCGCGCACCCAGAGATCGCCGATCTGGTCTGCGTCGACGCCCATGGCCTTCAACGCTTCGCGCAGGTCCTCGGGGGAAAGGGGGTCGAAGAGGAAATTGCCTTCAATCAGCAGGCCTTGAACCGGGGCTGCTGGATCAGGGCTGTCGTCGCGACGGTGGCAGAGCAGCCGTTGGCGTTCGGCGCCTGGATAGCCGCCATCACTGATCCAGGTCAATTCACTGAGGCTGCCCAGGCGTGCCAAGGCTTCCTCCCGCAGCGGTGCGCTGAGAAAGGGACTCCAGGCCGGTTGCCAGGTGCGCAACACCTGCTCCGCGAGATCGACCAGCACCGTCAGCTCTTCCGGGTTCTGGGCCCCTGCCAGCAGCTCCTCCCGGGGCAGCATCACAGGTCGTCGAGGCGAACCACCTGCTGCGGCCGCGACTTTTGAATCACCTGCCAGGGGGCTTCGATGCCATTGGGTGTTTCCAGCAGCACCAGCCAGCGTCCTTCGTCGCGGCGGTTGCGCAGGATCCGCACGCCTGCATCGTTGTCTGAATCCACGCTGGCGGCTGCGGCGTAGCTCCCCATCAGGCCGGAGCCCATGCCCAGCAGGCCGCCGATCAGGGTTTCGCCCCAGGGGCCAAAGCTGGCGAAGGTGGTGAGGGTGGTGATCTTGGTGAAGGTGACCCCTGCCAGGAAACCGAAGGGCATCAGCCAGCGGGCCATGCCTCGCTGCCGCTGTTGGCGCGTGAGGTTGGGGTTCAGCAGGGCAACCTTGTCGATGGCATCCCCATCAGGGGGGATGGTCAGACACTTCAGCAGCGGCAGATCGGTGGCCCGGAGCCGCTGGGTCAGGCCTTCCGCGGCAGGGGCATCGGCCATCACCATCACACAGACGGGCATGGGGCATTCAGATCCAATGCGCTGAATTCTGAACCCTGTGCTTCGAACTGGAGGGGGTGGAGGATGTCGATCTCTACAGTTCACCGCGGCAGTTCTGCGCCTTTCGATGACGAAAGTTCTTGTCTCCGATCCGATCGACCAGGCCGGGATCGACATCCTTGGCCAAGTGGCGCAGGTGGATCAGCGCACCGGCCTCTCGGAGGAGGAGCTGATCGGGATCATCGGTGAGTACGACGGATTGATGATCCGTTCCGGCACCCAGGTGACCGCAGCGGTGATCGCGGCGGCGAGCCGGCTCAAGATCATCGGCCGCGCCGGCGTCGGCGTCGACAACGTTGATGTGCCTGCCGCCACCCAGCGGGGTGTGCTGGTGGTGAACTCGCCGGAGGGCAACACCATCGCTGCAGCGGAGCACGCTCTGGCGATGATGCTGACCCTCTCGCGGCACATCCCTCAGGCCCATGGCGGCATGCGGGCCGGCAAGTGGGACCGCAAGAAATACGTCGGCAACGAGCTCTACAAAAAGACTCTGGGGGTGGTCGGTCTCGGCAAGATCGGATCCCACGTCGCTCGGGTTGCCCAGGCCATGGGCATGGAGGTGATCGCCTACGACCCCTTCATTGCTGCTGACCGGGCTCAACGGATGCAGGTGAAGCTGCTGGAGCTGGATGAGCTGTTCCGCACCGCCGACTACATCACCCTGCACATCCCGCGCACCAAGGACACCGAGAACCTGGTGAATGCGGAGCTGCTGCGCACGATGAAGCCCACGGCGCGGATCGTGAACTGTGCCCGCGGCGGCGTGGTGAATGAGGCGGCGATCGCTGAAGCCATCAACAACGGTGTGATCGCCGGTGCGGGCCTGGATGTTTACGCCAGTGAGCCCCTGGCGGAAGACTCCCCCCTGCGGGCGGTGGAGCGTGGTCTGGTGCTGACGCCCCACCTCGGTGCATCGACGGAAGAAGCCCAGGAGAATGTGGCGATCGATGTGGCGGAGCAGATCCGTGATGTGCTGCTGGGTCTGCCGGCCCGCAGTGCGGTCAACATTCCCGGCCTCAGCGCCGAGATCATGGAGCGGCTCAAGCCCCATCTCCAGCTCGCCGAGACGGTCGGTCTGCTCGTCAGTCAGCTGTCTGGCGGTCATGTGAAGGAGATGGAACTGCGCCTGCAGGGTGAATTCGCCAGCCATCCCTCCCAGCCTCTGGTGATTGCTGCTCTGAAGGGTCTGCTCAGCGCTGGCCTGGGTGACAGCATCAACTTCGTGAATGCCTCGCTCGAGGCCAAGGCCCGCGGCATTCAGGTGCTGGAGGTGAAGGATGAGAGCAGCCGCGACTTCGCCGGAGGCTCACTGCAAATCACCACCCGTGGTGATCAGGGCAGCCGCAGCGTCACCGGTGCCGTCTTTGCCGACGGCGATCTGCGCATCACCAGCATCGATGCCTTCCCGGTGAATGTGACCCCCAGCAGCCACATGCTGTTCACCCGGCACCGGGACATGCCCGGAATCATTGGTCACCTGGGCTCTCTGCTGGGCGAACACAACGTCAACATCGCCTCCATGCAGGTGGGCCGCAAAATCGTGCGCGGCGATGCGGTGATGGTGCTCAGCATCGATGATCCGATCCCAGCAGATCTGCTGCAGACGATCACGGACATCGATGGCATCCAGGAAGCACACCCGGTCACGCTCTGATGTGGTGGCGTCTCACACTCCCGTGTCCTCCGGAGCTGGAGGAGTCGCTGGTGTGGAAGCTGACGGATCTGGGGCTGCATCGCCATGCGGTGCAGCATGCGCCGGAAACGCCTGATCGCAAGACGCTGTTGGTCTGGCTCCCGAAGCCGGAGTGGCCGGAGCCTCAGCGGCGGGAGCTGGTCGCCAGCCTGCAGCCGCTGGCGGAGCCCTTTGGACTCAGCCTGCCCGATGGGCACTGGGACGATGTGGCCGACGAGGATTGGAGCCTCAGCTGGAAACAACATTGGCAGGCCGATCCTGTCGGTACGGGGATGTTGATCCTGCCGGCCTGGCTGGAGGTGCCGCCGGAGCATGCCGATCGGCTGGTGATCAAGATGGACCCCGGAAGTGCCTTCGGCACCGGAAGTCACCCCACCACCCGGCTCTGCCTGGAGGCGTTGGAACAGTCGCCTCTGCTGGGGGCGCTTGTGGCTGATCTGGGCTGCGGCAGCGGGGTGCTGGGCCTCGCTGCGCTGGGTCTGGGGGCGGAGTCGGTGGTGGCCGCTGACACCGATTCCCTGGCGGTGCGTGCCACAACAGACAACCGCGGCCTCAACGACCGATCGGAGGCTGAGCTTCAGGTGGCTCTCGGTTCTGTGGAGACCCTGAGCGATCTGCTCGCGCCCCGCCGCGCTGATCTGCTGCTCTGCAACATCCTGGCCCCGGTGATTGAAGCCCTCTCCCCGGGTTTCGAGGGGCTGCTTCAGCCCGATGGGCGCGCTCTGCTCAGTGGGCTCCTGGTGGATCAGGCACCGCGCCTGAAGGAGGTGCTGGGGGGCTTGGGCTGGTCGGTCACCGCCGAGGCGGCACAGGGCCGCTGGGGGCTGCTGGAGATCCGCCGCCGCTAGCCCTAGCCCTATAAGCCGGGCTTATCAGAGTGGGGTCTCCGATTGGTCCTCCTCCCCAGTGGCCCCGGAATCGTCAGGTTGAGCACCTATTTGAAGTAAAAATGTGGCGTTCTGCAGGACCGGGTTTTCCGGAACCCTGTACGCATTCATCAATCATGGCTTCTTACAAGGTCACCCTGGTCTCCGAGAGCGAAGGTCTGAACAAGACCATCGAAGTGCCCGACGACCAGTACATCCTCGACGCTGCTGAAGAGCAGGGCATCGACCTCCCCTACTCCTGCCGCGCTGGCGCTTGCTCCACCTGCGCCGGCAAGATCACCGCTGGCACCGTCGACCAGTCCGACCAGAGCTTCCTGGACGACGACCAGATCGAAGCTGGTTTCGTGCTGACCTGCGTCGCCTACCCCACCAGCGACTGCACCATCAAGACCCACGCCGAAGAAGAGCTCTACTGAGCCTCTGTCCTTCAACTGGACGTGTCCTCAACCACCCCTTCGGGGGTGGTTTTTTTTGGTCTGGTCGTCTTCCATGCGTGTCCCTTGTCTTCTCCTGCCGTGAGCCGCCCCGAAGTCGACGATCTTCTGGAGCCCGGCAGCGTTCATACCAGCCCCGGCGGTCAGTACAGCTTTCGCGTCATCGGGCCCTGTTGCCGGTTGTTTGATCGCGAAGAACTGCCTTGGCCCTGCTGTCGTCTGGCCTGGCGCAGCAAGGAGCCGAGCTGGCGACGGATCGGACGGCGGTTTGTGCCCGACCTGGCGGCCCGGCGTTGCCCCTCCTACGCCGTGGAACTGCTGCAGCCGGGAGGACGACCCACACCCACCGTGCTGACCCTGTTCTCCGTTCGTTTCAGCCGGGATCTGCAGGAGTGGTGGTACAGCCGCCATCCCAGCTCCATGGCCCCTGAGCAGGTGAGTCCCCAACAAAAAGCCCCGACGACCTGAGGCCGCCGGGGACAAACGATTTTGATTGGAGTTGATCGGCAGAAGCTAATCAGAAGTAGATCTTGCCGCCACCCCAGGCACTGCCCTGGACTTTGGGCGACACCAGGATGTAGCCAGCCATCAGGCGCAGATCCTCATCATCGAGATCGCGCATGGCGGGGTAGAGCTCAGCGTCGCGCATGCTCGGGTGCAGGTCAGCAATGCTGTACTCACCGTCGTAGGAGGTGGGGTCCTTCATGTAGTCGACCAGGGCCTCAACGTTGTCGCGGGCCGGGGTGGCCAGGGCCAGGGTCTCAGGATCCAAGCCCACGTTGTGGTTGGTCTTGGTGATGCCGCCGGCGTGGCAGGTGCCGCAGCTGGTGTTGAACACCTTGCGGCCAGCATCGATTTCACGATCGCTGAAGGTCACCTCTGTGCCGGAGGGATCTGCCGGAACCGTCAGGGTCTCAGCGTCCCACTGGGCCGCCTGAGCCGGAGAGATAACGGCCAAACCGATCAGCACCGGGATGAGGACCAGAAGGCCCTTCAGGGACCGTCGCAAGGAAGAGAACACAGAGGCCATGAAGGTAAGGGGGTGTGACGCATTCACCGCACCAAGCTCTTGTATCACGGGGAAGTGACCCTCTGTGGCCGGATCACGAACTGTTGCAGCGTGGTTTGACGTCAATGCTGAGGAAGTCCTTGGCCAGCAGCGTGTTGGGGAAGATCGCCTTGGCCTCGTTCAACAGGTCTTGAGGCGTGACCGGGTTGCCCGGCACGTAGCGCGGGCTGAGGTGGGTGAGCACCAGCTGCCCCACACCCGCTTCGGCGGCCGTCTGGGCAGCCATGGTGCTGGTGGAGTGCTGTTTCTGGAACGCCATCTCCGCCTCGCCATGGGCAAAGGTGGATTCATGGATCAGCAGATCCGCGCTGCGCGCAAGCTCGACGGCCGCTTCGCAGAACACGGTGTCGGTGCAATAGACGACGCTCACACCGGGCCGCTCCTCACCGCAGAGGCTGGTGCCGTCGATGCTGCGACCGTCCTCCAGGGTCACCGTTTCACCCCGCTTCAACTGGGCGTACACGGGGCCGGGTGGGATGTTCAGTTCCCGTGCTTTCTCAATGTCGAAGCGACCTGCCAGGGGCTTCTGTTCGATCCGGTAGGCGTAGGCCGGCACTCGGTGGGTGAGCGGGGTGCAGCGCACCGTGAAGTCGTCGTCCTCGAACAGCAGCGTGCCCTGCTCGGCTGCATTCCGGACCCTGTGGACAGCGAGGGGATAGCCGATCCGGGTGGAGCTGGTGCGCAAAACACCATTGAGATAACTCTCCAGCGGGTCCGGCCCGTAGAGATCCACCCCTGCGGCGCTGCTGCCGGCGAGCCCGAGGCTGGCGAGCAGACCAGGCAGGCCGAACACGTGGTCGCCATGCATGTGGGTGATGAACACCCGGCGCAGCTGCGAGAGCCGCAGATCACTGCGTAAAAACTGATGTTGGGTTCCCTCGCCGCAGTCGAACAGCCACATCTCCGAGCGCTGCGGCAAGCGCAGAGCCACGGCTGAAACGTTGCGGGCCCGGGTGGGTACCCCAGAACTCGTACCGAGAAATGTGACCTGCAAGGCCGGTGCTCCTCAGGACTCATGCTGCCATCTGGCTGAACCCAGGAACAGGCGGCACACTGGGGCGCCTGTTGATCTCCAGCGTGCGCCGCGCCTCCGTTGCCGTCGGTCTGGTGCTCGTCGCTGTGATCGCTCCATCACCGGTGGCGCTGGCCCGCGGCCGCGAGCCGCAGATGCGCGTGCTGCTGCAGGAGAGCAACCGGGTCAGCCTGCGCTCCGATGGCGCACTGCCGCTGCGGGTGCAGGGACTCCCCGGCGGCGAGCGACGGCCACAGCGGCTGCAGCTCAGCCTTCAAGGGGCCCGCCTGAGCGCCAGTGTGGATGGCCGATCGATGCGGCTGGCCCCCAGCACCTTGGTGACGGTGCAGAACGACGATCCACGGGGCATCTGGTTGGGAGGGCGTCGCTACCGGGGTGTGTTGCGCGTCAGCGGCCGCGGCGGCACCTTGCGGGTGGTCAACAGCCTGGGCGTTGAGACCTATCTCGCCAGTGTTGTCGGCAGCGAAATGCCCCACCGCTGGCCCCTGGCTGCCCTGCAGGCCCAGGCCGTGGCCGCGCGCACCTATGCGTTGAAACAGCGCAGTCGCGGTGGTGCCTGGGAGGTGAAGGCCACGGTGGCGAGTCAGGTGTACCGCGGCGTGGAGTCGGAAACGCCGAGCACACGCAAGGCGGTGGCGAGCACCCGTTCGCTGGTGCTCGTGCACGGCGGTCGCCTGATCGATGCCGTCTTCCACAGCAGTTCTGGCGGGGTGACCGAGGCGAGTGGGATGGTCTGGCGCCGCCAGCATCCCTATCTGGTCAGCGTCCCCGATCACGATCAGCACAGCCCGGTGCACCGCTGGGAACAATGGTTTGATTCGGCTGGGCTGCGTCAGCGGCTGCCCGAAACCGGTGGGCTCCAGGACGTTGAGGTGCTGAGTCGTTCCGCCAGCGGACGGGTGCGTGAGGCCCGCTTGCGCGGGCCCCGCGGATCGCTGGTGCTCAGCGGCGGCGAGCTGCGCAAGCGGTTGGGACTCAAAAGCACCCTGGTGAACTTTGAGATGGTGGCGGGGGGGCAGCGTTCTCCCGTGGAGCTTCCGGTGCGGCGGGTGACTGCAACCGCTCGCCCGGGCTCCCGCATTGATCGGATCACCGCATCGGCGGCTCGCCAGCGGGGAGCACGGCTGCCCCTATTGGTGGCCCCTCCTCCGGTGCTGGTCAGCAAGACGTCGGTGCGTCGTTGGTCCGCTGGCGGACTCCAGCTGCTGGTGAAGGGCCAGGGCTATGGCCATGGCGTTGGCATGAGTCAGTGGGGAGCCCATGGTCTGGCGGAGCAGGGGGCTCACTTCCGCTCGATTCTTCGGCACTACTACCGCGGGGCTGAGGTTGTTCCCTACCAGCCGCACCACGACCCATCGCTGGCGCTGAAGCCCCCAACGAAGCCACTCTGGAGAGACATGCCGGTTTCGCCCTTTGGCACGGTTTCCCTGTCGTCTGCAACGCCATTCCAGTGACACGGATCTCTGCGCTGTTCTGGCGGCCCATCTGGAGCGTCATCTGTGCAGTTGGCAGGGGCCTGATCCCCTGAAGCCCTTGGGCCTCGCCACGGGACGCACGATGGAGCCGCTCTATCGCACCCTGGTGGAACGGCTGCTGTCGTGGTCTGCCGATGAGCTGGAGGCCCTGCGGGCCCGATGGTGCAGCTTCAATCTGGACGAATACCTCGGACTTTCGGCGGACGATCCCCGGGGCTACAGGGCCTACATGACCCACCACCTCGCTGCACCCCTGGGTTTGCCCGCCTCAGCGGTGCACCTGCCCGACAGCACTGCCGCTGACGGAGCGGTTGCCGCGCGGCGCTACGGCGAGCAGCTCAGCGGCTGCGGGGGCATCGGCCTGCAGCTTCTGGGGCTCGGCAGCAATGGTCATGTGGGTTTCAACGAGCCGCCTTGTCCCCCTGATCAGCACTGCCATGAGGTCGAGCTGACCCCTGCAACCCGGCAGCAGAACGCGGTGCTCTTCGATGGTTGCGTTGAGGCTGTGCCGCAGCGGGCCATCACCCTGGGCCTGTGGGAGATCCTCGAGGCTGCTGAGATTCATCTGGTGGTGACCGGCGCCGCCAAGGCCGGCATCCTCAAGCGGTTGTTGGACTTAAGGGAGCCGGATCCTGCGCTGCCCGCCAGCTGGCTGCTGACCCATCCCAATGTCTGGCTCTGGTGCGATGCAGCGGCTTTAGCTTGAACAGCCGAGAGCAGCTGCGATGAGCATCGACCCCGTGGAACGGCGCCTTGAGCAGAGCTTTGAGGCAGAACGCTGGACGCGCTTCATTCAGGACTGTCAGGACCTTGAGCAGTTGCGCGAGACGGCCCTGGCGTTGGTGCAGCAGCTGGCCCAGCAGAAGGCGGCCAGTGCCTGGATGGCCACCCGGGCCTCGGAATCGGAAAACGCCAAGTTGGAGATGCTGGCGCGGATGATCCGTCAGCCACCCGATGGCGAGGAGGAGAAGGCGACTGAGTCCCCCTGAGGGAGCCCAGCCGCCGGCCTGGTCGGGTGTCAGTGTTCCTTTTGCCAGCGGCTCAGGTGTGCGGGCGAGAACTTGTGGCCGTGTTTGGCCCCGACCTTGACCACGCAGGAGTTGTCCTTGCCGCAGCGCTGCACCTCATCGCGGATCGAGTCGTTGCTCTGCACCCGCGACATGAACGTCTCCAGCTGTTTCATGGACATGGCGATCCTCCAGAAGGGATGTCTTCGGCCTAGCGCTGGGGTCGATCGGGGCTCAGGGCCTCAAGCTTTGGTGCGGATTTGCTGACGACAAACTTCAAGGAGGCGTCAGTCGAGCTCCAGTCCGTCGGCGAGATCGAGGTTGGCGCTGACGCTGCGCACATCGTCGAGCCCGTCGAGGGCATCCAGCAGCTTGAGGCAGCTGCGGGCGGTGTCGGGATCGTTCACAGAGACGCTGGTCTGGGCTGACCAGTGATGGCCCCATTCCCGCACATTCCAGTCAGCCCGTCGCAAGCCGTCCTGAAGGCTCTCCAAGGCCTCAAAGGGGCCGTGCACCATCACTGATTCGTCCAACAGCTCATAGCCATCGGCCTCCAGCTCCAGGAGGCTTTCCAATAACCGTTCCTCGTCGTTGGGGCCGGCGTTGAGGATCACTTCGCTGCGGTGTTCAAACAGGTAGGCCACGCAGCCGTTTTCCCCCAGATTTCCGCCGTTCTTGCTGAAGGCCAGCCGCAGATCCGCCGCGGTGCGGTTGCGGTTGTCCGTGAGCGCTTCCACCAGCACCGCCATGCCGCCGGGGCCGTAGCCCTCGTAGCGCACCTCCTCGAGTTGGGCTCCATCACCGGCCTGACCTGACCCCTTGGCGATGGCCCGCTCGATGTTGGAGGCGGGCACCCCAGCGGCCCGGGCTTTGCTGATGGCCGTCCGCAACTGAAAATTCCCGGCGGGATCGGCTCCGGCACGGGCCGCCACCATGATTTCCCGCCCCAGCCGGGTGAACACCGCACCACGTTTGGCGTCGACGACGGCCTTGGTGCGTTTGATCTGGGACCATTTGCTGTGGCCAGCCATCGCGTCAGGGCAGGGCGGGATGCGCTCGGAGAGTACTGAGCGACCGGTTGGTTTCAGCCTGCTGCATCGAAGACCACCTTGGGTCGCAGCAGACTTTCGCTCTCGCGGTGGCCGATGCCGGCCATGCTTCCATCCGCATTGCACACCACCACCGCCTCTCCAGGCCCTGGATCCATCGCGATGCGTCGGCCGCAGCGCCAGTCGATCTGCTCGGCTTCGCTGAGATCACGCCGGGGCAGGGCCCACAGGGCCAGCAGCGGCGAGAGGGGATCGGGCGGCACAGCGTCTCGCTCCGGCAGGGGATGGGCCTGATGCGCATGGAACCCCAGGGCTTGGGTGCGGCGCAGGGAGGCCAGACAACCTCCGCAGCCGATGCGGTCCCCCAGATCCCTGGCGATCGAGCGGATGTAGGTGCCGGCGGAACAGTGCACCTCGATGCTGAGCTCCCCCAGGGCCGCATTCCAATCCAACAGCTCCAGCCGGTGCACGGTGACGGCCCGTGGCGGCAGATCCATGGCTTCACCGCGCCGTGCCCTGGCGTGGGCCCGTTCGCCATCCACATGGACGGCGGAGACTTGCGGAGGACGCTGTTCAATCGCGCCCCGGAACGCCTCCAGGCTGCTGTTGAGCTCGGCTTCGCTAAGGGATGGCCAGGCCTGCTGCTCCAGCAGCTCTCCGTCCAGATCGTCGCTGCTGGTGCGCCGGCCCAGCTGAATCACCCCGGTGTAGGTCTTCTCTCCGGGGAGGTACGGCAGCAATCGGGTCGCCGGCCCTAGGGCAATGGGGAGAACCCCGGTGACGGCAGGATCAAGGGTGCCCCCATGGCCCACGCGCTTGAGGCCGTAGCTGCGGCGCAGGCGGCTGACGCAGGCATGGGAGGTGAGGCCTGCGGGCTTGTCGATCACCACGAAGCCGAAGGGGCCGTTCACCGGGGCTGGAGCGGGGTGCCCTGACTGTTGCATTCCGCCGGCTGCGTAGGTTGGCCGCTCCCTGATGCCCATCCATGCCCCAGCTCCGCAGCAGCACGGACGTGGACGTCTCCGCTTTCCTGGCGGATGGTTTGGGCATCAAGCAACACCTCAGTCGCTACCTCGACTTGACGCTGGATCAGCTTGAGCAGCGTCTGCCCAGCAGCACCGACGACCTGGCGGATCTCCATCCCGGTGCGTTCCGGCCGGAGGACGCCACCGCCTTCTATGAGGACACGGTGGGCACGGGACACCTGCTGGAGCTGGCGGCCTGGCACCTCTCCAGTGCGGACTACATCGCCGACACGCTGCGGTTGCAGGGCATGGCGGTGCATGGCCAGGTGCTGGATTTCGGCGGTGGCATCGGCACCCACGCCCTATCAGCGGCGGCGCTGCCGGAGGTCGATCACGTCTGGTTTGTCGACCTCAATCCCCACAACCAGGCTTTTGTTCAGCAACGGGCGCAAAGCCTGGGGCTGGCGGACAAGCTCTCGGTGCATCGCGACCTCAGCAGCACAGGCGATGTTCGTTTCGATGCGGTGGTCTGCCTCGATGTGCTGGAACACCTGCCGGATCCCTCGGCGCAGTTGCTGGAGTTTCACCAGCGCATGTCCCCCGGGGCCATCGCGCTTCTGAACTGGTACTTCTTCAAAGGGCATCAGGGCGAGTACCCCTTCCATTTCGATCATCCGGCCCTGGTGGATGGGTTCTTCCGCACCCTGCAGGCTCAGTTCCTGGAGGTGTTTCACCCCCTGTTGATCACGGCTCGGCTCTACCGGCGTTCCTGAGGCTGCGGCAACACAAGCTGCCAACAAAAAAGCCCCGGTGCCAGCTGGCATCGGGGCTTTGGATTGACGTTGGCCTTGAAACTCAGACCGCTGCAGTGATGTTGATGCGCTTGCGGTTACGCAGGCCGCGGCGGATCGATTCGAACTTCACGATGCCGTCGGTGAGGGCAAACAGGGTGTCGTCCTTGCCTTTGCCGACATTGACGCCGGGCAGAACGGAGGTGCCGCGCTGGCGGATCAGGATGGAACCGGCGGTGACGGTTTCTCCGCCGTAGGCCTTCACACCAAGGCGTTTGGCGTTCGAGTCGCGGCCGTTACGGGTTGAGCCTGTGCCTTTTTTATGTGCCATGAGAAGAGATGCTGGTGGGGCGGTTGATGGAGCGAGGGGGAGAGGTCAGCTGATGGCCTTGCCGCCCACGGAGATGGACTCAACCATCACCCGGGTGAGTTCCTGCCGGTGACCATTCTTGCGGCGGGTTTTCTTTTTGGGGCGCATCTTGTAAACGATCACCTTGGGACCGCGGCGGTGGGCCATCACCTTCAGGGACACGGTCGCGTCCTTGACGTAGGGCTGGCCGAGGGTGGTGCCCTTGCCGTCCTTCACCAGGAGAACGTTCTCAAGCTTGATGGTGTCATCCACCTCAGCTTGAAGCCGATCGATGTCGTAGTAGCGGTTGGGCTGCAGCCAGATCTGTGTGCCCGACGCCTCAACGATGGCGTAGGTCCCGCTCTGTTCCGCGGCTGGTTTGGTGTCGGCCATAAGGTGAAAAGACGCGTTCAGGCTCGGCGAACCGATTCAGGCCTGAGCCGCAATCGAAAGACAAACAAAGATCTTCGTCTCTGACGCGCCCCATCGTCAAGATTCAGATACCTCGACGCTGCGGATGCCCGGATGGCCAGGCCGGCCCTCACTGTTGCTCTCGTGCTGGCCAGCCCAGCCCTAGTGGAAGCCTGCCGCCCCTGGCTGCCGGCCAACCGTTACGAGTCTGTTGTTCTGACGATTGATTCTGGGGAGACCTTGGCGGCTGTTCTCGGACCCCGGCAGGACGAATTCGACGCTGTGGTGCTCGAGCAGAGCCTGCTCGATGCTTCAGCCAAGGAGCAACTGCTGGTGGCGGGTCTGCTTTTCCCCGCCGTGATCGTTGGGGAGGTGAAGGGGCAGGTGGATTACCACCCCGAGGAGCTGCATCTGCCCGACGACCAGCTGGCCCAGCTGGGATACAACGTGGATGCGGCCATTTCGCGTTTTCTGCGCCAGGGTCGTGCCGACGGACGCACGGACGACAGCAGCTCCTCCTCCCGCGCCGTCAGCAACCTTTCCGATCGCCTGCAGGAGCGACTCGGCTACCTAGGGGTCTTCTACAAGCGAGATCCATCGCGCTTCCTGGGCAGCCTGCCCCCCGAGGAGCGCAGGGATCTGCTGCTGTCGCTTCAACGCACCTATCGGGACCTGCTGGCGAGTTATTTCAGCGATCCGGCCGCGGCCAATCAGGCCCTGGAAAGCTTCGTCAACACCGCTTTCTTCAGTGATCTGCCGATCACCCGCACCGTTGAGATCCACGTGGATCTCATCGATGAATTCTGGAAACAACTGAGTCTGGAGGGCCACAAACATGACTTTCTTCAGGATTACCGCCTTGCGCTTCTTGATGTGATGGCGCATCTGTGTGAGATGTACCGGCGCTCCATTCCGCCGGACCTTCCTCTGTCGGGCACGGCTTCCAGCCGTGTACGTCGCCCGACGGATCAGCTCGATGCCTCGGAGGAGTCGTCATGAGTCCCCGCAAGACCTACATCCTCAAGCTCTACGTGGCGGGCAACACGCCCAATTCGATGCGGGCGTTGAAAACGCTGCGCAACATCCTCGAGACCGAATTCCGGGGGGTGTATGCCCTCAAGGTGATTGATGTGCTCAAAAATCCCCAACTGGCGGAGGAAGACAAGATCCTGGCAACGCCGACGTTGTCCAAGATTCTTCCTCCGCCGGTGCGCCGCATCATCGGTGACCTCTCCGATCGCGAGCGGGTGCTGATCGGTCTGGATCTGCTTTACGACGAGCTGTCAGATACGTCGCTCAGTTCGAGCTTGATCGATGCGGTCGATGAGGAGACCGACACGACGATTTCTTCAGATCCTTAAGCGACATGGTGCGCTCCAGCACGGTTCATCTCCTGCTCACTACGGTCAAGTCATAGGTGGTTGCCATGCAGTTCCCTCCGACCAGCGGTCAGCCTCAGATGCAGGTTCAAAAGCTCCCGACAGGGATCGAGGGCTTTGATGATGTGTGCCAGGGCGGTCTGCCGATCGGCCGCAGCACGCTGATCAGCGGCACGTCCGGCACCGGCAAGACGGTGTTTTCGCTGCACTTCCTCCACAACGGCATCAAGCAGTTCGACGAACCCGGCATCTTCGTCACCTTCGAGGAATCACCCCTCGACATCCTGCGCAACGCCGCCAGTTTCGGCTGGAACCTGCAGGAGATGGTTGAGCAGGACAAGCTCTTCATCCTCGATGCCTCACCGGATCCGGACGGCCAGGACGTGGCCGGCAGTTTTGATCTCTCCGGTTTGATCGAGCGGATCAACTACGCCATCCGCAAATACAAGGCCAAGCGCGTCGCCATCGACTCGATCACGGCGGTGTTCCAGCAGTACGACGCTGTGTTCGTGGTGCGCCGTGAGATCTTTCGGCTGATTGCAAGGCTCAAGGAAATCGGCGTCACCACGGTGATGACCACCGAACGAATTGACGAGTACGGCCCGATTGCCCGCTATGGCGTTGAGGAATTCGTCTCCGACAACGTGGTGATTCTGCGCAACGTGCTCGAAGGGGAGCGGCGTCGGCGCACCCTGGAGATTCTTAAGCTGCGGGGCACCACCCACATGAAGGGCGAGTTCCCCTTCACCATGGGAACCCACGGCATCAGCATCTTCCCGCTCGGGGCCATGCGCCTCACCCAGCGCTCATCCAACGTTCGGGTCAGTTCCGGCGTGCCGCGCCTGGACGACATGTGCGGCGGAGGTTTCTTCAAGGACTCGATCATCCTCGCCACCGGCGCCACCGGAACGGGCAAGACGATGCTCGTCTCCAAATTCATCGAAGACGCCTGCCGCAACAAGGAACGCGCGATCCTGTTTGCCTATGAGGAATCGCGGGCTCAGCTGCTGCGCAACGGCACCAGCTGGGGCATCGACTTCGAGCAGATGGAGCGAGACGGGCTGCTCAAGATCATTTGCGCCTACCCCGAATCCACGGGCCTTGAGGATCACCTGCAGATCATCAAGACGGAGATCAGCCAGTTCAAACCGTCGCGTATGGCGATCGATTCCCTCTCGGCCTTGGCGCGCGGTGTGAGCCACAACGCCTTCCGTCAGTTCGTGATCGGGGTGACCGGCTACGCCAAGCAGGAGGAGATCGCCGGCTTCTTCACGAACACCTCCGAGGAGTTCATGGGCAGCCATTCGATCACCGACTCCCACATCTCCACGATCACCGACACGATCCTGTTGCTGCAGTACGTGGAGATCCGCGGGGAGATGGCCCGCGCCCTGAACGTGTTCAAGATGCGCGGTTCATGGCACGACAAGGGCATCCGCGAATTTGTGATCACGGGCAATGGCCCTCAGATCAAGGATTCCTTCTCCAACTTTGAGCGGATCATTTCCGGTGTGCCCCATCGGGTCACCACCGATGAGCGCAGCGAGTTGTCGCGCATCGCCCGCGGCGTCTCCACCGAGGACTGATCTAAAGCTCCACGGCCTCGGCGATGGCGTTGCGGCTGCGCCGTTCCGCCTGCAGTTGCAGCTCATCCTTGTCGGCTTCCGCCAGGGGCAGATCGAACCAGAAGGTGGTGCCCACCTCGGGCTCACTCGCCATCTGAACCTGGGCGCCGTGTTTCTCGAGAATCCCGCGCACGATCGAAAGACCCAGTCCGGTGCCCACTTCCGTGTGAACGGCGTTCTCGACCCGGAAGAAGCGATCGAAGATGCGTTCCTGATCAGCGCTGCTGATGCCGCAGCCCGTGTCGGCAATCTCCACCCTCAGCTTGGGCAGCGGTGAGGTGAGGGCGCAGGTGGGTCCATCACTGTTGGTGATCGCCGTTCCCTCCACCGAACAGGCGTCGGGCCAGGGATAGGCCCGCAGCGCCAGGGGGCCGCCGGGCCGGCTGAACTTCAGAGCATTGCCCACCAGGTTGTCGAGCACCTGGAGCAGCAGGTCCCAGTTGCCCAGCACCTCGGGCAGTTCTTCGGGAACATCCAGCACCAGTTCCACCTGGCGATCCTCGGCATTCAGCCGGTAGGTGCGCAGGGTCTGCTCCATGGCCGGGCGCATGCTGATCGGTTCGAACTGCAGCGTCCGGCCCGACTCCAGCCGGGAGAGGTCCAGCACATCGTTCACCAGCCGGGTGAGTCGATCGGTTTCGTCGTTGGCGACCCCGAGAAACTCCTTCTGTTCATCGGGGCTGAGCTGATCGCCGAGGTCGTGCAGGGTTTCGACGTAGCTCTTGATGTTGAACAGCGGCGTGCGCAGTTCATGGGAGACATTGCTGATGAAGCGGCTCTGGGCCGCATTCAGTTCCACCTCGCGGGTGAGGTCTTGGATGGTGACGGCGATGCCCTTGAGGGTTTCACCGCTGGCATCACGCACCGCTTGCAAAACGATGCGCAGGGTGCGGGCCGGTTCCCCCACGCTGCAGCGCAGGTCTTCACTGTCGGCCGCGCCACCGAGCAGGGAATCGAGGGGACTGTGCAGTTCGATGGCCAGCAGTTCCGGCAGTTCTCCTACCAGCTCCTGGCCTTCCAGGCTGCGCCCTTCCCAGCGGAACAGACGCCGTGCCGTGGGATTGGCCAGCACGATGCGGCCGTCGGCATCCAGCAGCATGGCGCCGTCGGCCATGGTGGCGATCAACGACTGCTGCTTCACCTGGGCGGCGGTGAGCTCCTCGATGTTGGCCTCGTCATAGGCCTCGAGCTGGGAGGCCATGGCGTTGAAGCCGGTGAGCAGTTCCCCCAGTTCCCCACCAACTGGCAGGTCAACCCGGGCACCGAAGTTGCCGGAGGCGACGGAGCGCACCCCGCGTAGCAGCTCCTTCACCGGGCGGGTGATGGTGAGGGCGTTGAACACCGCGCCCAGGATCACCAGCACCCAGATCGAGATGAACACGGCCACGGTCACCTCCCGGGTGAGGGCTGCGCTGGCCAGGGCCGTCTCATTCGGGTTCACCCCAAGGCCGAGAACGCCGTAGTACTGACCCCCGCGGATCAGGGGGACGAACACATCGGTGACGGCACCCTGGGGCGTGAGGTGTTGTCGTACCAGGGGGTTCTGGGGGCGTCGACGCAGCTCCTCGGGCAGCTCCAGTCGTCGGTTGAGACGAAGCTCTCCATCGCCACTGCTGGGGGTTCCGCTGATCGGGATTCCCAGGTAGACGACGCCTTCGGGGTCGGCGAAGAAGATGTAGCGGACGCTGCGGCTGGAACGCCAGAACTTTTCGGCCACGTTGGCCAGCTCACGGTCCTGGCCCTGCGCCACCAGCTCAGTGACATTGCCGGCCAGCAGCAGGCCCAGATCCCGGGCGTAGCGCGTGTCGTTCATCACGGCATCGCGCTGAATTCCGTTCAGCGCGAAGAAGGTGATGCCCGTCATCATCAGGCTCACCACCAGGGTGGCAATCGCCAGCAGCTTGGTCTGGAGGGTGAATTCCGCCCACCAGGCGGTGATGCGGTCCCAGAGGTTCTGGTCGTCCCCCGGCGGCTTGCCATTGGGGGGAAGCGCCCAATCAGCGATTGCTGCTCCACTGCCGCTGCTCATCCGCCCGAGCGCACCTGATGGCCGATGTCACGACGGTAGGTGATTCCGGCGTAATCCAGCTGATTGAGGCCGTTGTAGGCCCCGGCAAAGGCGGCATCGAAGTCATCGCCCTGGGCGACGACGGCCAGCACCCGGCCCCCTGCGGTGAGCAGTTCGCCGGAGCTGTCGCGGCGGGTGCCGGCATGGAACAGCTGATGGTTGGGGCTGGGGGCGAGGTCGATGCGAATCGCATCGCCTTTGCGGGGGGCCTCCGGGTAGCCCTCGGCGGCCGCCACAACGCAGGCACTGCAGCGTTCGGCGATGCTCAGTTGCGGGGCCAGATCGAGGCGTCCCAGGGCACAGGCCTGCAGCACGGCGCCGAGCTCAGGGCCGAGCAGGGGCATCAAGGTCTGGCATTCGGGATCGCCGAAGCGACAGTTGAATTCAATCACCTGGGGCCCATCGGCCGTGATCATCAGACCGGCGTAGATCACACCGCGGTAATCGATGCCCCGTTGGCGCAGGGCCTTCAAGGTGGGCTCGAGCACGATGCGGCGCACTTCCTCGAGGCCCTCGGCATCTAGAAGCGGGGCGGGGGCATAGGCGCCCATGCCGCCGGTGTTGGGTCCGCGATCACCGTCCTTGAGCCGTTTGTGGTCCTGCGCTGGGGGCAACAGCACCATCCGCTCCCCATCGCAGAGGGCGAACACCGACACTTCAGGGCCCTCCATCCGCTCCTCCAGCACCAGCTGGGAGCCGGCGGCACCGAAACGCCCTTCAAAGGCTTCGCGGATGGCGGTTTCCGATTCCTCCACGCTGTCCGCCACCGTGACGCCCTTGCCGGCGGCCAAGCCATCGGCCTTAACCACCAGAGGCCGTTGCACCTCCTGCAACACCGCCAGAGCCTCGGCTTCACTGCTCACCGCCCAGTGGCCAGCGGTGGGGACCTCCGCCTCCTGCATCAGCTGCTTGGCCCAGGCTTTGCTCGCCTCGAGCTGGGCCCCCTCCGCTCCCGGGCCGAACACGGCAAAGCCTGCATCGCGCAGGGCATCGGCAACGCCGGCGGCCAGCGGCGCTTCTGGACCCACCACCACCAGGTCGACGCCGTTCTGCTGGCACAGCGCGATCAACCCAGCGCTATCGGTTTCGCCCACCGCCATGGCGCTGCCTTCCGTGCCGCCGTTGCCAGGGGTGATCCAGACCGTGTCCAGGCCCGGACAACGGCCCAGGGCCCAGGCCAGGGCCTGTTCCCTGCCGCCGCCACCGACGACGAGGGCACGTTGGAGGGCGGGCAGCGTGGTGGGACGGGTGGACGACATGGCCATGGTTGCGGGAGGAACGGTTTGGGCCTCGTAGGTTTTCCTTTGTAGACCGCAGCCCGCCATGGGGACTCCCCTTTTCCCCTTCGCCCTCACCCTTCTGGCTGCTGTCACGGCAGCCCCGGATCCGCAGGTGATGCGCGAGGAACGCTTTCAGAGCGTTCTCGCTGAGATGGATCTGGCCGCGGCGGAGCAGGCTTGTCTCAACCCCCGCATCGCCAACTCCGACGGCCGTCGCCAGGCCTTGCGCGATCGGCTGCTGGAGCTGCATCCGGTGATCGATTCCTTGGAGCTGGTGCTGGCGAACGCCGAAGCCCTGATGATCTGCGGTGCCCCCGAAGCTGCGGCCGTGGTGCTCAACCGCTACATCCCCCGCGTTGGTGATGAACGGCGTCAGTGGTTGTTGTTGCGCTGGCGTGCTGCTGCAGCGGCCCTGGATCACCGCCAGGCGGCTTTGGCGCTGCGCCGTTTGGTGGATGGCAATTTGAAAGCCCTGGATGCGCCTCTGTTCCCTGGAAAGCCGTTGTCGGATCAGGGCAATGGGCTCGATCAGTTGGCTTGGCATGAAGCGGCTCTGGGTCACAACGCTGTGGCTGTGGAGCTGCAGCTGTTGGGCGATCTGACGGGCGTTCAGGGGGCGAAACGACTGGCGCGGGCGGCGCAATGGCTCGATGCCGATCAGTTCGAGCAGGCCGATCAGCTCCTGGAAACCGCCTTGGACCAAGCCGCGGCAGCGGAGGCCTGGGGACTGGCCATGGACCTGCTGCACCAACAGCTGCAACTGCAGTTGGCGGCTGGGGGCGATGGCGCGCGGCCGCGGCAGCGGATCCAACGGCTGGCCACTGTTCTCGATGATCGTTATGCGCTCCAGCAACTGCAGCCGGAGGCCGAACCCGATCCCCTGCTGCGATCACCGCGGGATCCCGGAGGCCATGCTGATGTAAGACCATCAGCCGTTGCACCGTCGCCATGACGCCCGATCACGGAGAGCTGCTTTACGAAGGCAAGGCCAAGCGGGTGTTCGCCAGCGCGGATCCCGACCGGGTGCTGGTGGAGTTCAAGAACGACGCCACCGCCTTCAATGCCCAGAAGAAAGCTCAGCTGGACGACAAAGGTCGGCTGAACTGCCAGATCTCAGCGCGGTTGTTCGAGCTGCTCGAGCGTGAGGGCGTGCCGACCCATTACTGCGGTCTGGCCGGGGAGACCTGGATGCTGGTGCGACGGGTGGAGATCATTCCCCTGGAGGTGGTTCTGCGCAACACCGCCACTGGATCGCTGTGCCGTCAGACGCCGATCGCGGAGGGCACATCCATCGAACCCGCCCTGCTGGATCTCTATTACAAGGACGATTCCCTGGGCGATCCCTTGCTTACGGAAGCGCGCGTGCAGCTGCTTGGTGTGGCAGACCCAGCACGACTGTCAGCGATTGAACAATTGGCCCGCCGGGTGAATGCCGTGCTTCTGCCGTTCTTTGAGGGGCTTGATCTGCAACTGGTGGATTTCAAGCTGGAGTTGGGGCTGGCTGCGGACGGAACACTCCTGCTCGCCGATGAGATCAGCCCTGACACCTGCAGGCTCTGGGATCGCCGCAGGAGCAATGCCGAAGACCGGATTTTGGACAAGGACCGTTTCCGCAAGGATCTCGGTGGGGTGATGGAGGCCTACGGGGAGGTCCTTAAACGGGTGCAAAGCAGCTGCCCCAACCCCCGCAACTGCCTGTAAGGTCGGCGCACCTATTTGTGGCTTCGGCCCAGCCTGCGTCTTGATGATCCGCCGTTCGTCCCGCCGCTCCTCGGTTGCTGTTCGTGGCACGGTTTTGGGTCTGATGCTGGGGATCCCCTTGGTCGCTCCACCTGTGATGGCTCAGGTGGCCATACCTGGAAATCAAGCTGCTGAGAGTGAAGACACCCTGGCGGAAGAGCCCCGGGTGCTGATCTCCGAGGTGTTGATTGAGGGCCTCGAGGGCCACCCGGAAGAGGAACGTCTTCAGATCTCCACCTACGACGCCATGCAGGTGCGTCCGGGGATGCGTGTGACCCGCGAGGAGCTGCAGAACGATCTGAATGGCATTCAGGCCACAGGTTGGTTCTCGGATGTGCGGATCGTTCCTCAGAACGGACCGCTCGGGGTTCAAGTGGTTGTGCAGGTGGAGCCCTTCCCTCCGCTGAGTGCCGTGGAGATCAACGGTGATGAGGAGAATCTCCTCTCGGATGAGCTGATTGAGGAGACGTTTGCCTCCGATTACGGCCGCACGCTGAACCTCAACGATCTGCAGCAGCGGATGAAGGCCCTGCAGGCTTCAGTGGCCGGTCAGGGCTATTCCCTGGCGCGGGTGTCCGGTCCGCAACGGGTCAGCCCTGAGGGTTTGGTCACGCTGAAACTTCTGCAGGGCAAGGTGTCTGGCGTCGAGGTGAAATTCCTCACCCAAGATGGTGATGACACCGATGAGAACGGCAATCCCATCCGCGGCAAAACCAGGGAGTGGGTGATCACCCGAGAGGTTTCTATTCAGCCTGGTGATCCCTTCAATCGCAACCAGCTGGAGCGAGACATCAAACGGTTGTACGGAACCCAGCTGTTCAGTGATGTCAAGGTGACGTTGCGGCCAGTGCCCGCGCAGCCTGGAGATGTTGTGATTGTTCTTGGCATCGTTGAGCAGTCCACCGGACAGCTCTCCGGTGGTCTTGGCTACAGCCAAGGCCAGGGTGTGTTTGGGCAGGTGCAGTTGCAGGAAACCAATTTCCTTGGCAGAGCTTGGAATTTGGGCACCAACATCACCTACGGGCAATACGGTGGGCTCGCCAACCTCAACTTCTCGGACCCCTGGATCTACGGCGATAAGCACCGCACGAGCTTCCGCACGTCTGTCTTCTTGAGTCAGCAGGTGCCTCAGGTCTTCCAGAGCGAAGACAATGGCAACATCCGTGCGGCAAAGGAATATGCCAATAACGGCTCTAATTCAGCTTATGAAATAGGCAATATTTATAACTTTACGGGAGGTGTTGCAGCTCCTGATGATGTGAATTTGGCGCAAGCCGCTTATCCGAATCGCAGTTGGTTCGACTACGAGGGCGACACAGTGGTCCTGCGCAAGACTGGCGGCAGCTTCTCCTTCGCCCGGCCTTTGAACGGTGGTGATCCGTACAAAGATGCCAAATGGAATGTTGTGGCCGGCATGTCTTTTGCTGAAGTGCGGCCAATCAATTTTGCAGGTGATTCAAGGCCTTACGCCGTCTCCTCCAAAAAGCGGAGTGAAGGGAATGGTGAGGTCGGCAAAGATGAAATTATTTGCGTTTCGTACAACTGCGCAGATAGCAACACCCTCATTGGGGCTCGTTTTGCTACTACCTACAACACGCTCAACAATCCTCGCAATCCCACCGTCGGGCGGTTTTTCTCAGCCGGAACTGAGCAATTCGTGGGAATCAATAACGACTCTCCCACCTTCAACCGGTTGCGGGCCAGCTACACGCAGTTCTTCCCAGTGGACTGGCTAAAGCTTCATAAGAGCTGTCGACCCAAGCCCGGTGAGCAGGCGGATTGCCCGCAGGCCATTGGTTTGCAGGTTAAGGGTGGCCTCCTCATGGGTGAAGCACCCCCTTACGAGGCGTTCTGCATGGGCGGCTCCAACTCGATTCGTGGTTGGTACGACTGCGATCTAGCTGTTTCCAAGGCCTTCAGTGAATTGACGATCGAGTACCGCTTCCCCTTGATCAGTATTTTCTCTGGTGAATTGTTCATGGATGCTGGTACTGATTTCGGCACTCAGGAGGATGTGCCTGGCAAACCCGGTCTGCTTCTAGATAAGGACGGTTCTGGTGTCTCTGTTGGTACTGGAGTGATCGTGACCACCCCAGTCGGCCCAATCCGCTTGGAGGTGGCCACCAAAGACTTTTTATCCGACTATCGCTTCAATCTGGGCGTGGGCTGGAAGTTCTAGTGACCAGCTGGCCCCAGGACTACTCCGCTGGTTGGACACTGGCGGAGCAAACATCACGCTCTGGTATTGGCCTCCACAGTGGAGCTGAGGCCACGGTGGAGCTTCGGCCGACGGATCAGCCGGGCTTCCACATGCGTTTGCCGGGGATGGAGCAGCCGATCCTGCTGCGGCCGGATCAGGTGCGCGACAGCCAGTTGTGCACAACCTTGGATTTGGGATCCAGCAAGGTGGCCACCGTCGAACATCTGCTGGCCGCTTTGGCCGGTTGTGGGCTCAGCCATGTGGAGATTGGCCTCAACGGCCATGAAGTACCCCTTCTGGATGGCTCAGCGCTTGGTTGGGTGGAGGCCATTGCCACCGCTGGGTTGGTGCCGGCGGCCACCCCGCGGCCGGCTGCACCGCGTCTGAAGCAACCACTGCTGCGCACCCGCGGCAACAGTGTGATCACCGCCACTCCGGCCGATTGCTTTGGTGTTGTTGGCATCATCGATTTCCCGCAGGCGGCCATCGGGCGACAGCAATTCGCCTTGGAGCTCACGCCCCAACGTTTCGTCGATGAGATCGCTCCAGCACGCACCTTTGGGTTCAGGGAGCAGGTGGAGCAGCTGCGCGCTGCGGGATTGATCCAGGGTGGAGCTCTGGACAATGCCCTGGTCTGTGACGGTGATCAGTGGATGAATCCACCGCTGCGGTTCGAGGATGAACCAGTGCGCCATAAGCTCTTGGACTTAATCGGCGACTTGGCCCTCGTCGGTTTTCCCCAGGCACAGGTTCTTGTGTACAAGGGATCCCATGGTCTTCACACTGATCTCGCAGCCGCTTTGTGACTGAATCCACCACCTCAAAAGTCGTGCTCACCAGCGAGCAGATCGCCGGTTTGCTCCCGCACCGTTATCCCTTCGCGCTGGTGGATCGGGTCATCGCCCATGAGCCCGGGGTTTCCGCCACGGCGATCAAGAACGTGACGATGAACGAGCCCCAGTTTCAGGGGCATTTCCCTGAGCGTCCCCTGATGCCAGGGGTGCTGATTGTCGAGGCGATGGCGCAGGTGGGTGGTCTGATCGTGACCCAGATGCCCGATCTGCCGAAGGGACTGTTCGTTTTTGCCGGTATTGACGGGGTACGCTTCCGGCGCCCCGTGGTTCCTGGAGATCAGCTGGTGATCCGCTGTGAACTGCTCAGCCTCAAGCGCAACCGTTTCGGCAAGGTGAAGGCGGAGGCCACGGTGGATGGCGATCTGGCCTGCTCTGGGGAATTGATGTTCTCCCTCGTGGACTGAGAGGGATGTTGCAGCAAACGGCGTCACAGCAGATCCATCCCACGGCGGTGGTGGACCCGAAGTCTGAGCTGGCCTCCGGCGTGGTCATCGGCCCGGGTGCGGTGGTCGGCCCTGAGGTGGTGATCGGTGAGAACACCTGGATCGGTCCCCATGCCGTCTTGGATGGCCGGCTGACCCTGGGCCGTGACAACAAGGTCTACCCGGGTGCCTGCCTTGGGCTTCCGCCGCAGGATCTCAAGTACCGCGGTGCCAATACCGAAGTGTTGATCGGTGATGGAAACACCCTGCGGGAATGCGTGACGATCAACCGCGCTACCGAAGAGGGTGAGGTGACCCGCATCGGCAACGGCAACCTGCTGATGGCTTATTGCCATCTGGGCCACAACTGCGATCTTGGCAACAACATCGTGATGTCCAACGCCATTCAGGTGGCGGGCCACGTGGTGATCGAAGACCGTGCAGTAATCGGTGGCTGTCTGGGCATTCACCAGTTTGTTCACATCGGTGGGATGGCGATGGTGGGCGGGATGACCCGCGTCGACCGAGATGTTCCCCCCTATTGCCTGGTCGAAGGCCATCCGGGCCGCGTGCGGGGTTTAAACCGTGTGGGCCTTCGGCGCCGTGGCCTGGCTGCCAACCATGACGGCGCTGAACTCAAGCAGCTTCAGGAGATCTGGACCCTGATGTATCGCTCTGACCTCGTGATTGCCGATGCGCTTCAGCAGGCCAGAAGCCAGCCCTTGCTGCCGGCGGCTGAGCACTTCTGCCGGTTCCTGGAAGCCTCCACGGGTCAGGGTCGACGGGGGCCGATGCCGGTGCAGGGCCGCTGATGGTTCGGCTGCTGATCAGCACCGGGGAGGTCTCCGGTGATCTGCAGGGCAGCCTGTTGATTCGCGCCTTGTGGTTGGAGGCGGAACGACGGGGACTTGAGCTGGAGGTGCTGGCTCTGGGTGGCCCGCGCATGGAGGCAGCGGGTGCCGTGTTGATCGCCGACACCGCGCCGATGGGGGCGATCGGCCTGTGGGAGGCCCTTCCCTTGATTCTTCCCACGCTGCGGCAACAGGCCCGGGTGGATGCGCTGTTGGAGGACCGGCCCCTTGATGGGGTGGTGCTGATCGACTATGTCGGGGCCAATGTGCGCTTGGGCACGCGGCTGCGGCGCCAGCAACCCGAGCTGCCGATCACCTATTACATCGCCCCCCAGGAATGGGCCTGGCGCTTTGGCGATGGCAGCAGCACTCGATTGATTGAATTCACCGACAGGATCCTGG
Source organism: Synechococcus sp. HIMB2401 (assembly GCF_042883245.1). Classification (NCBI taxonomy): domain Bacteria; kingdom Bacillati; phylum Cyanobacteriota; class Cyanophyceae; order Synechococcales; family Synechococcaceae; genus Synechococcus; species Synechococcus sp. HIMB2401. The sequence continues at coordinate 93,825 of NZ_JBDJKK010000004.1, read as the reverse complement.
CGATCTTCCCGGCGGAGGCCGAGTTCTATGCCGCCCGCGGTGCGGATGTGAGCTGGGTGGGCCATCCCCTGCTGGACAGCTTCCAGAACCTGCCCGATCGCGCCACCGCCCGCCGTCAACTGGGTCTGGATCCTGAAGCGCCGGTGTTGTTGCTGCTTCCAGCCTCGCGCCCCCAGGAGTTGCGTTACCTGATGCCCCCGTTGGCCCAGGCAGCAGCCCTGTTGCAGCAACGCCACCCTGATCTTCAGGTGCTGCTGCCCGCTGGGCTTGCGCAGTTCGAAGCCCCCCTGGCTGCAGCGCTGCAGGAAGCCGGTGTGCGCCACGCCCGGGTGATTCCTGCCGCTGAAGCGGATGGGTTGAAGACCACCTTCTGTGCGGCGGCGGATCTCGCCTTGGGCAAATCCGGCACGGTGAACCTGGAGCTGGCCCTGCAGGGGGTTCCCCAGGTGGTGGGGTACCGCGTGAGCCGACTGACGGCCTGGGTTGCCCGCCACGTGCTGCGCTTCCAGGTGGATCACATCTCGCCGGTGAATCTGTTGCTCAAGCAGCGGTTGGTGCCGGAGCTGCTCCAGGACGAACTCACGGCCGAAGCTCTGGTGGAGAGGGCGCTTCCTCTTCTGACTGACACCCCAGAGCGCCGGGCCATGCTGGAGGGATACGCACGGCTTCGGACCACCCTGGGTGCTCCTGGGGTCACCGAGCGGGCGGCCAAGGCCATCTTTGATCAGGTGATCGGATGAAACGAACCCTGCTGTTGTTGTTCACCTGCCTGATGCTGCTCAGCTGGCCCCAGCGCGCCATGGCTGAGCTGCAGACGGCAGTCTTTGCCGGTGGCTGTTTCTGGTGCATGGAGCACGACCTGGAACATCTTCCCGGGGTGCGTGATGCCGTGAGCGGCTACAGCGGCGGGCAGCTGGAGCGCCCCACCTACCGGCAGGTGAGCAGTGAGACGACGGGGCATCAGGAAGCGGTGCAGGTGCGCTTTGATCCGGATCAGATCAGCTACGCGGAGCTGCTGCGCAGCTACTGGCGCAATGTGGATCCCCTCGATGGCGGCGGCCAGTTCTGCGACCGCGGCGATTCCTACCGGCCGGTGATCTTCACGGCTGATGAGGCCCAGGCTCAGGCGGCCGAAGCCAGTGCGGCGGCGGCGGCCCGTGAGCTCGGACAACCCCGGTCTGCTTTGAAGGTGGAGCTCCGGCAGGCGACTCGCTTCTGGCCCGCCGAGGGATACCACCAGAACTACGCGGAGAACAACTTCGTCAAATACAACTTCTACCGGTTCAGCTGCGGTCGTGACCGCAGACTCGACAGCGTCTGGGGCAACAACGCTCGCTCCGGTAACGCCTGGGGGAAGTAGGGCTGCTGCAGCCTCATTCCTCGGCAGAGCGCCCCCGGATGCGGGCACGGTCGCTCAGCCAGATGATCACCCGCGTGATCGCCCACGCGAGGGCGACGCCCAACAGGATCGAGAGCAGCGACTCCACAGCACAGCACTTGAGGACACCGGCAACTGCCGGATGCTCCTCAATATGCCGATCTGATCAAGGAATGCGTGGGGACTGTTGCGATCAGTCGCTTGCTTTGGCGTCCTTGTCTCTCTCTTTTGCTGGCTGTGTCGTGGCCTGAGGCTTGGATGCCGCCTTGCAGGCCAGGGAGGCTTCCAGGCGCTGCAGCTGCGCTTCGCGCAGGGCATCGGAAATGCTGAGAGTGCGGTCAGTCATCGATTGGCGTTCTCGACGGCGGCAGGCTCAGGGCCTTGTGCGATCGAAAGGGGGCCTACGGGTCTGAAGACTGTCGAAACCTAGGCGCCCACGGGTCAACGTCCAGGGAGCAAAAGTGCTTACGTCAGTGTCTGGCAACACGTCTGTGCTTCAACGCCAGCGCGATTGAAGGCTTGCCAAACATGTATCGCCATGGCTATGAGTACAGGTGTACTGGTTCCTGGGTGGCTCATGTCGGTTGATCACGGTGATCTCGCGGTGAAGGCGGAGGCTCCCTTTCTCCACGTCCGCCCAGGGCACTTTGTGATCGTTGCTGGAGACCAGCTCGATCAAGGGGATTGGTGGATGGGACAGGTGCTCTTCTGCGAGGGAAGTGCGCGCCACCCCAGGCTTCCGTCGCTGTTTCAGGTGGCTGACGTGGATACGGGCGTCATCAAATGGATCAATGCCGACGCGGTCTCGGATGTGATCTGGTCGATGGATGGATGGTCCGCCAGTGCGCCTGTCTCTTCGGGCTGTTGATCGAGTGGGGCCTTGGTCAAGGGGCGATATGTATTCGCGCGAACGACACGGGCTCGGCGGCTGCCTTATAAGTAGTTTGTAGCAGTTGCTACAAAACGTTCACCCCCTCTTGAGGGGGCGCAGATGCTCCAAGCCATGGAACGGGGACTTGGATTTCTTCGAGGAACATCCAATGACTGCACTTCTCTATCGAGGCCACACCTACGCAGTAGCTCCAGTCACGCCCAAAGCCTGCGTTGAATTGACCTACCGCCGCGAGCACTACAACACCTGCCGCCAGGAACTTATTGGCGAAAGCCGCCGCACCCTCACCTACCGGGGCGTCACCTACACCAAGTAGCCCGAAGCACCCGTTGGTTCCTGCCCCTGCCCCCTTTCAAGGGCAGGGGCTTTTTGTTGGGTAGTCGGATGGAGGCAAGCCACGGTCCAAGGGAGATCCCGGCATGCTGTGGGCGAGCCAGTCAGCATTCGCCGATGGGATCGGATCTCACCGCCATCGTGATCTCCTCGGTGTTTCTTGGGGTGGGTTTTGTGATTGCCAAGTTCTTCCCTGAAGCCGCGTTGCTGGCGGCGGTGTTCCTGGTGGGGTTGGCGATTCTCAACGTCGCCCTTGTTCTTGTGGCCTGATGCCCAAAAAAAGAGGGGGTGTTCCCTAGGCACCCTCGCTCGACGCGTTGCCCCTTCACCGAGAGAAGCCCCCGCAGGATGGCCTGGGCTCCCGTGGCTGGTCGTCTCCATTGCGACAAAAAGGCCGGGCTCTCCGGGCGCCCTCGCTGCGTTGACAGGGGCCGCAATATGTTCACTATAAACTTTTTTCATGGCAAACGTCCGCGAGATGGTCAACACCCATCTGCCCGTCGCGCTCAAGCTGATCAACAGCGCCGCCCTGGTTGCGATCGCGCTTTCAACCCTTTGCGCTGCTGGCTCTCTGCGTGAGATGTCTGGCAGGTCTGCTGCTCCAGCGGCTGTCACTGAAGCCAACTGAGCCCGATGAAATGGAGCGATACCCCGTATCGCTCCAGGGGATTGCGCCGGCCGTTACTTGATCAAATTTGGTCGAATTCCTTAAGAAACCAACATCCAACCTGTTGAAAAGATTAAGCGCGGCAACCTGATTGATTCAGCAAGTTCTCAGTGAACAGACGGGTTTCCGGCCATCGACGATGCTTCAGCACATGCTTACGATCAGGCGGTGAGAGGAGGGTTGTATGTATCTGCTGACCATTAAGGATGGTCTTGGTACCCGTCATATCGGTCCCTACGCGTCGCCGAAGCACGCATCGGATGATCTTGATCGGGTGTTGGAAACCTGCTCCGAGCGAGCACGGTGGCAGATTCATGCATTGGAAACCCCAGACCGCACACTCGAATTGCAGGCTGTTGCCTCCTGACGGGTTGTTTCGTCCTTATTGGCTGTTTTGATCTGACCCTGCGACCTGATCAGCTCTGACGTCGCCCTGGAAAGCCTCGGGTCAGCCCGCTGTCGATCATCAGGCCGATGCCGGCGTTGATGCAGATCAGGCTGAGGGTTCCGTACCAGAACCAGGGGCCTGCGTCCTTGCCCAGCATCTGAACCACCTTGCGGCTCACCGCCTCGCCGAACAGGCAGAGGCCCACCGGGAGCAGCAGCACCCCCAACTGGGCCTTGATGTACCAGCGCACCGGGGAGCGGCTCATGACTGGGCCAGCACCCAGTTCACCAGGGTGCGCACGCCGTAGCCGGTGGCACCAGCGGGATTGACCCCTTTGCCCTTGTCACTCCACACCGGGCCGGCGATGTCGATGTGGGCCCAGGCGGTGTCTTTGGCCACGAACTCCTTGAGGAAAAGGGCCGCTGTGATCGAACCACCGGGCCGCGGGCCGGTGTTCTTCATGTCGGCCAGCAACGACTTCAATCCATCCCTGTAGGACTGCCGCAGTGGCATGCGCCAGAGCCCTTCACCGCCCGTCTGAGCAGCGGCATCGAGGGCCTCCGCCAGATCGTCATTGTTGGACCAGAGCCCGGCCATCTCATCCCCCAGAGCAATCACGCAGGCTCCGGTGAGGGTGGCCAGATCCACCACGGCATCGGGCTTCTGCTCACAGGCGTAGAGCAGGGCATCGGCCAGGGTGAGGCGGCCTTCGGCGTCGGTGTTGTTGATCTCAATCGTCATGCCGTTGGCGGCCGTGACGATGTCGCCGGGGTGGACGGCGGAGCCGTTCACCATGTTTTCGCAGGAGGCCACCACCATGTGCACCTCAACGCCGACCGGCTTGAGTTCGGCGATGCTGCGCATGGCACCGATCACAGCGGCACTGCCGCCCATGTCGAACTTCATCATGTCGATCTGGGCGGCCCCCACCTTGAGGTTGTAACCGCCGGAATCGAAGGTGAGGCCTTTGCCCACCAGGGCAACGCGGCGTTTTACCTCGCCCTCGGGGCGATAGATCAGGTGGATGAACTTGGGGGGCAGGTCGGAGCCCTGGCTCACCGCCAGGAAGGCCCCCATGCCCTTGGCTTCGCAGTCGCTGCGCTCGAGCACCTTGAGTTCAAGGCCGTGGTCCTTGGCGATGCCAGCGGCCGTGTCGGCGAGGGCTGCTGGGGTGACCACGTTCGGAGGGGCTGCCACCAGCTCCCGGGCCAGTTCCACACCGGCGCAGGTGGCATTGACGGCCGCAAAGCCGCTTTCGGCGGCGGGGTTGAGGTCGATCAGCTCCAGGGCCTCGGGGATCCGGCGTGGGTCCGGCTCCTTGCGGAAGCGCTGGTCTTTGTAGAGGCAGAGCCGCACCGCTTCAGCACAGATGCGGGCGGCTTCTGTGGCATCGGTTCCCGCCCAGGGCAGGTGCAGGCCGAGGCTGCCTTCACAACCGATGGCGGCCTTGGCGGCCCGGGCGGCGGCGCCGCGCAGGCGCTCGGCGTCGATCCCATCGCTCTCGCCCAGGCCCAGCACCACCAGGCGCTGCGGGCCGCCGCCCAGGGGCGTGATCACCAGTTGATCCCCGGGCTTGCCTTTGAACTCCTGCTGCTTGAGGGCCTCGGTAATGCCGGCAAAGCGTTGTTCAAGGGCCGTTGGCGTGGCATCGACATCGCCCTGGGGCAGCCCCACCGCCAGCACATCGCCGTTCCACTCCTGCAAACCGGCGGAGGACAGGGAGAAGCGCATGGGTGGACGCGTCAGCAAAGGATGAGCGTAGCGATCCTGTGCGACGCCCTCGGCCCTCAGAGCTCTGCGGTGAAGGGGGTGGCCCAGCGCTGGCGGGTTTCCTTGTTGAACGGCGGCCACCAGCGTTGGATCAGCTGTTGTTCCAGGGCCCGCCGGGCGCGGGTGGCCCGGGGCACATCGCAGCTGAAGCGGATGCTCAGCTGGGCGCTCAGCTCACAGCGCTGTAGGGCTTCGCCGTAGGCGGCGAGGTAGGCCTTGCAGTCGTGATCACCTTTCCAGCGGCGCTCGGCCGCCAGGGTTTCGCCCACATAAAGCAGAAGCGGCTGCTCCAGCTGGGCTGGCCTGTCCATCACCAGATAAATCGCTGCTCCGCGGTGGGACGGTTCCGGCCAGCGCCAGAAACTCATCGCCAGGGGGGTCAGGGCCAGTGGATCGATGGTTGCCGCAGCGTCATCGGGGCTGGCACAGAACAGATCCCCCTGGGCCGTACTGGCGCTTTCGCCGCGGAACAGCGGCGCCTGATGGGCATGAAGCCGCGCTTGCCAGGCGAGCAGCTGTTCCCGTTGCAGGGGCAGGTCGGGCCCGTTGTTGAAGGCCAGCGCACCGGTGGAGAACAGATCCCCCTGCATCAGGGCAGCGGCAGGCTGGGCCCGGCGGGGCGGCTGCCGAAACTCACCCGGCCGATCAGGGCTTCCACGCTGCTGGCGGGCAGGCAGAGCCGCTCCTGCAGATCGGCCAGATCCTTGAAACCGGCGCGGCGGCGTTCGCGCATCAGGTTGGCCAGCCGTTGTTCGGACCAGCCCAGCAGCGCCAGCTGATCGGCGCTGGCGTTGTTGAGGTCGAGGGGAGCGGCCTGGGGCTGCGGTGGGGCATCGCCGTGCCACTGGAAGAGCAGATGGGGGGTCCAGAGCCTGACCAGATCACTCGGCAGCTCCAGCAGCCGGAACAGATCATCGGCACTGGCGAATTGCACCCCACCCCGCTGCAGCCGCACCAGCAGATCGGCTGTGTCCTGGCTGCAGCCGGGCAGTTGCAGCCACTGATCGCGGCTGGCCCGGTTCACATCCATCACCCAAGCCGGCGGCTCGGGCACGGTTGGTAAAGGTTGCGCTGGGGCCGGCCGGGGTGGTGCTGGCAGCTGTCCGGTGGCCTGCAGTACCCGCCTGGCCAGGGGATCCAACCAGTGGCTGCGGGGCATGCTGCTCAGCAGAGATGGGCTGACCTTAACGAGGTTGCAGGGGCTGCGTCAGCGCAATTGGCGCATCTGGTTGTTCTGGCACCGAGCGGGTTCTTTCAGGTCGAGGGGGTCCAGCGGGGAATCGGCAGCGGTGGATCCACCAGGTTGCGCTGAAAGGCAATCAGCACCGCCTGGGTGCGGCTTTTGGCATCGAGTTTGCGCAGCAGTCCGGTGACGCAGTGCTTGGTGGTTTCGATCGAGAGGTGCAGCTGATCGGCAATTTCCTGATTGCTGAGGCCCTTGCAGAGCCCGCGCAGCACGTCTTCCTCCCGCAGGCTCAGCACGTCGCTGAGGGGATGGACGACGCCTCTGGCGCCGCGGTCGTGGTTGGCCACGCCGGCAATCACCGGATCCATGTGGCTGCCATCGCTCTCCATGGCGCGCAGAACGCTGAGCAGACCGCCGTTGCCGATGCGTTCATGGCTGCAGAGCCCTTCGCATTGCGCCTTGGCCGCGGCGTGAATCGTGCTGAGCAACGGACGCTGAATCAACATCAGGCAGCGCAGGGAGGGCTGCTGTGCCTTGGCGGCTGCCACCAGGGCGGGGCCGGTGCCGCGCTCGAGCTGGTCGCTGCAGATCAGTAGATCAGCGGCTGTGTTGCGAAGGCAGGCGAGGGCTTTCGCTTCGGTGCTGGCTGCTCCCACCAGGGAGCCAATGCCATCAAGGCTGTGCAACAGGCCGCTGATCAAGACGCGATCGGCGGAGGCCACCACGATGCGGCGCCCCTCCAACAGGTGCCGGTGGCGCTGGGGAAGCTCACGCATCGCGCCTAGCTGAGCAGTGAAGTCCACATCCTGAAGGCGGCCCGAAACTCACCATGAATTCGGATGCTCCCGAAGGGTGGCGCGGGTCAGCAAGACCGTACAAAACCTTTGCGTGAACGGCCGTCAAAGGTGCGGCGATCCCCCCCCGTTGCCCCTGGCGAATCCTTGGCAGACTTTGCCGAAGCAGTGCGCAACGCCGACGATGGCCTTCTTCGATTCCGACATCGTTCAGGACGAAGCCAAGCGCCTGTTCAGCGATTACCAGCAGCTGATGCAGCTGGGCAGTGAGTACGGCAAGTTCGACCGGGAGGGCAAGAAGAAGTTCATCGAGACGATGGAAGAGCTGATGGGCCGCTACCGGGTGTTCATGAAGCGCTTTGAACTCTCGGAGGATTTCCAGGCCAAGCTCACGGTGGAGCAGCTGCGCACCCAGCTCAGCCAGTTCGGCATCACCCCCGAGCAGATGTTTGAGCAGATGAACTCCACCCTGGAGCGGATGAAGGCGCAGATCGAGCAGCCGCCCTCTAGCTGAAACAGCCCCAGCTGAACCAGCTCGAGCTGAGCCAAGACTCTTACGATCGCCAGCGCTTGCTCGTTGCGCCTCCCCATGCTGGACTCCATCCTGTCGTTGCCGGATTGGTTGGCCCGGGGCATGGCCGACCTGTTCCCGGCCGGGGATCCCAGTGATGCGGATCAGGCCCTGGCGGCCCGGTTGGCGCAGGCCGACAAGGAAGGCCGGCCGCTGCGGGTGAAGCTGGGCATCGACCCCACTGGCAGCAACATCCACCTGGGTCACAGCATCCTGTTCCGCAAATTGCGGGCCTTCCAGGACGCGGGCCACACGGCGGTGCTGATCATCGGAGATTTCACGGCGCGGATCGGAGATCCCACCGGCAAGAGCGCCACGAGGGTGCAGCTCACCAAGGAGCAGGTGGCCGCCAACGCCTCCACTTATTTGCGCCAGTTGGGGCAAGACCAGCCGAAGGAAACGGCGCTGCTCGATTTCGAAACCCCCGGCCGTCTGGAGGTGCGATACAACTCCGAGTGGCTGGAGGGCATGGACCTGCCGGCGGTGATCGGCCTGCTCGGCACAGGCACCGTGGGCCAGATGCTGGCCAAGGACGACTTCTCCAAGCGCTACGGCAGCGGCACGCCGATTGCGCTGCATGAGTTCCTCTACCCGCTGCTGCAGGGCTACGACTCGGTGGCGGTGAATGCGGATGTGGAGCTGGGCGGCACCGATCAGAAGTTCAACGTGGCCATGGGCCGCGACCTGCAGCGCCACTTCAACAAGGGCACCCAGTTCGGGCTGTTGCTGCCGATCCTGGTGGGTCTGGACGGGGTGCAGAAGATGAGCAAGAGCCTCGGCAACGTGGTGGGCCTGGAGGAGGATCCGCTCTCGATGTACTCCAAGCTGGAGAAGGTCGGTGATGCGGCAATCGACGACTACGTCACGTTGTTGACTGATCTGGACCTGGCTTCGTTGCCGGAGAACCCGCGCGAGAAGCAGAAGGCGATGGCCCTGGCGGTGACCGCCAGCCGCCACGGCATCGAAGCCGCCCAGAAGGCCCAGAGCGATGCCGCCACCCTCGTGGGCGGCATCGGTGACGCCGGCGCTGATGTGCCCGAGGCCTCCCTGGCGGAGGTGAACTTCCCTGCCAAGGCCTTTTATCTGTTCAGTGCCGTGGGCATCTGCGCCAGCAGCAGCGAAGCCCGCCGCCAGATCAAAGGCGGCGCGGCGCGGCTGGAGGGGGAGAAGATCAGCGACCCCAACCAGGAGTTCGCCTCAGCGGCGGAACTGGAGGGCAAGGTGCTGCAATTGGGCAAGAAGACCTTCCGACGTTTGGTGGGCTGATGACCTTGCATCCCGCAGACCCCGCCGATCGAATCATCGTGGCCCTCGATGGCATGGCGCCCGAACAGGCGCTGCGCTTTGCCGGCGAGGTGGAGGGGCTGCGCTGGGTGAAGGTGGGCCTGGAGCTGTTTGTGCAGGCCGGCCCGGAGGTGGTGGCGCAGCTGCGTGAACAGGGGTTGCGGGTGTTTCTCGATCTCAAATTTCACGACATCCCGGCCACGATGGCTGGTGCCTGCCGGCGGGCGGCGGCGCTGGGGGCCGAACTGATCACGGTGCATGCCTGCGCAGGCAGCGAGGCACTCAAGGCGGCTCAGGCTGCGGCAGTGGAAGGGGCCCAAGGGGCTGGCCAGCCCGTACCAACGTTGCTGGCGGTGACGGTTCTCACCAGTTGGGAGGAGCAGCGACTGCAACGGGAACTCGCCATTGCCCAGGGCATCGCCGAACGGGTGCCGGCGTTGGCGCAGCTGTCGGCGACTTCCGGCATCGGCGGGTGTGTGTGTTCACCCCTGGAGGCCGCGGCATTGCGGGCACAGCACTCCGAACCGTTTGCCTTGGTCACCCCAGGCATTCGCCCCAAAGGGACAGCGGTAGGTGATCAGGCCCGGGTGATGGGGCCGGCAGAGGCAAGTGTCGCCGGTGCCAGCCAGCTGGTGATTGGCCGGCCGATCACCAAGGCCGAGGATCCCAGTGCGGCATTTGCTGCTTGTTGCGGAGAGCTCCTGGGCTGATCGCTGTTGGCGGCAGTGCTCAAGACTTCTGCCCGATCTTGGGTTCGGTGCCCGCAAGCAGCCGCTCGATGTTGCTGCGATGGCGCCAGAGCACCATCAGGCTGGCCACAAGTGACACCACCACGTAGGCGCTGCTGCCGCCGGAGATCAGCATCAGCAAAGGCAAACCGATGGCGGCCACCACGCTGGAGAGCGACACGATCCGGAAGATTGAGATCACGGCCATGAACAGGCCAAAGCAGGCCAGTCCCACCGGCCAGGCCAGGCCGAGAAACAGGCCCAGGCCGGTGGCCACCGCCTTGCCGCCCTTCCAGCCCAGCCACACCGGCCAAATGTGCCCAGCCAAGGCCGCCAGGCCCGCCAGCACCTGCAGCCAGTCACTGAGGCCAACGCTCTTCGCCAACAGCACCGCCAGGGCGCCTTTGCCCACATCAATCATGAACACCACCAAGGCTGGGCCCTTGCCCACGTTGCGCAGCACGTTGGTGGCGCCTGTGCTGCCGGAGCCGCACTCGCGCAGGTCGATGCCCTTGAGCCAGCGGCCGGCGAGGTAACCGCTGGGGATGGCTCCCAGCAGGTAGCCGATGGTCAGGAGCAGCAGGGCAGTGAGGATCACAGCAGGTCGTCGTCGTCGAGGCGTTCACCCGGTCCGGCCGCGAAGGCCAGCCAGAGGGGGAACTGAAGCACAGGGATGTCGACGCTGCGCTCGGCCGCATCGATCAGGATCAAGGGCACTTCCCCACGCTCCTCCAGCCGGTCGGCCCGCTCCACCAGGGCTTCCGGCCGTTCGAACAGCACGATGCCGCTGCTGGGCCCGAAGTCTTCCCGGCCCAGGCCCAGGGCATCCTGCAGGCCGCGCCGCCATTCGCCGAGCCGTTCGGGGCCGCCGGCCAGCACCAGGCACTGGAACTGATCGCCGTACAGCTCACCGATCACCGCGATCAGGGCCGCGCTCACCAGGATGTTGCGCGGCCGGGTGCCGCGGCTGGGCTGGGCGCCACGTCCGCCTTGATTGAAGAACCAGTCCTCCAGCAGTGCCGTGTCGCGCGCGTCGATGCTGCGCCGCAGGTTCCAGGGGTCGGCGTAGACGTCGGGTTGTTTGAAGAAGCGCTCCAGGGTCTGGCGGATCAGCTCTTCATCGGGGCGGAAGGTGTCGGCCACTGCGAGCGGCGGAGTGCTCTCACCGGCCTTCTCCGGCGCCGCTGCGTTGTCTGCCGCCTGATCGAGGGGGGAGGGCTGCACCACCATCGGCTGCACCACCAGCTCCAGGTTTTCCACGCTCTGCACCAGGTCTTGCAGGGCGCCGCCCAGGTACTCCTGGAAGCCCTTCACGCGGCGGGCGATGGCGTCCGATTGGCCGGCGAAGTTGGCCTTCAGCTCGGTCTCGAGTTGCTGCTTGCGGGAGCTGAGGGCGTTGATCTCCGCTTCCAGGGCATCGCGGCGGTCCTGCAGATCCTTGAGGGCCAGCTCCATCACGAGATTGGCTTCTGCGGCGGCGGGCTCGGTGCTGGTGGTGTTGGCGGGTTCTGCGCTGGTTTCGCCGCTGGTTTCCGCCGGGGGCTGCTCCGGTTCAGGCGCCTGGGGGGTCAGGTCGGTGTCGTCGGGCATTGCGTCAGCTGCCGTGCTCTCCATCCCTCCATTCCAGCCGAACAGGCCGCAGAAAAACAGGTGGCATCAAAACTGCGACAGGTATGCACGAAATTGCATGGATATCGGAACGAAATCGTCTCGAAATCGTGCTACTGCTCGCTATTATTCGTTTTGTCTTCGGGGTCATCTTTCGGTACTTCAAGCGCTCCCACCCGTAGTTCCAGCTGTTCCCGCAGCTCCTTGGGGCTGAACAGGATCGGCAGGAAGTGAATGCTCTGGGTTTCGCGGAAATAAAACAGGCCCGGAAGCCAGGGGGCGAACAGCTGCCAGCTCAGCCATTGGTCGTAGGGGAAACGCCGCAGCTCGCGGCTGTTCTGCCACACGATCAGAGCGTCTTCCTTGAATTCCAAGCGCAGGCTGGCGCTCTGGATCAGCAAAAACAGGCCGAACAACACCACCACCAAGGTGGGCCAGGGCGAAAGCGGCAGAGGCAGCAGTGCCAGGCCAAGGGCCACCACCAGCAGCGGTAGCCGCACGTCTGGCTTGAGGGTGACGGGGGAGGGGGTTGAACTCATGCTCCGAACAGCGCCTGGGTGAGAACGACATCCATCAAGGCCACCAGGATCAGGATCATCACCACAGCGCCGGTGGTGCTGGTGCCCACTTCCTTGGGACCGCCGCGGGTGGTCAGGCCCCAACCGCAGGCCACCGTGGCGATGATCAGCCCGAACACCAGGGCTTTCACCAGCATGAACGGCAGGTCCAGCGGGTTCATCCAGGTCTGCACCGAGGTCCAGAACACCGCCGGCGGGATGTTGTAGAGGGCCGTGCTGGTGAGTTGGCCCGACCACACCGCCACGAAGAAGAAGAAGAAGCACTGCACCGGTGCCATCACCACCATGGCGATCATCCGGGGCACCACCAGGTACTCCACCGGGTCGGTGCGCAGCATGGTGATCGCATCAATCTGTTCGGTCACCTTCATCGTGCCCAGCTGGGCCGCGTAGGCGGTGGCCACCTTGCCGGCCAGCAGGCAGGAGGTGAGCATGGGTGCGATCTCCCGTGCCAGGCCGATCGCCAGGATGCCGCCCACCGTTGATCCCGCTCCCTGGCGGGTGAGTTCTGCGGCCACCTGAATGTTGAACACCGAGCCGGCGGCCACCGAGATGATCAGCACGATCAGCAGGCTGCCGGGGCCGGCCTCCAGCATTTGCTCAAACAGCTCTCCCCGATTGATGCGGCCGCGCAGGGTGGCGGCCACGGCCTGGCCTCCGATCAGCAGGCTGGTGCCCAGGCGTTTGATGGAACGGGGCGTGTTCATCCGGCGGCCTTCTGCAGGTGGGCTCCACGGTCGGGCCAGCCTCGCATCACCACAAGGCCAAGCAGCACAAGGATGGCGGGAATCAGACCCATGCAGAGGCGGATCGCCAGCAGGGCTGAATCCGGCTGTTCGATGAAACTCAGTGCTCCGCTGCAGTTGCCCCCCTTGGCGGAGATGTAGCCGGTGAGCGAGAGCAGGCTGCCGAACACCGACATGGTCAGGCCGATGATCAGCTTCTGGCCGAACACCATCCAGGCGGTGTAAAGCCCGGCGGGTTTGCTCGGATCAGCGTCGATCGCATCGGGCAGCAGCGACCAGGGGATCAGATAGGCCGTCGCTGCTCCCACCCCCACCAGGGCGATCAGCCCCACCAGTGGCAGCAGCTGCAGCGGGCCGGGATCCGCCGCCAGGGGCGGGAACAGCATTGAGATCAGGCAGGCGCTGATCCACAGCCCCGCGCCCCAGCGCAGGGTGGCGACGCGGCCGATGCGGTTGCTGAGGTTGCTCCAGAGCTGAAGCCCCAGCAGGGCGGCGATCTGGAAAGGCAACAGGATCCAGGTGGAGAGGTTGGCGGGCACATGCACTACCTGCACCAGCCAGATCAGGGCCACCACCTGCATCAGTTGCAAGCCAAACCAGAGCAGCAAATACAGCCCCAGCACCTGGCGGAAACGGGGGTTGGCCATCACCCGCTTCAGCTGCTGCATCGGCGGTTCGTTGTTGGGCACCGGCCGTTGGGCCCGCTTGGCGTAGGGGGCCAGCCCCCAGCAGCAGAGCAGCGTGGTGGTGGCGGCGATGCTGCCGGTGATCCGGCCCATGGCCAGGTAGCCCCCACCTCCGTCGGTGAGCACCACCGAAGCCACGATCAGTCCGCTCAGGCCCGCCAGGATTGATCCGGTGAACCGCGCCGCATTCAGGCGGGTGCGAATGGCGGTGTCCGGCGTGAGTTCGGTGCTGAGGGCCGCGTAGGGCAGGTTGACACTGGTGTAGGCGGTCATCAGCAACACCGCCATCACCGCGTAATACGTGGTGCGCTGCAGTCTGTCGCCCGGGGGCACCCACCACATCGCCGTCAGGCTGATGCCCAGCGGCAGGGCTGCGGTCAGCATCCAGGGCAGGCGCGGGCCCCAGCGGCTGTGGGTGTGATCGCTGAGCCAGCCGATCAACGGATCATTCAGCGCGTCCCACACCTTGCTCACCGTGAGCAGAGAGCCGGCGATGAAGGCCGGCAGGCCAGCGGCGCAGATGAAAAACGGAAAGAGGTAGAAGCCCAGCTGAGTGGCGGCAAGTCCGGTGCCGGCGTCGCCCAGGCCGTAGGCCAGCATCAGCCTGCGGCGGGATCCCTGCAGGGATGCGTCGGTCGGTGTCACGCGGAGGCTTCGGGCAGGCGGATTGCCATAATGAATGCGTGCTCACGACACCACCAGCCATTGGGGCAGTGGTTCGTTTGTACTACGCGGGTGTTGTGTAATGGTAAGACCTCAGCCTTCCAAGCTGATGACACGGGTTCGATTCCCGTCACCCGCTCTGATCACAACCGCAGGCCTGAGGTTTCCTCCTCGGCGAGCAGCAGCACGAAGCTCCGGCTCTGCAAGGGAATCTCAACGCCGCTGAAGCTGGCTGGCTCGGCTGGGAAATCCTTGGGGCTTGGCAATGAGGTGTCGATCACCCGTTTCCAGGGGGAGGCCGGAACCGGCAACTCAAAGCTGAGGCTTTCCTTGTAGGCGTTGAAGCCCATCCACAGCAGCGCCCCGCGGCTGCCGCGGTGGAGGCTGGTGGCCGTCGTGCGGCTCCAGGCGGCCCAGTCGGGTTTGGCCAGGTTCACCCCGTGCCATTGACGCCAGAGATCGCTGCGCTGCTCCGATGGTTGTTCCGCTGATTTGCGGTTGCTTTCCCGTGGCGGCACCAAGGGATTGAACAGTTGCGGCAAGCACTGGCGCAGCCGCAGCAGCCGCTGCAGAAATTGCTTCAGCTCCAGGTCGCACTGGTCTTCATTCCAGACCATCCAGCCCAGGGGGCTGTTCTGGCACCAGCTGTTGTTGTTACCCCCTTGGCTGCGGCCCACTTCATCGCCCATCAGCAGCATCGGCACGCCACGGGCCAGCAGCAGCGAGCTGAGCAGGTTGCGTTGCTGACGCCGCCGCAGGCTTTGCACTAGGGGGTTGCTGCTGGGGCCTTCGATGCCGTGGTTCCAGCTGTTGTTGTGGTTCTCGCCGTCGCGGTTGTCTTCGCCGTTGGCCAGGTTGTGCTTGCGGTTGTAGCTCACCAGATCCGCCAGGGTGAAGCCGTCGTGGGCGGTGATGAAGTTCACCGAACGCCCCAGGGCCACGGGCTTGCCGTCATAGAGATCGGGACTGCCCTTGAACCGCTGGGCCAGGCTCCAGGTGCTGTGGTCGTCCCCTTTCCAGAAGCGCCGCACCCCGTCGCGGAAATGGCCGTTCCAGGTGCCGATCCGCTTGGCGGGGAAGTCGTCCAGCCGATAAAGACCGCCGCAGTCCCACGGTTCGCTCACCAATTTGAGATCACTCAGCTGCGGGTCCGCCTCCATTGCCGCGAACAGGGGCGGCTCATTCAGGGGTTTGAGCTGGTCGCCGCGGCTGAGGGCAATGCCCAGATCGAAGCGGAAGCCATCCACCCCCAGTTCCAGGGCCCAGCAGCGCATCGACTCGAGGATCAGTTGGGTGCTGATCGGCGCATTGGCGGCGATCGAGTTGCCGCAGCCGCTCACATCCTGATAGTCGCCGTCCTCGTTTTGGTGGTAGTAGACGTTGTCGGCACAACCTCGCCAGCTCAGGGTGGGGCCATGTCGATTGCCCTCGGTGGTGTGGTTGTAGACCACATCCAGCAGCACTTCGATGCCGGCGTCATGGCAGGCGGCCACCAGCTGGCGCACCTCATGGCGGGCCTGCAACGGATCGCTACTGCTGCAGTAGCCGTGGTGGGGTGTGAACCAGCTCAGGGGGCTGTACCCCCATACGTTGTCGCGGCCCGGGGGGGCATCGGCCGGGTCGAAGCAGAACACCGGCAGCAACTCCACCGCCGTGATGCCCAGCTCCTTGAGATAGGGCAACTTCTCGATCAAGCCCAGGTAGGTGCCGCGGTGTTCCACGGCGACCCCGGCATCCTCACGGCGGGTGAAGCCCCCCACGTGCAGCTCGTAGATCACCGTGCGTTGCCAGCTGTGGCGCGGGCGCGGATGGGCCTGAAAGTCGAACAGATCCCGTTCGCACACCACCGCCTTGAGGCAGGCATGGGCGTTGGGTGAGGGGCCGGTGGCCAGCACCCGGTCGTAGACGTCCCACCCACTGATGGCACGGGCGGCGGGGTCCAGCAGCACCTTGGAGGGCTGGAAGCCATGGCCCCCCGGCGCCAGCGGCCCGAAGACCCGGTAGCCGTAACAGCAGCCTTCGCCGACCCCCTCCACTTCCACGTGCCAGTAGTCGCCCGAGCGGTGACGTCGACCGTCAAGTTCGATCACCCGCTCCGGGCTGCGATCGTTGCCGTTGCTGTAGAGCAGCAATTCAATGCGGTCGGCCCCGGGGGCCGCCAGCACAAAGTTCACACCTCGTCGGGTGAGGCTGCTGCCCAGGGGCCAGGGAGAACCGGGGTGAATGCCACTCAAGGCCCGTTGGGGCATCTCGACTTCAAACTAGTGGTTTGGTCCGTTGTTTTGAACCAATGGCGATGACCACCACACTTGAGGCCGGCCGGCCGCCGCAGCAGCTGCGTGACGACCTCTGGTTGTTTCCGCCCAACCGCGACAGCCAGGGCGGCAGCTCCTGGTGGCTGGATCTGGATCCCGAGCCCGTGCTGGTGGACTGCCCGCCGTTGACGGAGGCCAGCCTCACGGCTCTGCGCCAGCTGGCGGGAACCCGCAGCCCGAGGATCCTGCTCACCAGCCGAGAAGGCCATGGGCGCTTGCGTCGCGTTCAGGAGCGCCTGGGATGGCCGGTGCTGGTGCAGGAACAGGAGGCCTATCTCCTGCCCAATGTGGAGCCGTTGGACACCTTTGCCGAGGAACACACCACGGTGAGTGGTTTGCGGCTGTTGTGGACGCCGGGGCCGACGCCGGGGAGCTGTGTGGTGTTCGCCCCAGCACCAAATGAACTGTTGTTCTGCGGGCGTTTGCTGACGCCATGGGCTCCGGGTCAGCTCGCGCCGATGCGCCATGCCCGCACATTCCACTGGCCCAGACAGCTGAACAGCTTGGCCAGGCTCAGGGATTGGATTCCTTCAGATGCCAGTCCCCAACTGCTTTCTGGGGCTGCGCTTGGTGCCTTGCGTGGGGAGCGGCTCGTGCCCTTCAGCGGTTGGAGCGATGCGGCGGACAATAGCTAAAGCGTTGCGGCACAACACGTTTCGCTTGCAGCAACCGGTTGCTCTCCATACGATTGGGCCGCTTGGGGAAGGCAGCGGCGAGCCCACGACGCCGTATCTGAGCCGTCTCCCGCCCCCCGACTCTCTCTAACCAATGAACAAAGCTGATCTGGTGAATCTGGTGGCTGCTCGCACCGAGCTCACCAAGACCGACGTTTCCATGGTTGTCGACGCCGCCATCGACACGATCATCGACTCCGTGGTGGAAGGCAAGAAGGTGTCCATCCTCGGTTTCGGTTCCTTTGAGCCCCGTGAGCGTTCCGCCCGTCAGGGTCTGAACCCCAAGACCGGCGAGAAGATCGCGATTCCCGCCAAGCGCGTTCCCGCCTTCACCGCCGGCAAGATGTTCAAGGACCGCGTTCAGGGCTGATCAGCGCCTCAACCTCGTTCTCCGGGCGGCCCAGTGGGTCGCCTTTTTTGATGGCTGTTCAGATGAAGGAACTTCCGGAGCATCTGCAACAGCATCTGGAGCGGGGGCGATCCTTGGCAGCCGCCGGTGGCTACCGCGGCCGTTTCGCCCCATCTCCCACGGGGGTGCTCCACCTCGGCAACCTGCAAACGGCTCTGCTCTCGTGGTTGGCGGCCCGTCAGGCCGGTGGTACTTGGTTGCTGCGCATCGATGACCTCGATGCGCCGCGCAACCGCGCCGGTGCCATCGAGGCGATCCAAAGCGATTTGCGCTGGCTGGGTCTGGAATGGGATGGACCGGTGCTTCTCCAGAGCGAACGGCGTGGCATCTACCACTCCTGGTTGTCGTGGTTGCGCCGATCCGGATGGTTGTTCGCCTGTCGCTGCTCCCGAAGGCAGCTTGCCGGTCAGCCGATCTATCCCGGCGTCTGCCGGACGGCTGGGCACCACTGGGGCTGGCAGCAGCAGCGGCTCCCCAGTTGGCGCCTGCGGGTGACTGATGACGATCCCCACGGCAGTGGCGATGTGGTGGTGCGGCGAGCCGATGGCTTCATCGCCTACCAGCTCGCCACCGTGATCGACGAACTCAGCTTCGGCATCACCGATGTGGTGCGTGGTGCTGATCTGCGCGAGGCCCTGCCAGCCCAGCGAAGTGTTTTTGCGGCCCTAGGTGAATCACCGCCCCAGTTCCGGCATGGGCCGCTGCTTTGTGATGCCAGCGGCCAAAAACTGTCCAAGCGTGAGGCCAGTTCCGGCCTGGAACCGCTCCGTGCCGCGGGGCTCGATGCGGCTGCGGTGATTGGTCGCTTGGCCTCAGGGCTTCAGCTGCTGGATCCTGGTGCGCGCCTGAGTGCAACAGAGTTGCTCGAACACTTGACGCAGCAAGAGATCAATGCAGTGATTTCTTAAGGAACACTTCGGGATCAGCGGCGGGTTTTCCACCCACACTGAATTCATCGTCTGATCCTTGGGATCATGTGCACGTGCACCGTCTGTGGAGGCAGTGGGATGCAGCGGGTGTCGGGGGACCGCTTCCGCACCTGCATCGTCTGTCTGGGGACCGGTCAGATCAGTTCAGCGGTGCAGTCGGCACCGTTGAACCACCAGCCCATCAACACCCCAGGTCTGGCCAAACTCAGCTGTCCTACCCGGCCCCTGGCTTGATCCTCAGCCCAGGGGAGTCTTCTGATCGTTCTGGATCACGAAGTAGGTGGCCGTCGCCACAACTATCAACAGCGGCACCGCGGTGAACAGCAGCAGGGCAATGGCGGTCCAGTCGGTGTACACGGCGGGGCGATGGGTCGAAGTTGAGGCATCATCTCAGCAAATCGCCCCCCTGAGCCCTGCTCGCGCGCTCCGTCACAGTCCTGCTGCTCCTCGCCATGGCGGCCCCTGTGGTGCGTGCATCGCCCTTGGCAGCCTTTCAGGCCCGAGCCAGGCGCTGCTTGGAGGGCCATCAGCCTCAGCTCTGTGAACAGGCTTTGGTCGAGGCGGAGGCCCTGCAGCAACAGGCGTCAGCCAGCAGTGCCTATCCCTGCCAGACCCTGCTGTTGGGGGTTCAGGCGGATCTGGTGATGCAGCAGCTGCGGGCGGGCCGTGGCGCCGAGGCCATTGCTGACCTGCAGGCGGCGACCTGCGGCTGCGCTGGGCTCTGACGCATCCAGTTGCATCCCGTTATCGGCCAACAATCACCGGTGGCGTGCTGCCCCCACGAATGGGCGGAACAACCTTTGTTTTTCCGTCCCACTTGTCGAGGAACAGCTTGTAGAGAACGCTGTCATTGAGCGAGCGGGTCAAGGTCTGAAACTTCAGGGCCTCCTGCTCGGCGATCTGAACCTCGGTTTTGGCGCGTAGAAGCTGCTGTTGCGCGATCTGCTTCTGCTCGATGGCCGCTCGGTATTCCTCAGCAATCTTGAGGCCCGTGATGTCCAGGCCTTTAACGGCCACATAGTCGAATTTGCTCAGCTCATTGGAGACGCTTTCTTGCACAAGGGTGGAAATGTTGTTCCAGTCGGTGGCGATGGTGTCGAGTTCATACTTCGAGAACACCGATTTCAGTGATTTCAGCAGGGATGGCTGGATCACCCTGGCGTAAATCGCAGAGTCATCGGTGGCAATCGTGCTGTAGATCCTGGGGGCTTCTCCGGGCTTGACCGCATATTTCACCGTTGCTGTGGCTTCGATCACCTGCAGGTCTTTGGTGAGTGTTGAAAATTTTTCGGGGATGACCTGCGTTCTGACGCTGAAATTATGGGTCGACTGAATGAACGGAAGTTTGAGGTTCAATCCCGGCTCTCTTGGCGTGTTGGAGACTTTGCCAAGGGTGGTGACCACGCCAACTTCACCAGCGGGAACAACAAACACGCTGGAGAGCAGAGCAATGCCTCCAATGAAAACCGTGGTCACGCCCACCACTGTTTTGGTGATCTGCTCCGGCTGGGGGTTGGATTGCATGCTTTTGGCTTGCGTCGATCCTTAAAACAGTAGTGATTTGTTGTGGGTTATTGGCAAAAAGTTTCTGATGATCTCTGGGCTGACGCAGCAGCGATTGTGGTGTTTTGGCTCAGTCAGCTTCTGCATTCTCGGTGCATCCAGCTGATCCAGTCTGCGGAAATCTCCTGGGGACAGACCGCCTCGCATTCGAGGTTGCTGCTGCAGCTGCCGAAGCCCTCGGCCTCCATCTGGCGTTGCATGGCGTCGGCGCGGCTGGCCCGTTCCGGTTGCCCCTGCGGCAGTTGCCCCAAGTGCGCCAGCTTGGCGGCCACGAACAGGCTTGCCGAGGCATTGCGGCAACTGGCGACGCAGGCGCCACAACCGATGCAGGTTGCCGTGCTGAAGGCGCTGGTGGCTTGCTCCCGGCCCACGGGCAGGGCGTTGCCATCGGGAGCCTGGCCAGTGCCCGTTGAGCAGTAGCCGCCGGCGGCGATCATCCGGTCAAAGGCGGAGCGGTCCACCATCAGATCCTGGATCGGAGGGAAGGCGTTGGCGCGCCAGGGATCCAGGGTCAGCACCGCACCATCGTTGAACTCCCGCAGGTAGAGCTGGCATACGGAGGTGGCGGCCCGAGGGCCATGGGCCTGGCCGTTAACCAGGAAGCCGCAGCTGCCGCAGATGCCTTCGCGGCAGTCGTGCTCGAAGCTCACCGGCCGTTCTCCGGCGCTGATCAGTTGTTCGTTGAGCTGATCGAGGACCTCCAGCAGGGAGAGGTTGGGGGAGACGTTCTCCATCTGATGGCTCTGGTAACCACCGGGTTGATCGGCGCTGCGTTGCCGCCAGATGCGCAGGGTGAGTTTCATTTGTAGCTCCGGGTGCTGGGTTGCAGCGCGGTGAACTGCAGCGGTTCGCTGTGGCGGATCGGCTCACCGTTGGTGTTGTGCTCCCAGGCGGCGATGTGGGCGAAGTTCACGTCATCCCGTCGGGCTTCGCCCTCATCACTTTGGTGTTCCTCGCGGAAGTGGGCCCCGCACGACTCCTCCCGGGCCAGGGCATCCCGCAGCATCAGCTGGGCCAGGCCGAAGAAGTCTTTAACCCGCAGCGCTTTCTCCAGCTCGGCATTGGGGCCGCTGGCTTCGCCGGGCACCCGCACTTCGGCCTCGAACCTCTCCTCCAGCGTCTTCACCTGTTCCAGCCCCTCCCGCAGACCATCGGCATTGCGGCTGATGCCGCAGCGGTCGATCATCACGCTGCCCAGCTCGCGATGGAAGTTGTCCACCGGGGTGCTGCCTGAGCTGTTGATCAATTGGCTGATGCGGCGGTGGGTGCTCTCCAAGGCCTCGCGGCAGGCCGGGTGATCGGTGGCTACATCCTGCGCAGAGTTGCCTGCAAGCCAGGCTGTGACCGTGGACGGCGCAATGAAGTAGCCATCGGCGAGCCCTTGCATCAGGGCGCTTGCGCCCAGGCGGTTGGCGCCATGTTCAGAGTAGTTCGCTTCCCCCAGAACAAACAGGCCGGGGATGGAACTCATCAGGTGGTAGTCCACCCAGAGGCCGCCCATTGTGTAGTGGGGGGCGGGGTAGATCCGCATCGGCTTCTTGTACGGGTCATCGCCACTGATGCGCTCGTACATCGTCATCAAGTTGCCGTAGCGGGCCGCAATGGCGTCTTTGCCTTCGGCTCTGATGGCATCGGTGAGGTCGAGGTAAACCGAGCGTCCCCCTGGGCCAACACCCCGCCCCGCGTTGCAGAGTTCTCTGGCCCGCCTTGAGGCGACGTCCCGCGGCGTCATGTTGCCGTAGGTGGGATAAAGCCTCTCGAGGAAGTAGTCGCGTTCCTCTTCCGGTATCGCATCGGGTTGGCGTGTCTCGCCGGGATTCGTGGGCAGCCAGACCCGCCCGTCGTTGCGCAGGCTTTCGCTCATCAGCGTCAGCTTGCTCTGGAAGACATCGCCACTGGGAATGCAGGTGGGATGGATCTGGGTGAAGCAGGGATTGGCGAACAGCGCCCCTTTGCGGTGGGCCCTCCAGATCGCACTGGTGTTCGACTTCAGTGCGTTGGTGGAGAGGAAGTAGACGTTGCTGTAACCGCCGGTGCAGAGCAGAACGGTGCGGGCGGTGTGCACCTCCAGCTCACCACTCAGCAGATGGCGCGCCACCACGCCACGGGCCACCCCATCCACTGTGATCAGCTCTAGCACGTCCCGGCGGGTGAGCAGTTGAACGCGGCCCAGCTCCACCTGGCGCATCAAGGCCTGGTAGGCGCCATAAAGCAATTGCTGACCGGTCTGCCCCCGGGCATAGAAGGTGCGGCTCACCAGGGCCCCGCCAAAACTGCGGGTGGCCAGGCTGCCGCCGTATTCGCGTGCGAACGGCACCCCCTGGGCCACGCATTGATCGATGATGCCGCTGCTGATTTCCGCCAGCCGCTGGCAGCCCGCTTCACGGGCGCGGAAGTCGCCTCCTTTGAGGGTGTCGGCGAACAGGCGGCTGACGCTGTCGCCATCCACCGCCACAGAACGTGCGGCATTGATGCCCCCCTGGGCCGCCACCGAATGGGCACGCCGCGGGCTGTCGTGAAAGCTGAGCACCGTGACCCGGTAGCCCTGTTCCGCCAGAGTCGCCGCGGCGGAAGCTCCCGCCAGGCCGGTGCCCACCACGAGCACATCCATCTGCCCTTTGCGCAGAGGGCTGATCAGCGGCAGTCCTTCGCGGGTCCGTCGCCAGGCATCGGCGAGCGGCCCGGCGGGAATCCTGGGATCAGGCAGGCCCTTTGTCATGCCAACCCTCCAAGGGCCAGTCCCAGGCTGATCAGCAGGTAGCCTCCCCCGATTCCCGACGCCAAGAGGCGACCTCCCCAGCGGATGCTGGGGCTGTTGGCCGGGTTGAGTAGACCCAGGTTGCGGTGGGCTGCTTCCGCGCCGTGGAGCAGATGCAGGCCAATGGCCAGGCTGCCGGCGGCATAAACCACCAGGTTGATCGGCTGCAGCAGCACCTGCTGCAGCAGCTCCCGCTCCAGCCCATCGCTCGGGCGTGGCCAGCGCAGTTGTTGCAGATGCAGGGCCAGAAATCCAAGGGTGATCACACCGGCCGCCATCTTGCTGCGACTGGCCAGAGCGTCCAGCGGACGACCTCGACGGCTACGCAGCGCCGCCGTGTTCCCAGCACCTTGATTCCGCAGCGTTTTTGCAATGGTGCAGCTCAGATGCACGACTGCGGTGGCGGCCAGGCCGACCTCCAACACCGGCAGCCATGGCTGGTGATGCAGGGCCGTGGCGTAGTGCTCGAACTGCACCGGTGCCATCAGCGCGGGCAACAAACCGGCCAGATGAACCACCAGAAACAGCACCAGCAGCAACCCGCTGATGGCCGAGCCAATGCGCATCAAGGTTGGATCCTGCATGAACCCCAGGCCACAGGATTTCGGCTGGGACGATACCTGCGATCGACGCGTTGTTTCGACATCAGGGTCGTCATTGATTCCCAGTCCAATCGTATTCAGATCGTGGAAAAGGCTGGTTCCGTGCTGGTCGCCGTCGTTCAACCTTGTCATCGTGGGGAGGTTGTGAACGCTGGCTGGCGTGAGGCTGAGGTCCCGTCGTTGGACATGGCGGCTTGTCTGGGTTGCTCTGGCCTGCGCGCTCAGCCTGTCGATGGCGCATTTGGGATGGAGCGCCAAGGCCGATGTCGACCCGAGGCCCACTCCGATCGACTGGGGGTCGGCCCCGGTGGAGCGGGTGGAACCAGCAGGGCCGCCGCTTCGGATCGGTGCCTACGTCACCAACATCAGCGATATCGATCTCCTGCAGGACCTTTTCTCTGTGGAGATGTTGCTCTGGACGACCTGGGCCGGTGATACGCAGGCTGATCCCAGTGATCAGCTGATGATCCTCAACGGGATCTACGACGGCGACATTCAGCGGTTTGAGCGGGTGAGCCACGAGCAAACCGCGGCCGGCGCATGGAACCTCTACCGGGTGCGTTCGGCCGTGGTCAAACGTTGGCGGCTGATGAGTTGATTGACAGCCATCTGATTGTTCTCAACGAGCGCGTTTCCCAGGTGTTGCGCGTGTTGCTCTTGCCCAGCTATGTGGGCATCACGCTGCTCGCCATTTTCATGATCATTCCGTGACTGAACCATCCCGCACCGAGATAACGGAATCGCAGACCAAGGGGCTGGAGTGATGTTGAAATTTTCGATCGTGCTGGGTTGCGCGCCTACACCGCCCGGTCGGAAAAATTGCTGCGCTTGGTGAATGACAACCGGGTGCAGTTGTTTCCCCGCGGTGTGGCGGAACTTGAAGCGGAGGCTTCCGTGGTGAGGTCGTTGTACCCGCAGATGCTGCTGGATCCCCATCTGTTGATTGTTTATCCCTTTGCGGGTTTCTTCTATGTGGCTCCAGAGAACACGGAGCTGGCAGCCGCGATTCAGACCGGTTTTGAACGGGTGATCGCCGATGGCTCGTACCAGCGCCTTGTTGAAGAAGCGATCATGACGCCCTGGTTAAGGCGCCAGCTCAAACTGCGGTCGCGAAGGATCCTGGTGCTTCAGAATCCTGAGGCGGCTGAAGTGTTGGCTGATGTGAATCCAGCTCACTGGATTGTTCCCTGGAATGATCTTCTCAGTGGAAGGATCACCAGTGGGAATGATCTCTGCTCGTCTTCGTGATTGAAGAGGATATGTGTTAATTAGATATGCATTGAATTCGGCTGATTCAATGCGTCACTGCTTAAAAAGCCGATGACCTGACTTGAACAGGCGACCCACGCTTTACGAAAGCGTTGCTCTACCGGCTGAGCTACATCGGCGTCACAAGCAATTTAACATTTGCTCTGAATCCAACTTGGACGTTTGCCCGATAATCCCCGCCCCAAATCTGGCCTGGATCCCGCCCTGCGGGAACGGTTGCTCAAGGAATCACAGACCCCCTGGCGTGGGCTCAGACGGCTCGTCTGGTTCGCTCTCTTTGCTTCCGCTGGACTCGGTCTGTTCACGATGGCTTTCCGTGCTTCCGCCGGCGACACCGTCGATCTGGCTGACTTCGGCATCCAGGGGGGTGCTCTCCTGCTCTTCTCCGGTCTGCTCTGGTTCGACCGCAACAGAGGCAGCAGCAGCAGCGACGCTTGATTGGTTGGCGTCAACCGCACGGATGTCGTCAGCGTCGTCGTCTTCCGACATGCCGTCTTGATCCTCTGCATCGACCGCTTCCAGCGCTTCGGACTCGACGACATAAGACTCTTCAGCCGTCGCGGTGTTGATGGCTGAACTTTCGCCGTCTGGCTCTTGGTTGTCCGGTGCCTCGTCGTCTGGCTCTTCGTTGTCAGGGCTGATGTCGGAGGCGCTGATGTCTTCCGTGCTGTCGCTCTGTTTCGGCGTGGTGTCTTCCACGTCCATGCCCTCATCGGCGTCCTGATCGCTTGTTGGAGCAGCCTCTTCAGCTTGAGCCTCGGCAACGACGGGCTCAGGAGCGGTTTCGGGATCAGCTTCGTCAGACACTGCAGCCGTAACTGGATGGACGGCTGCACTCTCCCCATCGGGTGCCTCGTTGTCAGTGCTGGCTTGATCAGTAGTGGCTTGATCAGTGCTGTCGTCTGTCTTCGACGCGGTGTCGTCCACCCCGATGGCCTTGTCGGGCTCTTGCTTGATCGGCTCCACTGCAGGCTCCGGCCACTCCAGGCCAGGGAGGTTGAGCAACTGCAGGCCCAGGCTGGTGCGTTGCGTTGCCAGAGCATCAGCACGAAAAGCCGAATCGGCAGGGGCGACGGTTGCTGGTGATCCAAGCAACAGCGCTGCGGCTTGAATCAGCTGCTGCCCCTGCCAGACCATCAAGGCCAGCAATGGGCTGACCAGCAACAGGGTGACCAGACGGGATTGTCCCGACACCGGGGAAAATTCACTCGCCAGCACCGCTGAATCGTCCATCCACCAGAGCACGGGCAACAGGATGACTGCGGCGATTACCACAGCGGCGCGGCTGCTCAAGCCGCCTTGGGATGCACTGATGCGGAGTTGATCGCTGTTGCGGCTGGCCAACGGCTGACGCACGAACAGCAGAGATCCCCAGTCGGCGGGCCGTCGCCACAACGCGACAGCTGGGGCCAGGACCCCCACCCCCCAGATCAGGAATCGCTCTACACCGGGAACAGGACCCGGATCCGCGCCGGCCAGAACCAGGCGGATCAGCAGCAGCTCCAGGGGAATGGCTCCAAGGGCCAGGCACTGAAGCCAGAGCAGGGGCTCGCTGCGGGGCTGCACGATCGCTTGCGGGGTCAGGTGGTGAGTTTGCGGCGTTGGGTGACCATCTTGAAGGCTTCAATGCGATCGCCCTCTTCCCAGTTGGCGAACCGATCGGTGCCGACACCGCATTCGAAGCCCGTGGCCACTTCCTTGACGTCGTCCTTGTTGCGACGCAGGGAGTCGAGGTCGCCCTCGTAGACCACCTGTTTTCCGCGGTGCACCCGCACCCGGCAGTTGCGATGCAGCTTGCCGGTGGTGACATAACAGCCAGCAACGGCGCTTTTGCCGATGGTGAAGACGGCGCGCACCTCGGCTTCGCCCAGGGCTTCTTCCACTAGTTCCGGCTCCAGCAGACCTTCCATCGCCAACTGGATGTCTTCCAGCAGCTTGTAGATCACGTCGTAGTCGCGCACATCCACCCCGGTGGCATCCGCCGCTTTCTTGGCGCCGGAGGCCATGGAAGTGTTGAAGCCCACGATCACCGCGCCGGAGGCGGCGGCCAGGTCGACGTCGGTTTCGGTGATCTCGCCAGGTGCCGACAGCAGCACCCGCACCTGAACCTCATCCTTGGGCAGCTGCTCGAGCGATCCGAGGATGGCTTCCACGGAGCCTTGAACGTCGGCCTTGAGAATCAGGTTGAGTTCCTTCAGCTCACCGTCATTGGCCTGGCCGGACATGGCCGTGAGCGAGACGCGTCGTGACGCCATCTGCTGAGCAAGACGGGTGGCGCGGGCATCGGAGGCGCGATCGCCCACCACGGCCCGGGCCGATTTCTCGTCGGGGTACACCTCGAACTCGTCACCGGCGGTGGGCACCTCGCTGAAGCCCAGGGCCTCCACAGCAAAGGAGGGGCCCGCTTCCTTGAGGCGTTGACGGTTGTCGTCCACCATGGCGCGGACCCTGCCCAGCACCGGACCAGCGGCGACGACGTCGCCGGTCTTGAGGGTGCCGTTCTGCACCAGCAGAGTGGCCACAGGGCCTTTGGCCTTGTCGAGGTGGGCCTCGATCACGGTGCCGCGGGCCAGACGATCCGGGTTGGCCTGGAGGTCTTCGACTTCGGTGACCAGCAGCAGCATCTCCAGCAGCTTGTCGATGTTTTCGCCCTTGATGGCGCTCACCGGCACCATCACCACATCGCCGCCCCAGTCTTCCGCCAGCAGGTTCTGCTCAGACAGCTCCTGCTTCACCCGCTCGGGCGATGAGCCTTCCTTGTCGATCTTGTTGATCGCCACCACGATCGGCACTTCAGCGGCCCGGGCGTGGCTGATGGCTTCCAGGGTCTGGGGGCGGACGCCGTCATCAGCAGCCACCACCAGCACAGCCACGTCGGTCACCTTGGTGCCGCGGGCTCGCATGGCCGTGAAGGCTTCGTGGCCCGGAGTGTCCAGGAAGGTGAGCTTGCGCTGCTCGTTGTTGTGCTCGATCTCAACCTGATACGCACCGATGTGCTGGGTGATGCCGCCGGCCTCACCCGCAGCGACGCGGGCCTGACGGATGGCATCCAGCAGGCTGGTTTTGCCGTGGTCGACGTGGCCCATGACGGTGACCACGGGCGGACGTCGGATCAGGTGAGCCTTGTCGGTCTCTTCGATCATTTCGACGGTCTTCTTGGCCGCCTCCTCCACGTCGTCCTGCAGCACCGGCACGCCGAATTCGTCGGCAACGGCCTCGATCGTGGGCATGTCCAGGGTCTGGGTGACCGTGGCGATGATCCCTTTGAAGAACAGGGATTTGATGATCTCTGAGCTTTCGACGCTCAGCATGTCCGCCAGTTCTTGCACCGTGAGGTTGTCCTCCGGCACCACGATCATTTCGGGACGCACCTGCTTGGCTTCCCGAGCTGCCCGCAGCTCCATGGCACGCCGGCGCTGACGCTGGCGGGCGGTTTCCTTCTTGCGCTTGCGCATCGCCGCCACCGGCTTGGGTGCGGTGCGCTGCTGCGACTTGGGCTTGGCGGGACGAGCCAGGCTCGCCGAGAGAACCATGTTCTCCTGTTCGCCGGCGAAGCCGCCGGTCTGTGCCGCCAGGGAATCATCGTTCTCACCGATGATATGCACCTTCTGGCGCTGCTTCTGCGGCGAGCGGCTGCGCAGAGCATCGAGCCGTGCGCTGTCATCCCAGTCGGGACGGCCAGGCCGCCGCTGGCCACCAGGGCCACCCGGACGGAAGCTGGGACGGCGGGGCGCTGAGGGGGCATTCGGACGCGCCACGGGCGGGGTGGCCGTTCCTGCACCTGCACCGGCTTTGGTGGATGCATCCGGACGGCGGGGTGCCGGCGCTGCTGGCCTGCCGACAGGCTTCTGCAGCTGCATGAGCTCACCGGGAGCCACCGGTTTGCGCATTCCAGCAGGCATGCCGGGACGTCCAGGAGCTCCCGGACGGGTGGGTGCACCAGGACGGCCGCTACCTGTACTACTGCCGTCACGACGAATCGGCTTGCCGACCAGTTCCAGGGTGTTGCCGCTGCGGGGAGGCATCCCGGGGCGACCCTGTCGGGTGGGGGCTCCTGGGCGGCTTGGACTGCCCTGGCGTTGAGGCACGCCAGTGCCTGCCGGACGGCGGGGCACGGGTTTGCCCACCAGTTCAGGCCTCGGAGTGGGCCGTGAGGGTGCACCAGGCTTTGTGGGGGCACCGGCCCGGGTTGGTGCGCCGGGCCTAGATGGAGCGCCTGCGCGGATGATCTGTGGCTTGGGCTGCCCCTGGCTAGGGGTGGGTCGTGCTGGACTTCCAGCCCCTGCAGGTCGCGGCGTCGGGCGAGCCGGTGTGGGTCGCGGCGTGGGTGCCGTGGGTTTGGCAGCAGCCTTGGGCTTGCTCACCAGTTCCGGTTTTCCTGCAGCCGGCTTGCTGACAACCTGCGGCTTAGCCGCGGCAGGTCGTGGAACGGGTTTTGCCGCCGTCGGCCGCGCCGGGGCTGCGGGGGGGGTCTGAGGAGCGGCGGGCCGCGCCGGTGCTGCTGAGGCTTTCACCGGTGCAGCCGCTGGCCTGCTGATGACCGGTTTGGGCGTGGCCGCTGCGGGAGGCTTCGGGGCCGCCTGCGGTTTGGCGACCACGGGCTTGGCAGCCACAGGCTTGGCGACCGGTTTGCTCACCGTTGGGGCGGGCTTGCTTGGCGCGGCGGGGGCCGCTTTCTTCACCGAGAGGATGGCCTTGCCAGATGCGGGCTTGGCAGGGGCCGCGCCAGCGGGTTTCGCACCATTCCCGCCTTTGCCGAGGAGCGAACGGATCTTTCCGGCTTCAGCGTCACTGATCGAGCTGCTGTGGCTCTTCGCAGCGATCGACAGCTTTTCAGCCGCATCCAGCACGTCCTTGTTCTCAAGGCCGAGGTCCTTGGACAGCTCGTAAATTCTGACTTTGCCGCTGCTGGTCATTCAGTTCGGGTCTCCGATCGGTCCGGGCATGGAATGCCGCGGTGGCCTCGCACAAGGTGGGGCCAATGTTCAGTCTGCCTCAGCGGATTCACCAACGCTTTGGTTAAGCCGCTGTTTCAACACCGCAAGCACTGTTTCGGGCACCTGACAACGCAGAGCTTTCTGCAGACGCTTGCGACGGGTCGCCTCCTCAAGGCAGTTCTCCTCGCGGCAGAGATAGGCCGAACGGCCCATCCCCTTATCGAGGAGAACTCCGTCCTGATGGTCGCGGATCACCCTCCAGAGTTGGCGGCGATCCAAGAGCTGGCGGCAGGCCACGCAGCGACGCAGGACGGGGCGGTCACTCACCGGACCTGCTCCTGATCGGGCTCGGCATCGGCCTCAGCCGCTGCGTCCGTTATTTCAGCCTCGGCCTCGAACTCCTGCTCTGCCTGCTCCTCGCCGTACTCCTCTTCGTCTTCGGGAAGCGGATACAGCTCCCGCAGGCGTGCATCCTCTTCCGCCCGAGCGGCCTGTTCGGCGGCCAGTCGTTCTTCGGCTTGCTGCTGGAGGGCTTCCTCCTCCTCCCGCTGGGAGATCAGCTCTGCCACCACGGCATCCTCTGCCTCTTGGTCGTATTCGGTGGAGTTCTTGATGTCGATCTTCCAGCCGGTGAGTCGGGCGCCCAAACGAACGTTTTGGCCTTCGCGGCCGATGGCCAGGCTCAGCTGATCGGGGGGCACCAGCACATGGGCGTGCTGGCCCACGGGATCCACCAGGCGCACCATTTCCACCCGAGCGGGGCTGAGGGAGTTGGCGATGTACTGGCCCGGATCCTGCGACCAGCGGATCACGTCGATTTTTTCTCCACGCAGTTCGTTCACCACCTGCTGAATGCGGGAGCCGCGGGCGCCGATGCAGGCGCCGACGGGATCCACCTCGCGTTCGATGCTGTCGACGGCCACCTTGGTGCGGGGGCCCACGGAACGGGAGGGGGGATTGGCCTCACGGGCAACGGCCACGATCCGAACGGACCCTTCCTGAATTTCGGGAACTTCGTTCTCGAACAGGTAGACCACCAAACCGGCATTGGAGCGGCTGACAAACAGCTGTGGTCCCCGGCGGGGCACTTCGCTCACCTCTTTCAGGAACACCTTGAAGGTGGCGTTGGCGCGGTAGTTGTCGTTGGGCAGTTGATCGCGCCGGGGGAGTTCGGCCTCCACTTCCGGACGGCCCAGGCCTGAGCTGACCGCCATGATCACCGACTGGCGCTCGAAGCGGATCACCCGGGCCGTCAGCACCGGATCCTCCAGATCAGCGAATTCCTCCTGGATCATGCGGCGCTGCTGATCCCGTAGCTTCTGGGCCAGCACCTGCTTGGTGGTGGCGGCGGCCATCCGGCCGAAGTCCTCTTTCTCTGGGGTGACATCCAGCACCACCGTGTCGCCCACCTGGGCGTCATCGGCGACCTGCATCACCTCGGCGATCGCGATCTGGTGATCTTCGCTCTCCACCTCATCAACAATGATCTTGCTGGCGAGAACTCGGTAGCCCTCCTCCTCAAGGTCGAGGCCAACGTCAAAGTTGCTGAAGTACTCCTCATCAAAGGGGTCTTCGCTGATGCCGATGTATAGGGTGCGCCGGTAGCGCTCATAGCCCTTCAGCAGGGCCTCCCGCAGGGCCGCCTCCACCACCTGGGGCGGCAGCTTCTTCTCTTCGCTGATGTCGTCGATCAGGTTGCTGAGACCGGGAAGCAGGACGAGAGCCATCGCGTTGGGTAAGGGGAAAAGAAAGGAGCGGTTGCAGGGGTGTGAACGCTGGGTTCAGCTGCCTGGACTCGTGAGGCGGACACCGATCACGCAATCCCGGGGAATCCGTTTGATTCGTCCGCGAATGTTGATCTGCAGCGTGTCGGCGTCGCGTTCGAGCAAGAGGCCCTCCAGGCGTTGCTCGCTGTCGTCATTGTCGCGGTGATGAATCTCCACGGGGAACCCACGGAAGGTTTCAAAGTCGCGATCGCTGGACAGCTGGTCGCCGATGCCGGGACTGCTGATCTCCAGAACATACGCGTCAGTGAGCAGGGTGGAGGCCTCAAGGGCATCTCCCAGCACGCCACTGAAACCGGCGCAGTCATCAAGGCTCACATCCGCTCCACCGCTGTGGCGGATCTGCACTTCCAGGGTCATCGGGCTCATGTGGGTGAGCAGCTGAATGCCGCAAAGGGCAAAGCCTTTGCTGGCGGCCACATCGGTGACCAGCGTTTCGAGATCCGGAAGCAGAGGATGAGGCAACGCGAACTGAGGGCTGACGTCGGCCCGACGTGCATTTCAGTTGTGACCGATCTCCCGCAGGGAGATGCCCGTCGGACACACCTTCAATGTACGGGACCGTCTGCCCGCCGTCAGCTGTTGCCCAGATCGATGGCCGGTGCATCGGGAAAGGCGTCGCCCGGCTGTTCAGCGCCGCGCCCGTCGGAATCCTGATTGATGCAGAGGCGTCGACGCTCCGGATCGGTCACGTACTGGCAGACGCGGCTCCAGAGTTTGCTGCGGCTGCCCTGGGGGCCATTGCTGAACGTCACCACATCGGAAAGGCCAGGGCGGTCTTCGATCACGACCTGGCAGAGCTCACAGCGTTGTGAAGCGGCGGATTCGCTCAAGAGTGAAGCCCACAAAACGGCCTGACCCTAAGCAGTGGATTCAAGAGCCGTTGTGCGATCAGTGGCAGCCCTGAACGGAAATGCGTTAACTGAATCCAATGGCCAGTGGATCCTTATTGGCGCCGATCCTGAAATTCACTTGGCTGATGCTCTTGCCCTGCTCCTGCTGGAAGGGGCCGAACATCCGGCCGGTGATCACGGCGCCGATGCCGTCGTTCACCGACTTGGCCACCCGGTAGTCCACCTTGCGGCGCTTGGCCTGGACCGGATCTGTTCAAGAACGTCAACCCCGAGGCCTTCGTAGCCGGCATCTGCTTTTTGATATAGCGGCTTGACCTCCTAAAAGATCACCGCCTTGAGAGTTGTGCTCTCCGCGGAGGCTTGAGGGGTGAGGGCAACCGGGCCAGCCAGGGCAAGCAGAGCTGCCGCTGGAGCCAGAAGTGCACGCATGCGAAAACTGCGTTTGCTGGTTTGTTAGCTGGAATGTCCAAGCTCGACCGCGCATCGCAATGGAGGTTTTGAGATTGCGATCGATTTGGACCAGGGCCCGTTTCTCCGGCTGGATCCGATAAAAAGAAGGCAATTATGAGGTCTTGTGTTGCGGTACGCCCTGCGTCAACTCCTGGCCGTTCTGATGGCCGTAGCGGTTCTGGTCGGTGAAGGCGACTCAGCGCAGGCCCTGGAGCACAGCTTTGTGGCCGATGCCGTTCAGCGGGTGGCGCCGGCGGTGGTTCGGATCGACACCGAGCGCACTGTGGAACGTCAGCCGTTTGACCCCACGCTGCTTGATCCCCTGCTGCGGGACCTGCTGGGGGACCCTCCGGCAGGTCCGGAGCGGGAACGGGGGCAAGGTTCTGGTGTGGTGATCGATGCCAAGGGCCTTGTGCTCACCAATGCCCATGTGGTGGATCGGGTGGAGTCCGTCAGCGTCACCCTGGCCGACGGGGAACAGCGGGATGGACGGGTGGTGGGCACCGATGCGGTGACAGACCTGGCACTGGTGCGTCTCGAGGGCGATCAACTGCCGCCACGGGCTCCCGTTGGTGATTCGGAAGCCATGCAGGTGGGCGATTGGGCGATCGCCCTCGGCACCCCGTTCGGATTGGAACGCACGGTGACCCTGGGGATCGTAAGCAGCCTGCACCGCAACATCAACAGCCTTGGCTTCGCCGACAAACGGCTGGAACTGATTCAGACCGACGCCGCCATCAACCCGGGCAATTCCGGTGGGCCGTTGGTGAACGGCGATGGCCAGGTGATTGGCATCAACACCTTGGTGCGGTCGGGCCCTGGGGCCGGCCTCGGTTTTGCCATCCCGATCAACCTGGCCCGCCGGGTGGCTGATCAGCTCCAGAAGCAGGGTGAAGTGGTGCACCCCTACATCGGTCTGCAACTGGTGGCCCTCACACCGCGCATCGCGCGCGAGCACAACATGGACCCCAATGCCCTTGTGCAGCTGCCGGAACGCAGCGGTGCCCTGGTGCAAGCCGTGCTGCCCGATGGCCCGGCTGAAAAAGCAGGACTGCGCCGCGGCGATCTGTTGATCACGGTGGCTGAGCGCGACATTGCCGATCCTCAGGCGCTGCTCGAGGTGGTGGATGCCGCCGCCATTGATGTTCCTCTGCCTCTGAAAGTGCTGCGGGCCGGCCGCGAGCTCACCCTGTCCGTCAAACCGGAGCCCCTGCCTGGGATGGCCTGAAACCCCTTGCTACGGTCTCGCCCAAAGGACGTGACCCGATGGCTGATTTACAGACCCAGATGAAGCAGGCGGTGGCTGATGCCGCCGTGGAACAGATCAAGGACGGCATGGTGCTGGGCCTGGGGTCAGGCTCCACCGCCGCCCTGATGATTCAGGGCCTGGGAGCCAAGCTCGCCAGCGGAGAACTCAAAGACATCGTCGGTGTCACCACGTCCTTCCAAGGAGAGGTGCTGGCCGCTGAGCTCAACATTCCCCTGCTCAGCCTCAACGCCGTCAGCCGGATTGATCTGGCCATCGATGGTGCCGACGAAGTCGACCCTGGCTTCCAATTGATCAAGGGTGGTGGCGCCTGCCACGTGCAGGAGAAACTCGTGGCGGCACGGGCGGATCGGTTTGTGGTGGTGGTGGACTCCACCAAACTGGTGGACCGTCTCAACCTCGGTTTTCTGCTGCCGGTGGAAGTGCTTCCCGGTGCCTGGCGCCAGGTGAAGCAGCAGCTGGAAGCCCTCGGGGGCAGCGCTGAGCTGCGCATGGCCCAGCGCAAGGCCGGCCCTGTGGTTACCGATCAGGGCAACCTGGTTCTGGACGCCAAGCTCAACGGTGGCATTAGCGATCCAGTGGCCCTGGAGCAAACGATCAACAACATTCCCGGTGTGCTGGAGAACGGCCTGTTCGTCAACATCACCGATGAGGTGCTGGTCGGCGAGATCACCGATGGTGTTGCCGGTGTCCGCAGCCTGGAAAAGCGCCTCAGCTGAGGCGCCGCCGCACCGATTCAGCGTGGCTGTGCAGGCCTTCACTGGTGGCCAGCTCCTGCACAGCTGAACCCGTTGCTTCTAGGGCAGCCCGGTTGAAACCGATCAGCGAGGTGTGGCGCATGAAGGTCTCAACACTCAGGGCCCCGCTGAAGCGTGCGGCTCCACAGGTGGGCAATGTGTGGTTCGGGCCTGCCAGGTAATCCCCCACTGCTTCTGGAGACCAGGGGCCCAGGAAAATGGCGCCGGCGTTCTGAATGCGATCCGCCAGGGGTTCGGGCCGCTCCACCAGCAGCTCCAGGTGTTCTGGGGCGAAGCTGTCGCTCAGGCGGGCACAGCTCTCGAGGTCGCCGCAGACCACCACCAGCCCCCAGTCCCGCAGAGCGGCTTCGCAGATCTCCTGGCGGGGGTGATCGGCCAGCTGTTCGGCCACTGCGGCGTTGATCCCGTCGGCCAGTGCAGGGTCGGTGGTAATCAGCACCGCCGCCGCCAGGGGGTCGTGCTCCGCCTGCGCCAACAGATCCGCTGCCACCTGATCGGGCTTGGCGGAGTGGTCTGCGATCACCAGCACTTCGCTTGGTCCCGCCAGGGAATCGATGGCCACCTGGCCGTACACCGCCTGTTTCGCAAGAGTGACGTAGAGGTTTCCGGGGCCACTGATCACGTCCACCTTGGGCACGCTCTCGCTGCCGTAGGCCATGGCGGCAACAGCCTGAGCACCTCCGAGGCGGAACACCGTTTTCACGCCGGCCATGTGGGCCGCTGCCAGCACCACGGGGTTCACCGCACCATCACGTCCGGCGGGGGAACAGATCACCACGTCTTTGACGCCGGCGACCCGGGCTGGCACCGCATTCATCAGCACGGTGCTGGGGTAAGCCGCCCGTCCTCCGGGCACGTAGAGACCCGCCCGCTCCACCGGCCGCCAGCGCCGCCCAAGCTGTTCGCCGTGGGGGCCCGTCACCGCCAGATCGGCGGGACGTTGGCGTTGGTGGAAGTCGGTGATGCGGCGATGGGCCAGCTCCATGGCATCCCGCAGGTTGGTCGGCAGCGACGTCCAGGCCTGTTCGAGGGCTTCGGGGGACACCGCCATTGGTTCGGGCCGGAAGCCATCGAACCGTTCGGTGAAGTCGGCAATGGCGGCATCACCGCGGTCGCGCACCGCTTTGAGAATGGCTTCAACCCGCTCACGGGCTTCACCCTGCTGGGTTTGTGTGGTGCGGCTCGACAACCGTTTCAGCTCCGTCTGGGCCCGGTCCAGATCCCGCACGATGCGAAGGGGAGCAACGGCCGGCTGGCTCACAGACAAAGGAACAGTGGGAGAGTTCGGTCAAGTTAGGACTCCACAACCCAGGGAAGGGGGTCCTGTCAAGGAGTAAGGTGCTGGATTGTTCGCAACGTTGAAGCCTCAGTGGCCAATAACAAGTCAGCCAAGAAGCGGATTGAGATTGCTGAGCGCAACCGTCTGCGCAACCGCACCTACAAGTCGTCGATGCGCACCCTGATGAAGCGCTGCTTCGCCGCTTGTGACGCCTACAGCGCCACCCCTGGTGATGAAGCCAAGGCCAGCGTGCAGACCTCCATGCGTGCCGCCTTCAGCAAGATCGACAAGGCCGTGAAGGTGGGTGTGCTGCACCGCAACAACGGTGCCAACCAGAAGTCCCGCCTCAGTGCGGCCGTGCGCAAGGTGCTCGAGCCCGCCAGCTGATTCGGTTTCAACCGGCAGAATGGGCCGAAAGCGCGTTTCGGCCCAGCTGTGTCCCCCACCCCGACGTTGATTGACAGCCACTGTCACATCGTCTTCCGCAACTTTGACGACGACCTCGATGAGGTGGCCTCACGCTGGCGTGAGGCTGGGGTTGGTGCACTGCTGCATGCCTGCGTCGAACCCTCCGAAATCCCGGCGATCCGCGCCCTGGCGGATCGATTCCCGGAAATGCGCTATTCCGTCGGCGTCCATCCATTGGACACCGAGCATTGGCGGGATGACACGGTGGCGGTGCTGCGCCGGTCAGCCCTGGAAGACGATCGGGTGGTCGCCATCGGCGAACTCGGCCTCGATCTCTTCCGAGACAAGAATCTCGAGGAGCAGCTTGCTGTGCTGCGCCCTCAATTGGACCTGGCGGTGGAGTTGAACCTGCCGGTGATCATTCACTGCCGGGATGCCGCCGAGCCGATGCTGGAGGAACTGCGGGCCCGCAAGGCGCAGGGCCGTTGCCCGGGAGGGGTGATGCATTGCTGGGGCGGCACCCCAGATGAAATGCACCAGTTCCTGGAGCTCGGTTTCTACATCAGCTTCAGCGGCACCGTCACCTTCCCCAAGGCGGAGCCCACCCACGACTGCGCCCGTCAGGTGCCGGAGGATCGTTTCCTGGTGGAAACCGATTGCCCTTTCCTGGCCCCTGTGCCCCGCCGCGGCAAGCGCAATGAGCCGGCCTTCGTGGCGTCCGTTGCCACGCGGGTTGCTGAGCTGCGCGGCGTGGATCTCGACAGCGTGGCCTGCAGCAGCACCGCCAACGCCCGGCGTTTGTTTGGACTCCCTTAACCGGAGTTCCAAGGGTGTCGAGTCCATATGTAAGATGTTGTATTGGCCTGGCCATGCGCAGGATTCCGTCTTGTGTGTGGTGCCTGAAGCGTCCATTTCCTTCCGGTGCACTTGTCGTCGTCAGCTGATCTGACCCGCGATTTCTGAACAGCAGCAGCGGCGCTGTCGGTTCCGTCCTGGAAACCGTCGGTGCCGCTGTTGTGTCGAATCGTCCTGTCAGGTGAGCTTCTGCCGCCAATCCAGTCCTCCCCAGTCCCTTCGTCCTCTCTGCCGGTCCCCGCATGAGCAGCAGCGCGATTCAGGTCGCCAAGACCGCCACCTACCTCCCTGATCTGGTGGAGGTGCAGCGGGCCAGCTTTAAGTGGTTTTTGGATCAAGGTCTGATCGAGGAGCTGGAAAGCTTCTCTCCGATCACGGATTACACCGGCAAGCTGGAGCTGCACTTCATCGGTAGCGAGTACCGCCTGAAGCGCCCCCGCCACGATGTGGAAGAGGCCAAGCGCCGTGATGCGACCTTCGCGTCACAGATGTATGTGACCTGCCGCCTGGTCAACAAGGAGACCGGTGAGATCAAAGAGCAGGAGGTCTTCATCGGCGAACTGCCGCTGATGACCGAGCGCGGCACCTTCATCATCAACGGCGCTGAGCGCGTGATCGTGAACCAGATCGTGCGCAGCCCCGGTGTCTATTTCAAGGATGAAATGGACAAGAACGGCCGGCGCACCTACAACGCCAGCGTCATCCCCAACCGGGGTGCCTGGCTGAAGTTTGAGACAGATAAGAACGACCTGCTCCACGTTCGTGTGGACAAGACTCGCAAGATCAACGCGCACGTGCTCATGCGTGCCATGGGTCTGTCTGACAACGACGTGCTCGACAAGCTGCGTCACCCCGAGTTCTACAAGAAGTCGATTGATGCCGCCAACGACGAGGGCATCAGTTCGGAAGATCAAGCGCTGCTTGAGCTCTACAAGAAACTCCGTCCTGGTGAACCCCCCTCAGTGAGTGGCGGTCAGCAGCTGCTGCAGACCCGTTTCTTCGATCCCAAGCGCTACGACCTCGGTCGGGTCGGCCGCTACAAGATCAACAAGAAGCTGCGCCTCACCATCCCCGACACGGTGCGCACCCTCACCCATGAGGACGTGCTCTCCACCCTCGATTACCTGATCAACCTGGAACTGGATGTCGGCGGCGCCAGCCTCGACGACATCGATCACCTCGGTAACCGCCGCGTGCGTTCCGTGGGCGAACTCCTGCAGAACCAGGTTCGGGTGGGTCTGAACCGTCTTGAGCGGATCATCAAGGAACGGATGACCGTCGGCGAAACCGATTCGCTGACCCCGGCCCAGTTGGTGAACCCCAAGCCCCTGGTGGCGGCGATCAAGGAGTTCTTCGGCTCCAGCCAGCTGAGCCAGTTCATGGACCAGACCAACCCTCTGGCTGAGCTCACCCACAAGCGCCGCATCTCGGCCCTTGGACCCGGCGGTCTCACCCGTGAGCGTGCCGGCTTCGCCGTCCGCGACATTCATCCCTCCCACTACGGCCGTCTCTGCCCGATTGAGACGCCGGAAGGCCCCAACGCCGGTCTGATCAACTCCCTGGCCACCCACGCCCGGGTCAACGAATACGGTTTCATCGAAACGCCTTTCTGGAAGGTGGAGAACGGTGTCGTTCTGAAGGACGGCGATCCGATCTACCTGTCTGCCGACCGGGAAGACGAAGTGCGCGTCGCCCCTGGTGACGTGGCCACCGAGGACGACGGCCGGATCTCGGCGGATCTGATTCCTGTGCGTTACCGCCAGGACTTCGAGAAGGTCCCCCCTGAGCAGGTCGACTACGTCGCTCTGTCACCGGTGCAGGTGATCTCCGTGGCAACGTCCCTGATCCCCTTCCTGGAGCACGACGACGCCAACCGCGCCCTGATGGGCTCCAACATGCAGCGTCAGGCTGTGCCGTTGCTGCGTCCTGAGCGTGCCCTGGTGGGCACCGGCCTGGAAACCCAGGTGGCCCGCGACTCCGGCATGGTCCCGATCTCCCGGGTGAATGGCACCGTGACCTATGTGGATGCCAACGCCATCGTTGTTCAGGACGAGGACGGCAACGACCACACCCACTTCCTGCAGAAGTATCAGCGCTCCAACCAGGACACCTGCCTGAACCAGCGCCCGATCGTCCGCTGCGGCGATCCGGTGATCGTCGGCCAGGTGATGGCGGATGGTTCCGCCTGTGAAGGCGGTGAAATCGCTCTGGGTCAGAACGTTCTGATCGCTTATATGCCCTGGGAGGGTTACAACTACGAGGACGCGCTGCTGGTCAGCGAGCGTCTGGTTACCGACGACCTCTACACCTCGGTTCACATCGAGAAGTACGAGATCGAAGCACGTCAGACCAAGCTCGGACCTGAAGAGATCACCCGCGAAATTCCCAACGTCGCGGAGGAAAGCCTTGGCAACCTCGACGAGATGGGCATCATCCGCGTGGGCGCTTTCGTTGAAAGCGGCGACATCCTCGTGGGCAAGGTGACGCCCAAGGGCGAATCCGATCAGCCTCCGGAAGAGAAGCTGCTGCGTGCGATCTTCGGTGAGAAGGCGCGCGACGTGCGCGACAACTCCCTGCGGGTGCCCGGCACCGAGCGTGGCCGCGTTGTGGATGTGCGCATCTACACCCGTGAACAGGGTGATGAGCTGCCCCCCGGCGCCAACATGGTGGTGCGGGTGTATGTGGCCCAGCGCCGCAAGATCCAGGTCGGCGACAAGATGGCTGGCCGCCACGGCAACAAGGGCATCATCAGCCGCATCCTTCCTCGGGAGGACATGCCCTATCTGCCCGACGGCACCCCGGTCGACATCGTGCTCAACCCCCTGGGTGTGCCGAGCCGGATGAATGTGGGTCAGGTGTTCGAGCTGCTGATGGGTTGGGCCGCGTCCAACCTGGATTGCCGAGTGCGCATCGTTCCCTTCGATGAGATGCACGGTGCTGAGAAGTCCCAGCAGACCGTCGAGACCTTCCTCAAGGAAGCCGCCAAGCAGCCCGGCAAGGGTTGGGTGTACGACCCTGAGGATCCCGGCAAGCTGCAGCTGAGGGATGGCCGCACCGGTCTGCCCTTCGATCAGCCCGTGGCCGTGGGTTACTCCCACTTCCTCAAGCTGGTTCACCTGGTGGACGACAAGATTCACGCCCGTTCCACCGGCCCCTACTCCCTGGTCACCCAGCAGCCCCTGGGCGGTAAGGCACAGCAAGGTGGTCAGCGTCTGGGTGAGATGGAGGTGTGGGCCCTCGAGGCCTATGGCGCCGCATACACCCTGCAGGAACTTCTCACGGTCAAGTCCGACGACATGCAGGGCCGCAACGAGGCCCTCAACGCCATCGTCAAGGGCAAGCCGATTCCCCGCCCGGGTACACCGGAATCCTTCAAGGTGCTGATGCGCGAGCTTCAGTCCCTGGGTCTGGACATCGCCGTCTACACCGACGAAGGCAAGGAAGTGGATCTGATGCAGGACGTCAACCCACGTCGCAGCACCCCCAGCAGGCCCACCTACGAATCCCTCGGCGTCGCGGATTACGACGAGGACTGACGGATCAACGAACGAACCGATTCCCCGCTCCTTCTTCCTTAACCGTCAATGACCAACAGCAACCTCCGCACCGAGAACCACTTCGATTACGTCAAGATCACCCTCGCATCACCCGATCGGGTGATGGAGTGGGGACAGCGCACCCTGCCCAACGGCCAGGTGGTCGGTGAGGTCACCAAGCCGGAGACCATCAACTACCGCACCCTCAAGCCCGAGATGGACGGGCTGTTCTGCGAAAAGATCTTTGGCCCGTCCAAAGACTGGGAATGCCACTGCGGAAAGTACAAGCGGGTGCGTCACCGGGGCATCGTTTGTGAACGCTGCGGTGTGGAGGTCACCGAGAGCCGCGTGCGTCGTCACCGCATGGGCTTCATCAAGCTGGCGGCCCCCGTCTCCCACGTCTGGTACCTGAAGGGGATCCCCAGCTACGTCGCCATCCTGCTGGACATGCCCCTGCGGGATGTGGAGCAGATCGTCTACTTCAACTGCTACGTGGTGCTGGATCCCGGCGACCACAAGGACCTGAAGTACAAGCAGCTGCTCACCGAAGACGAGTGGCTGGAAATTGAAGACGAGATCTACGCCGAAGATTCCGAGATCGAGAACGAGCCCGTGGTGGGCATCGGTGCCGAGGCCCTCAAGCAACTGCTGGAAGACCTCACCCTCGATGAAGTGGCTGAGCAGCTGCGTGAGGAGATCAACGGCAGCAAGGGTCAGAAGCGCGCCAAGTTGATCAAGCGTCTGCGCGTGATCGACAACTTCATCGCCACCAACGCTCGTCCCGAGTGGATGGTGCTGGATGTGATCCCGGTGATTCCGCCCGACCTGCGCCCGATGGTGCAGCTCGATGGTGGTCGCTTCGCCACCAGCGATCTCAACGATCTCTACCGGCGGGTGATCAACCGCAACAACCGTCTGGCGAGGCTCCAGGAAATCCTGGCCCCTGAAATCATCGTCCGCAACGAGAAGCGGATGCTGCAGGAGGCCGTCGACGCCCTGATCGACAACGGCCGTCGCGGTCGCACCGTCGTGGGTGCCAACAACCGTCCGCTCAAATCACTGAGCGACATCATTGAAGGCAAGCAGGGCCGCTTCCGTCAGAACCTCCTTGGTAAGCGGGTCGACTACTCCGGTCGTTCCGTGATCGTGGTGGGTCCGAAGCTGAAGATGCACCAGTGCGGTCTGCCCAAGGAGATGGCGATCGAGCTGTTCCAGCCCTTCGTGATCCACCGCCTGATCCGCCAGAACATCGTTAACAACATCAAGGCGGCCAAGAAGCTGATTCAGCGGGCCGACGATGAAGTGATGCAGGTGCTGCAAGAGGTGATCGACGGTCACCCGATCCTGCTGAACCGTGCTCCAACCCTGCACCGTCTCGGCATTCAGGCCTTCGAACCCAAGCTGGTGGATGGCCGTGCCATTCAGCTGCACCCCCTCGTCTGCCCAGCCTTCAACGCTGACTTTGACGGTGACCAGATGGCCGTTCACGTGCCCCTGGCCATCGAGGCGCAGACCGAGGCCCGCATGCTGATGCTGGCCAGCAACAACATCCTGTCGCCTGCGACCGGTGAGCCGATCATCACCCCGTCTCAGGACATGGTGCTCGGCTCCTACTACCTGACGGCGCTGCAACCCGGTGTCTCTAAGCCCGGCTTCGGCGATCGCAGCTGCACGTTCGCGGGTCTGGAGGATGTCATCCACGCCTTTGAAGACAACCGGATCGGTCTGCACGACTGGGTGTGGGTCCGCTTCAACGGTGAAGTTCAGGACGATGAAGAGCTGGATGCGCCCAGCAAGAGCGAATCCCTCAGCGATGGAACACGCATCGAAGAGTGGAGCTACCGCCGCGACCGTTTCGATGAAGACGGTGCCCTGATCAGCCGCTACATCCTCACCACTGTGGGCCGCGTGGTGATGAATCACACGATCATCGACGCGGTGGCCGCCGCCTGAATCAAGCCAGACGTCCTTCCTCCTTAACTCCTGATCCGCGCGCAGCCATGACCTCGTCCTCGAAATCTCGCAAGTCCAAATCCAGCAAGGCCTCCAAGGCCGCCAAAGAGGCTCCCGTGAGCGCATCGCGTCCGCTCTCGAAGACCCCACCGCCGTTCCGCAACCAGGTCATCGACAAGCGGGCCCTCAAGCAGCTCGTTGCCTGGTCCTACAAGAACCACGGCACTGCGGTGACGTCGGCCATGGCCGACAACCTCAAGGATCTCGGCTTCAAGTACGCCACCCAGGCGGCTGTGTCGATCTCCGTCGACGACCTCAAGGTGCCCGAGGCGAAGAAGGATCTGCTGGGCCAGGCCGAGGAACAGATCACGGCCACCGAAGAGCGCTATCGCCTCGGTGAAATCACCGAGGTGGAGCGTCACACCAAGGTGATCGACACCTGGACCGAGACCAACGAGCGTCTGGTGGATGCTGTCAAAAAGAACTTTGACGAGAACGCACCGCTGAACTCGGTGTGGATGATGGCCAATTCCGGCGCCCGGGGAAACATGTCCCAGGTGCGTCAGCTGGTGGGCATGCGCGGCCTGATGGCCAACCCGCAGGGTGAAATCATCGACCTTCCGATCCGCACCAACTTCCGTGAGGGTCTGACGGTCACCGAGTACGTCATCTCCTCCTATGGCGCCCGGAAGGGTCTGGTGGATACGGCGCTGCGCACCGCCGACTCCGGTTACCTCACCCGTCGTCTGGTGGACGTTGCCCAGGATGTGATCGTCCGTGAGGACGACTGCGGCA
The DNA here is from genome assembly GCF_042883245.1 of Synechococcus sp. HIMB2401. Lineage (NCBI taxonomy): Bacteria > Bacillati > Cyanobacteriota > Cyanophyceae > Synechococcales > Synechococcaceae > Synechococcus > Synechococcus sp. HIMB2401. The sequence goes on along the minus strand of NZ_JBDJKK010000004.1, from coordinate 50,158 downwards.
CGACCCGCCACATCGTGGTGGACGCCGAGGACGGCAAATTCGGCAGCCGGCTTGTGGGTCGCCTGACCGCCGCCCAGGTGGTGAATGCCGATGGCGAGGTGCTGGCTGAGCGCGACACCGAAATCGATCCGCCGCTGTCCAAGTCCTTCGAGGCCGCTGGCGTCAAGGCCGTGAGTGTGCGTTCGCCGCTCACCTGTGAAGCCAACCGTTCCGTTTGCCGCAAGTGCTACGGCTGGGCACTGGCCCACAACGAACTGGTCGACCTGGGTGAAGCCGTCGGCATCATTGCGGCCCAGTCGATCGGTGAGCCTGGAACCCAGCTCACCATGCGGACCTTCCACACCGGTGGTGTGTCCACCGCTGAAACAGGTGTGGTTCGCTCCAAGGTGGCGGGCACCGTCGAGTTCGGCAGCAAGGCGCGGGTGCGTCCCTACCGCACCCCCCACGGTGTGAATGCCCAACAGGCTGAGGTTGATTTCAACCTCACGATCAAGCCGTCCGGCAAGGGCAAGGCCCAGAAGATCGAGATCACTAACGGCTCCCTGTTGTTCGTCGACAACGGTGCTGAGATCGATGCCGACGTCACCGTGGCGCAGATCGCCGCTGGTGCGGTCAAGAAGAGTGTGGAGAAGGCCACCAAGGACGTGATCTGCGACCTGGCCGGCCAGGTGCGTTACGAGGAGGCGATCCAGCCCCGTGAGGTCACCGACCGCCAGGGCAACATCACCCTGAAGGCCCAGCGTCTCGGCCGCATGTGGGTGCTTTCCGGCGACGTCTACAACCTGCCGCCCAACGCTCAGCCCGTGGTCACCAGTGAGACCCAGGTCACTGAGGGTCAGGTGCTGGCCGAAGCCAGCCAGCGGAGTGAGTACGGCGGTGAAGTGCGCCTGCGCGACTCCATCGGTGATTCCCGTGAGGTGCAGATCGTCACCACGGCGATGACCCTCAAAGACTTCAAGCTGCTGGAGGAGTCCACCCACTCCGGTGAGATCTGGAACCTCGAGGCCAAAGACGGCACCCGTTACCGCCTCAACACCATCCCCGGCAGCAAGATCGGTTCCGGTGAGGTCATCGCTGAACTGGCGGATGACCGCTTCCGCACCGGCACCGGTGGTTTGGTGAAGTTCGCACCTGGTTTGGCGATCAAGAAGGCCCGTTCCGCCAAGAACGGTTACGAGGTCAACAAAGGCGGCACCCTGCTTTGGATCCCTCAGGAGACCCACGAAATCAACAAGGACATCTCCCTGTTGATGATCACCGACGGTCAGTGGATCGAGGCCGGCACCGAGGTTGTCAAAGACATCTTCAGCCAGACCGCGGGCATCGTCACCGTCACCCAGAAGAACGACATCCTGCGCGAAATCATCGTCCGCAGTGGTGAGTTCCACCTCTGCACCGATGCCAAGGCACTGGAGCGTTTCGAGGGTGATGGCCAGATGGTCAACCCCGGCGAAGACATCGCCAAGGGGCTGTCCGTTGACACGATGAAGTACGTGCAGACGGTGGAGACCCCCGAAGGCAAGGGTCTGCTGCTGCGTCCGGTTGAGGAGTACACCATTCCCAACGAGGCCCAGCTGCCTGAGCTGTCCCATGTGAAGCAGGCCAATGGCCCTCACCTCGGTATCAAGGCCACCCAGCGTCTGGCGTTCAAGGACAACGAACTGATCAAGTCCGTTGAAGGTGTGGAGCTGCTCAAGACCCAGCTGCTGCTCGAGACCTTCGACACCACCCCGCAGATGACGGTGGATGTCGAGAAGGCTCCCGACAAGCGGGCCAAGACTATTTCTCGTCTGCGCCTTGTGATCCTCGAGTCGATCCTGGTGCGTCGCGACACCATGTCCGACTCCAGCCACGGCTCAACCCACACCGAGCTGCAGGTCGAAGATGGCGTGTCGGTGAAGGCTGGCGATGTCGTCGCCACCACCCAGATCCTCTGCAAGCAGGCCGGTCTGGCGCAGTTGCCTGAAGCCACGGAAGCCGACCCGGTGCGTCGGATGATCGTGGAACGCCCCGAAGACACCACCACCCTGAGCACCTCCGGCAAGCCGGTGGTGAGCGTCGGTCAGCGGATTGTCGATGGCGATGCCCTTGCCGACGGCGAAACCGCCACCTGCTGTGGTGAGATCGAGGCCGTCAGCGGCAACAGCGTCACACTGCGTCTGGGACGTCCCTATATGGTGTCGCCCGACTCCGTCCTGCACGTGCGTGATGGAGATCTGGTGCAGCGCGGTGATGGCCTGGCCCTGCTGGTGTTCGAACGCCAGAAGACCGGTGACATCGTTCAGGGTCTGCCCCGAATCGAGGAATTGCTGGAGGCCCGTCGCCCCCGTGAATCCGCGATTCTCTGTAAGAAGCCCGGCACCGTTGAGATCAAGCAGGGTGAAGACGACGAGTCCCTTGCCGTCAACGTGATCGAATCCGATGACGCCATCGGTGAATATCCGATCCTGCTCGGCCGCAACATCATGGTCAGCGATGGCCAACAGGTCACCGCTGGTGAACTGCTGACCGATGGCCCGATCAACCCCCACGAGTTGCTCGAGTGCTACTTCGAAGATCTGCGCAGCCGCAAGCCTCTGATGGAGGCCGCCCAGGAGGCGATCGCCAACCTGCAGCACCGTCTGGTGACTGAGGTTCAGAACGTCTACAAGTCCCAGGGCGTCTCGATTGACGACAAGCACATCGAGGTGATCGTCCGTCAGATGACCAGCAAGGTGCGGGTCGAAGATGCCGGCGACACCACCCTGTTGCCAGGTGAGCTGATCGAACTGCGTCAGGTGGAAGACACCAACCAGGCCATGGCGATCACCGGTGGCGCTCCCGCCGAGTTCACCCCGGTGCTGCTGGGTATCACCAAGGCGTCGCTCAACACCGACAGCTTCATCTCCGCCGCCTCCTTCCAGGAGACGACCCGGGTGCTCACCGAAGCCGCCATCGAGGGCAAGAGCGACTGGCTGCGTGGTCTCAAGGAGAACGTGATCATCGGTCGCCTGATTCCCGCAGGTACCGGCTTCAGCGGCTTCGAAGAAGAGCTGCAGAAGGAGGCTGGCCCCCACCCCGACATCCTTTCGGAGGACCCGGCCGGCTACCGCCGCATGCAGAACCTGCGTCCCGACTACACCGTCGACATGCCCCCTGCGGCCAGCGCCAGTGCGGTGCTGGATGACCCCAGTGACGCCGATCTCGAGGCCACCCGCACCCGCCACAACATCGACCCCTCGGCGAGCAATTTCGCCGCGTTCACCCGTCCGGACGCCGACAATGAGCTGAAGGAAGAGCAGGTGGTCGATGCTGAAGCCGTTGAGGGTCTTCAGGAAGAGGGCCTGCTCTCTGACGAATGAGCTCCGCTCAATCGTTCACCATTGCAGCCCCTTCCATGCTTGAGCCCACTGAGATCCCCAAGAGACGCCTGCCCAAATATGGGTTCCACACCCATACCGAGCGGCTGAATGGACGTCTGGCCATGCTTGGCTTCATCGCCCTGATGGCGGTGGAGATTAAGCTTGGCCATGGTCTGCTGATCTGGTGACCCAGGCTCTGCTGGGTCGCAGCGCGGCCGAGCTGCAGGACTGGGCCGTCGCCCAGGGACAGAAGCCGTTCCGCGGCCGTCAGCTGCATGACTGGATCTATGCCAAGGGGGCTCGATCCCTGGCCGACATCACGGTCTTCCCCAAGACCTGGCGTGCCGCCTTGTTGGAGAGCGGCATTGATGTGGGCCGGCTGAAGGAAGTGCATCGTTCGGTGGCCACGGATGCCACCACCAAATTGCTGCTCTCCACCGAGGACGGCGAAACCATCGAAACGGTCGGGATTCCCACCGACCAACGCCTCACCGTCTGTGTGTCCAGCCAGGTGGGTTGTCCCATGGCCTGCCGCTTCTGTGCCACCGGCAAAGGGGGGTTGCAGCGTTCACTTCAGACCCACGAAATCGTGGATCAGGTGCTGAGTGTGCGTGAGGCGATGGACCGTCGTCCTTCCCACATCGTGTTCATGGGCATGGGCGAGCCCCTGCTCAACAGCAGCGCTGTGCTGGAGGCGATCCGCTGCCTCAATGATGATCTCGGCATCGGCCAACGGCGCATCACCGTCAGCACGGTGGGTGTTCCGAAAACCTTGCCGCAACTCGCGGAACTGGCCATGCAGCGGCTGGGCCGCGCCCAGTTCACCCTGGCGGTGAGCCTCCATGCCCCCAACCAGCGGCTGCGCGAGGAGCTCATTCCCACAGCCCATGCCTACCCCTATGAGGCTTTGCTCGAGGATTGCCGTCACTATCTGGATGTGACCGGTCGGCGGGTGAGTTTTGAGTACATCCTGCTCGGTGAACTCAACGATCAGCCCGAGCACGCCGCAGAGCTGGCGGATCGCGTTGGTGGTTTCCAGAGCCACGTGAACCTGATCGCCTACAACCCGATTGAGGAGGAAGAGTTCAAACGACCAACGCCGCAGCGGATCGAGGCGTTTCGTCGTGTGTTGGAGCGGCGCGGTGTTGCCGTGAGCCTCAGGGCCAGCCGGGGGCTCGATCAAAATGCGGCCTGCGGTCAGCTCCGGCGTCAGCAGATGGCCCCCAATTCATCCGGCAGCTGACGGGTGGGCTGATGCCCTGTTCCTCAGCAGACTGCTGAGGAACAGGGTCTGCGCATGACAGCGATCGATTGGCTGCTTCTCGCTGCTTACCTCGTTCTCACCCTGGTGTTGGGGTTGTGGCTGGCCCGCCGCAACAGCGGCGAGGCGGATTATTTCGTGGCTGGCCGTCGTCTGAACGGTTGGTTGGCCGGCGCCTCGATGGCGGCCACTACCTTCTCCATCGATACGCCGCTTTACGTCGCCGGCCTGGTGGGTACCCGCGGCCTGGCGGGCAACTGGGAGTGGTGGAGCTTTGGTTTGGCCCACGTGGCCATGGCTGTTGTCTTCGCACCCCTCTGGCGCCGCAGCGGTGTGCTCACCGACGCCGCCTTCACCGAGCTGCGCTATGGCGGAGCGGCGGCGGCTTGGTTGCGCGGCATCAAGGCTTTCCTGCTGGCCGTGCCGGTGAACTGCATCGGCATCGGCTATGCCTTCCTCGCCCTCCGCAAGGTGGTGGAAGCGCTGGGGCTGGTGTCGGGTCAACCCGCAGCACTGGGAGTGACGGACACGGTCTGGCTCCTGATGGTCGTGGCTCTGCTTGTGATGAGTTACACCGTGGCCGGTGGGCTCTGGGCCGTCGTGGTCACCGATCTGGTCCAGCTTGTGCTGGCGTTGGCGGGTGCCCTGGCCGTGGCCGCGGCTGCCCTCCATGCCGCAGGAGGGATGACAGCGCTGTTGGAACAACTACAGGCACTGCAGCGGCCGGAGCTGCTCTCCCTGGTGCCCTGGACCTGGGATGACGCGGGCTTCCACTGGTTACAGGGCAGTGGCATCAGCATCCCGATGTTCACGGCCTACATCGCTATGCAGTGGTGGAGTTTCCGCCGCAGCGATGGGGGTGGCGAGTTCATCCAGCGCATGCTGGCCACCCGCGATGAGCAGCAGGCGCGGCTGGCGGGTTGGGTGTTTCTGGTGGTGAATTACCTTGTGCGCAGCTGGCTCTGGATCGTGGTCGCGTTGGCGGCCCTGGTGCTGTTGCCGGCTGGCGCTGATCTTGAGCTCGGCTATCCCGCCCTGGCCGTGCAACTGCTGCCCCCGGTGGCGCTCGGCCTGGTGGTGATCTCTTTGGTGGCGGCGTTCATGAGCACCGTGAGCACCTCGGTGAACTGGGGAGCCAGCTACCTCACCCACGACCTCTATCAGCGCTTTGTTCGCCCCTCTGCCGGTTCGCGGGAGCTGTTGCTGGTGGGACAACTCACCACGGTTCTGCTGCTCGTTCTTGGGGTGATCACCGCTTTGATCAGCGACAGCATCGGCACGGTGTTTCGGCTGGTGATCGCGATCGGGTCCGGCCCCGGTGTGGTTCTGGTGCTGCGCTGGTTCTGGTGGCGCGTGAATGCAGCCGCGGAGCTGTCGGCGATGCTCTGCGGCTTTTTCGTTGGGGTGTTCACTTCGGTGGTGCCCCTGGTTCGGATCGAGGATTACGGGGTTCGCATTGCGGTGATCACCGGCCTCTCCGCTGTCGTCTGGTTGACGGTGATGCTGAGCACACCGCCGGAATCGGATGCTGTTTTGGAGCGGTTTGTGCGGACGGTGCGTCCTCCGGGCCCCGGGTGGTCACGCCTGCGCCAGCGCTTCGGCGTCATGCCGATGGAGTCGTTGCCGGCCATGCTGCGGCGCTTCATGCTGGCCTGTGGTGTGTTGTTTGGCGGCCTGCTCGGCACCGGAGGCTTCCTGTTGCATCAACAGTGGAGTGGCTGGATCGGTCTGTCGGTGCTGATCCTCTCGATCTGGCAGCTGCGGCGGCGAGTCGATGCCGTGCCCTCTTGAGCAGAATGACGCCTTGATTGGCCTGTTCCGGTGTCGTTTTTTCGTTCCACGCTTCTGCCGGCTCTGATTGTTCTTCTGTTTGCCCTGGCGTTGTTCGCTGTGAGTGCCCGCATCTGGCTTCCCGGTGACATGCTGGCTCCAGCCCCGATGGGTTGAGTCCTGGAATGGCTCCCGTAGCATCCCCGCATGACTGACGACCGCAGCCAACAGAAGGACCAGGGGCTGTCCAGCCTCTCTGTGGATCCTGATCTGCTGGCGCGTGAGCTGGCGGCGGAAGACGACGTTGATCCGCTTGATGCAATCCAGCTCGATGACGCCGAGCAGGATTCCTTCCTGGAGATTGCCCGGGCCTGTGACCAGGGCCTGGTCTTGTTGCGTGGCAACCACGGAGAACGGCTGCAGGGCCTGCAGGTGTTCTGTGAACACCGTGATCCCCGTTCGATTGCCCTGCTGCTGCCCTTGCTCCAGAACTCCTGTCCGGTGGAGCGGATGAGTGCCGTCTACGCCTTGGGTCGCAATCCATCACCGCCGGCTGTTGAGCCGCTGTTGCAGCTGCTTCAGCTCGATGCCAATGCCTACGTCCGCAAGGCTGCGGCCTGGAGCCTGGGCAATTTCCCCGATGCTCCGGTGCTCAATCCGTTGATCCGGGCGCTGCAGACGGATGTCGCAGCGGTGCGCCTCTGGTGTCCGGGATCCCTGGCGGAAGCCGGCAGCCGTTCCCCGGTCAAGGCCGACCCCGCGGCGGGGCAATTGCTGGTGAGTCTGCGCATCGACAGTGAAGCGGTGGTGCGCAGCAACTGCATCTGGGCTTTGGGTCGTTTGATGGATCAGCTGGTGCAGCCGCGGCAAGCCGAGATCGTTGAAGCCCTGGTGAGTGCCCTGCTCCATGACGGGGAGATCTCCGTGCGCGATGAGGCCAGAACGGCCCTCGAGCAGCTGGAGGATCCGCTGGTGCTGGAACGCCTCCAGGCTCTGATCAACGACGGTTTCATCCTGTAGCGCCGCTCTTGTAACGGCAAACGCAACATTCAGGGGTGACCCCCACTAGATTGCTGCGCAAATCACGCTTCTTCGATGCCCCAGAAGACCATTCGTTTCACCATTCGGCCTGACGGCCGTGTGGAAGAACGGGTCGAGGGTGTTGCTGGTGAAGCGTGCCAGCAGCTCACTGAAGAAGTGGAAGCTGCTCTTGGAACGGTTGAACGTCAGGAGTCCACATCCGAAGCGTTTCTGCAGCCTGAGGTCCAGTCCCAGTCTCTTCCCGCTCATTTGAACTGATGTCGCATTTCAGCACCGTCAAAACCGAACTGCGTCAGCTGGAGCCTCTGGTGAAAGCCCTGGAAGACATGGGCTATGCCCCTGATCAGGGTGAACGTCCCGTGCGCGGCTACCGCGGCCAGACCGTCACCGCTGATCTGGCCATCGCGGTGCAGGACGGTGGTGACATCGGCTTCCGCTGGAACAGCGCATCGGAGTCCTATGAGCTGGTCACAGACCTTGATCTGTGGAAGCAGCAGATTCCTGTGGAACGTTTTCTCTCCAAGCTCACTCAGCGCTACGCCCTGAACACGGTTCTGGCTGCTACTACCAAGGAAGGATTCCAGGTTGCCGAGCAGACCCAAACCGAGGATGGTTCGATCGAACTCGTGGTGACCCGCTGGGACGCCTGAATCCTGGCTGATCCTTCGTCTCACGCCTTTTCCGCCCCCGCTCGCCCGCAGGAGCAGGCCACCGGGAGGGAACCCCTGCTCGGGGGAGACATGCGTGATCAGGCTGTCTGGGTGGATGAAGCCGTGTGCATCGGCTGTCGCTACTGCGCTCACGTGGCTGCGAACACCTTTGTTGTTGAGCCGCATCTGGGACGCTCAAGGGCCATCCGACAGGACGGTGACTCCACCGAATGCATTCAGGAGGCCATCGACACCTGTCCTGTGGATTGCATTCACTGGGTTCCCTTTGAATCGTTGGAAACGTTGCGGCAAAACCTGATTCGCCAGAATCTGCAACCGCGTCCCCAGGGTTGATGGCGCTTCCCACCCGCCGATTCGGCCGCACGGAGCTTGAGATCCCCCTGTTTTCTCTTGGGGGAATGCGCTTTCAGCAGAGCTGGACCGACCTTCCTGCTGATCAGATCACGTCTGCATCGCAGACCCAGCTCGAGGCGACTCTGAAGCGCGCGGTGGATCTGGGCTTTCACCATGTGGAAACGGCGCGGCACTACGGCAGCTCCGAACGTCAGCTGGGCTGGGCCCTGCCGCGTACACCCGATCCCTCCCGTCTGCTGCAGAGCAAGGTGCCTCCCCGGCCCGATGCCGATGCCTTCGAGGCGGAACTGGAGCTCAGTTTTGAGCGGTTGGGCTGTGATCGCCTTGATTTACTGGCCATCCACGGCATCAACCTGCCGGAGCATCTCGAGCAGACCCTTCAACCCGGGGGCTGCATGGAGGTGGTGCGCCGCTGGCAGGCGGAGGGCCGTATTGGTCACGTGGGTTTCTCCACCCATGGCCCCACCGCCTTGATCGCACAGGCCTGCGACTCCGGTGCCTTCGATTACGTGAATCTGCACTGGTACTACATCCGCCAGGACAACGGCCCTGCCTTGGATGCGGCCCGCCGTCAGGACATGGGGGTGTTCATCATCAGTCCCACTGACAAGGGCGGCCATCTGCACACGCCATCCCAACGGCTGTTAGAGCTGTGTGCACCGCTGCATCCCATCGTCTTCAACGACCTGTTCTGTCTCCAGGACCCGCGGGTGCACACCATCAGTGTGGGAGCGGCCCGGCCGGAGGATCTCGAGCTTCACCTGGAGGCGTTGCACCTGCTACCGGAGGCAGCGTCCTTGGTTGCTCCAGTGGATCAGCGGCTTCGGCAGGCGGCCGATGAAGCATTGGGTCGTGACTGGATGGCCACCTGGTCCGTCGGGCTGCCGCCTTGGCATGCGACGCCTGGGGAAATCAACCTGCCGGTGTTGCTTTGGCTGTACAACCTGCTGGAGGCCTGGGATCTGGAGAGTTATGCCAAGGCCCGCTATGGGTTGCTGGGCTCCGGCGGCCACTGGTTTGCCGGGGCCAATGCCGATGGCTTTGATGCGGAGGTCAGTGCCGAAGAGCTGCAGAGCGTCCTGCAGGAGAGCCCGTGGCGTGAGCGCATCCCAGAGATTCTGCGCAGCCTCAAGCAGCGGCTCAAGGGCGAATCCCAGATGCGCTTGTCGAGCGTCTGAGCGTTCCTTTTAGCTCCCCAGAGGATCCCGGCTGGGTGTTCCCACGGCCCTTGGGTAGCTGCGGGGGCAGGGGCCGTTCGGTTGCACCCGCAGCAGGTGCCGCGTGCCGCGATCACCGGGCAGTTGCCGGTGCTGCACCTCGATCAGATGGCCCTTAAGCAGGCGCAGGGCCCTGTTGAACGGCACGGCATCGCTGTCCGTCCACTGGCCCCGATACAGCAGGGCCTGGCCGTCGCTCTTCAGCAAGGGCAAAAGGTATTCGGCCACCACGGGAGCTGCTGCCACAGCCCGGGCCACGGCGCGATCGAAGCTGCCGCGGAAGTGGCGATCGCGCCCGGTGGTTTCGATCCGCTCGGTGCGGACCCGCACCCGATCGGCAAGGCCCAGGCTTCCGGCCATGGCCTCCACGGCGGCGGTCTTGCGTCCGACGGAATCCAGCAGGGTCACCTGTGCCTGGGGCAGGGCAATGGCGATGGCGAGGCCGGGGAAGCCTCCCCCGGTTCCCACATCAATCCAGTGCTGCGGCTCGTCCGCTGACTGGAGTTCCGCCGCCAGCGGCCAGAGGCTGTCGAAGACCTGACCAATCCAGAAATCGTCGCCGTTCACCAGGCGCGTCAGGTTGACCCGTTCATTCCAGCTCTGCAGCAGGCCCTGAAGCTCCACCAGCTGGTCGCGCTGCCCCTGCGATGGCTGCCATCCCAGGGCGTCCCAGAACGCCGGTTCAGGCGCGGTGGCGGCCATGGCTGCAGCAACAACTCTTCTTAGGATGAAGGACCGGCCGCCCCCTGTGTCCGAAGCCCGCCCCAGCCATCACGAACGGCTTGGCGTGCGTCCCGGGGTTGACGCTGAAACCTTGCGCCAGGCCTTTCGACGCCAGTCCAAGGCCCTGCATCCCGACACCACGCAACTGCCGCCCGAGCAGGCCAGCATTGCGTTTCAGCAGCTCAAGGAGTCCTATGACGTTCTGCTGCGTCAGAGCCAGGCAACCCTCAGTCTTGGCGCCCAGTCGCCGTCATCGCCCCCGCCACTGCAGCGTGAATCCCGCCCGGATGCCTGGCAGGGCATTGGTCAACGCAGGCCCCTCTCGGGTGGGGAATGGTTCTCGCTGGTGCTGTTGAGCATCGCGCTGTTGCTCAGCCTGGTGCTGGGGTTGGGGGTGGCGCTTGCCCAGGGCCGCGATTGGCAGGTGTCGCCGAGTTGGCTGGCGGATGAGCAGACTCAGAACACATCCGTGCGTTCGCAACCTGATGGCCGCCCTGCCCCCGGAGAGCATCCCGCTGAATCAGCACTCTCTCCCGGCGCTTGAGGCTTGGCTCCAGCAGCTGGGTGCCGTCCGCATGGACGACAACCCCTGCCAGTGGATGCTCGAGCGTTCTGAATGGCGAGCGTTGTTGCTGCTGGAACGGGAGGACCTCAAAGTGATCTGGCACCCGGGTTCCCTGGAGGCCATGGTGCAGTGTTCGCTGCCCTATGGCCTCTCCAGGGCCGATGTCGAGGCGGCGATTCAGGCGGGGCCCTGAGGCCAGCAGCTTCAGAGCTGATCGAGGGCCTGTTCCAGCACCGAATAGCAGCGTTCCAGCTGGGCATCGCTGATGCAGAGCGGTGGCAGCAGATAGACCACCTGGCCCAGGGGGCGGAGGAAGACGCCGTTCTCCATCGCCAGCCGTTTCAGCTTCGGCCCCGCCGGGTTGAGGTAGCCCGAGCTCCCCTCCACAATGAGGTCGAAGCCGGCCACCGTCCCCGTCAGCCGGGGATGTTGCACCTTCCGATGACGCGCCAACCGCTCCAGATAAGGACGATGCCGTTGTTCGAACTGTTGAAAGGCAGCGGGGTTGCGCTCCAGCAGGTCGAGGCTGGCATTGGCCGCGGCGCAGCCCAGCGGATTGGCCGTGAAGCTGTGGCCGTGCCAGAGGGTCAGGCAGGGGTCGTCACCGACGAAGGCTTCGAACACCGCTTCGCTGGCCATGGTCACGCCCATCGGCAGACATCCCCCCGTCAAGCCTTTGGACAGGGCCATCAGATCCGGCCGGATGCCCGCTCGCCGGCTGGCGAACCAGTCGCCGCAGCGTCCGAAGCCGGTGAGCACTTCATCGGCGATCAGCAGGGCTCCCGCCTGGCGGGTGCGTGCCTCCACTTGCCTCAGAAACTCGGGCCGCACCATGGCCATGCCGCCGGCCCCCTGCAGCAGCGGTTCGAGGATCACCGCCGCTGTCGGTGTCTCCAGCACGCGCTCGAGCACCTCGAGTGCCGCCGATTCCTTGGCCTCCACGGCATCGTCGTCCCACCAGGTGGCCGGCCAGGGAACCCGGGCGACGGGAAAGAGCTTGTCTTCGAAGGGGGCGCTGAACAGGTTGCGTTCGCCGACGGCCATCGCTCCGAAGGTGTCACCGTGGTACGCCCCGTCGAAGGCGACGATCTGATAGCGCGGTTGGCCCCGGTTTGCCCACCACTGGCAGGCGATCTTGAGCGCCACTTCCACCGCAGTGGAGCCGTTGTCGGAGAAGAACAGCCGTTGCAGGCCGCAGAGGCCGCTCAGACGTGCGGCCAGCTGTTCAGCAGGCTCATGGGTGAAGTCGGCAAAAATCACCTGCTCGAGGCGGGCGGCCTGATCGGCGATGGCCTTGGCCAACACCGGATGGGCATGGCCGTGCAGGGTGACCCACCAGCTGCTGATGGCATCGATCAGGGGCTCGCCTTGCTCACGGATCAGCAGGGCACCGTCTCCAGACACCACCCGTTGGGAGTTGGCTGCGCTGGCCATCTGGGTGAAGGGGGGCCACAGATTCGGATGGCGGATCGACCCCATGGCAGCAGCGGCAGCTTTTGCCATATTGAATCTGGAGCTGTTGGAGATGCCCCGGATGGCTGCCCCACGCACCCGTCGTCAATCCAAGCGTTTTGTTCCCACCACGCGGCCTGAGCCGTCGGCCAAGCGACGTCTCGTTGTCCCTGAGGGCGACTGGCAAGCGATTCGCAGTGATCTCGAGCTGCGGGGTTGGTCGTCCTCCCAGCTGGAGGTGATCCAGGCTGAACTCAGTCACGGATGGCCGCTGCGGGTCGCCGTGCGCCATGCCGCGATGCGTCTGGGCACCTGCCCTACCGGGTCAAAGGCCCTGGGCTGAGGGGTCAGCGGCAGACGTCACTGTTCTTTTCCGCCTCTGTGGCGATGGCGCTGCAGTTCACCCAGCGCACCAGCTGCACCTCGATGTCGGTGAACAGCACCAGAATCCCAACGCAGAGTGCTGAAACAGCCAGGGTCGCGAGGGTTTGAAGTGAAGTCAGGGGGACGAGCGCTTCAACACTTCTCGGAATGTAGTGGTGAGATTTTGCTCGTGCCAAAGCCGCTCCAGAACCGTTGCTGAGAGCGAGGCCTGGGGCGGGAGCTGCGCCAGAACGGGGACGTCACCGAATTGCTTGAGGGTCCCCGGGTTGTCGGCATGGAGGGGGCCGTTGAGGATCAGTCCCAACACCGTGAGATTCCGCCGTCTCAACGCTTCCAAGCTGAGCAGGGTGTGGTTGAGGGTGCCCAGTCCACTGCGGGCCACCAGAACGATGGGCAACTGCCACTCCACCAGTTGATCGATCTGGAGCCAGTTGCGGGTGAGGGGCACCATCAACCCTCCCGCCGTCTCCACCACCAGGGATCCCTGATGCTGGGGAATGGCGAGTTGGGCAGGGTCGAGTGGCGTATCGTCCAGTTCGGCGGCCCAGTGGGGGGAGACCGGCTCTCGGAATGCATAGGCCTCGGGCAGCATCCGTTCCGGCGGGAGGTTCAACAGCTGCCGCACCCGTTCGCGGTCACCGCCGCCCTCCAGTCCGCTCTGCACCGGTTTCCAGTAGCTGGCCTGAAGCCCCTGTACGAGCCACGCGCTCACCACGGTTTTGCCGACGTCCGTGTCGGTTCCGCACACCACCAGGCGACTGACGCTGCCGTTCATCGCTTCACCATCAGGACCCACATCCTCCAGGTCAGGGCGAACCCGGCTGATGCATCGGCTTGGGGCCAAGCTCGGAAGACGGCCTTCCATTGGCCTGAGGAGAGCTGGCCCCCGTTGGTGACGGAGGCGCCGATGTTGCTCATCGGTCGCAGCAGCCGCAGTGGATTGGCGGCGCGTTGGGTGAAGCTCAGGCACTCGTCCCGTTGCACCACCCCATCCGGCAGGGCTGCCATCAGTTGCTCCCGCACCGGCATGGACAGGGCCGTGCAGGTTTGATTCGCTGCCCGGGCGGCGTGCTGCCATTGCGGAAAACTTCCAGCCACCGGCACTGCCAGGGCCAGCCAGCCCCCCTTTGGCAGGGCATCCACCCAACGCCGAAGCTGCTGGGCTGGATCCGGTAACCAATGCAAAACAAAGCTGGAGGCCAGCAGTTGCGGAGGCTCACTCCAGTTCGGTAACCCGCGGCTCAAGTCATGCCGCAGGGTGTGTGTTCCATGGGGGTGGCTGTTCAACATGGCGGCACTTCCGTCAAGACGGATCACCTGCTGGCCTGGATGAGCGACTTCCAGGGCTGCGGCCAGATGACCGGTGCCGCTGCCGAGGTCAGCCCACAGGCCCCGCCGGATGGAGCAGCGACGGCTCAGTTGGGCCAGGCGCCAGGCCATGGCCCGTTGCAGCAACGCCTCGCCTGCATAGGTCGGTGCTGCGCGACTGAAGCGCTCCAGCACCTGGTCGGGGCGAATCACAGGGCCCCCAGCCATTGCTGCACCACCGAGAGCACCGTTGGTGTGATCAGTGCGTGGCCCCAATTCGGATCCCGATGCAGGGTCAGCGGCTGCGCTCCGAGGTCAACGATCAGCTGCTGTGCTGATGCGGCGTGCACCACAGCGTCCTGTTCGCCCTGCACCACCAGCACAGGCACCGCTTCAGGCCAGCCCGTTGGCAGGCTGTGGCAGCGCGCCAGAAGCTCCAGATCCTGCTGCAGCCGCTGGCGCCCCAGGCTCGTCAAACCCTGCAGCAGGGGGGCTGGGGGCAGGGCGCTGCGGGCATGGGGTGAAGCGGCTTTGTCGAGGAAGCGCTCCAGCATCATCAGTTCCTCGTCGGTGCCCAGGGCCGCCTGCATCCCCTTCAGAGCCATCGCCACCGCGCGCCCTGCGCGCCCGTGGGGCACGAAGGCGCTGAAGCTCCCCAGCAGCACCACTGCATCGGCCTGCGCCAGCAATGCTCCCGGCAGCAGGTGCAGCCCCAGGGAGTGGGCGATCAACAGGTTGCGTCCTGGGCCGGGGGGCCATGCCGGAGCAACGGTCTCACCGCCGCTGTAGCCCCGGTCCGCGCTGGACCATTTCGCTCCCCCGTCTTCAAAGCGTTGACGCCAGTGGGACCAGGTGCCGGCCTGGCCAGCCCAACCATGCATCGCCAGGACCTGCATCATCGAGAGCCGAGGGCTGCGAGCAGTTGCTCCAATGTGCCCTCGGGCAGGTCCCGCCGCAGCACCAGGCGCAAACGGGCGGTCCCCTCCGGCACCGTGGGCGGCCGGATCGCCACCGACAGCAGCCCCGCCTGCTCCAGCTGTTGCTGGAGGTCGAGCGCGTCCTGGTCGTCCCCGACCAACAGCGGGAGAACAGGGCCGTGTCCTGCCGGTTTTGCCCAGCCCTGGTGCGCCAGTGCTGTCCTCCAGCGTTGCGAGCGCTGGCTCAGCTCGCTTCCCCAGTTGGGATGGGCTTGGATCAGGCGCAGGGCAGCCTGGGCTCCCGCCACCAGCGGTGGGGCCAGGGCCGTGGTGTAGCGGAAGGCCCCACTGGTTTGCAGCAGCAGCTCCATCGTGCTGTGGTCCCCAGCCAAAAACGCACCTCCGCTGCCGAAGGCCTTGCCGAAGGTGCCGCACACCAAGGCCACAGGCCGTTGGAGTCCATGGCAAAGCCCACGGCCGCCGGGCCCCAGCACCCCCAGGCCATGGGCTTCGTCCACCAGCAGCTGTGCACCGTGGTGCGCACAAAGGTCGGCGATGCCCTGCAGATCAGGGCTGGTGCCTTCCATGCTGAACAGGCTTTCCGTCACAACCAGTGGTGGCCGTGTTGTCGGCTTGAGCCGCTGCAGCCGTTGGTCGAGATCTTCAAGATCGTTGTGGGCAAAGCGTTGCAGCCGCGCCCCACTGGTGCGGACTCCGGCCAGCAGCGAGTGGTGGATCAGCCGGTCCACCAACACGGTGGTGTGCCTGTCACTCAGGGCCGTTAGGGCGGCGATGTTGGCTTGAAATCCGCTGGGGAACAGCAGCACCCGGTCACGGTTCAGCCAGGTGGCGAGAGTTGCTTCCAGCTCCAGATGGCGTGGTCGGGTGCCGGTGATCAGGCGAGATCCACCGGCACCAACGCCATCGGAGGCCATGGCCTCCGATGCCGCTGCGAGCACATCGGGATGACGGCTGAGCCCGAGGTAGTCGTTGCTCGCTAGATCAACCAGCTGACCAGCTCCGGCGGGATCCTGCAGCTGCCAGGGCTCCTGGCCGGAGTTCAAGCTCCGCAGGCGTCGGCGGCGGGCTGGGGGGATGGGAGAAGCGTGGTCCCGCATCACAACAGTTTGGAATCCGCTCTGAACAAGGATGGCCGCAGTCCTCTGATCGTCATGACCTGGGAGCGTTTCACTCTGCTCTTTCCGCTTTGGACGTTGCTGGGAGCTCTGCTGGCCTTGCTGCATCCCCCGCTGTTCATCTGGTTCAAGGGGCCACTGATCGCCCTTGGACTCGGCGTGATCATGCTCGGCATGGGCGTCGGGTTGACACCCGCTGATTTCGTGCGGGTGGGTCGACGCCCCCGCGCCATGCTGCTGGGGGTGCTGGTGCAGTTCCTGGTGATGCCGGCCCTTGCCGCTGGGATCGCGGCGGCTCTTCATCTGCCTGCCCCGCTTGCGGTGGGCTTGATTCTGGTCGGCTGCTGCCCGGGGGGGACCGCCAGCAATGTGGTGGCTCTGATCGGCCGTGGCGATGTGGCGCTGTCGGTGGTCATGACCACGATCAGCACCCTGGCGGCGGTGGTGTTGACCCCGCGTCTCACGCAGGTGTTGGCTAGCCAGCACGTGCCGGTGGACGGTTGGGCCCTGTTCCTGGCCGTGCTTCAGGTGGTGTTGCTGCCGGTCACCGTTGGGGTTGTGCTCAAGCGTGGTCTGCCCGGTGTGGCCCAGCGGATTGAGCCGGTGATGCCTCCCCTGGCGGTGATGGCCATCGTGATGATCGTCTCCAGCATCGTGGGCAGCCAGACGGCTGTGCTGCGTCAGCAGTGGCCCGTGCTGATCCTGGCTTGCCTGCTGCTGCATGGCGGCGGCTTCCTGCTCGGCTGGCTGATTCCCCGGCTGGCGGGGCAGAGCGTGCAGGCCCAGCGCACCATCAGCATCGAGGTGGGCATGCAGAACTCGGGACTGGCCGTGGTGCTCGCCCGCAGTGGCGGGTTCGCCAGTCCCCTCACGGCGTTGCCGGGTGCCATCTCTGCAGTGATTCACTGCCTGATCGGCAGCGCCCTTGCTGCCGTGTGGAGGCGCCGCTCGCCCTAGGTCGAGTCCCCGTTGTGGAGTTCAAACAGCAGGCGGGCGGCGAGGCCACGGGAGATGCGCCGTGCCACGAGCAGATCGCAGATCCAGGTGAACAGCGGCGGCGCATCGGTTGTGGATGCCAGGCGTTGTTCGAGGGCCTTCAGCTCCTTCACGTCGCGGCAGCCCCTCAGGGCATCGATCAGGGTGTCTTCAGCCGGCCGCGGCTTGGTGAGCTGAGTGCTGGTCACAGGCGGTGGGGCTCAATCCCCTCCGTCATGGCACTGGCGCAGTGCCTCTGTCACCCTTCGCCGCAGCGGAGGCAGGCACAAAAAAAGCTCCGGTGATTTCACCAGAGCTCGAAGCATTCTCTTCATTATTTTTCATGATCTGGCTTGGTTCCGTCAAAGGAGGTCGGCACATCTGATTGATTGCATTGGCGCGGCTTATTGCTTGTTTGAAAAGAGAGCTCAGCCAGGCTCCTTAAGATCATCCGATGAACCAATCGACACCGGCCACGCCCCGATCCGAGCCCGATGTCGATCGCAGTGCCCCACTGAATCCCTCAGAAATCTTTCCCTTCCCGCTGGATGATTTTCAGCTGGAGGCCATGGATGCCCTCAACCAGGGACATTCGGTCGTGGTCAGTGCCCCCACAGGATCCGGCAAAACCCTGATCGGTGAATACGCCATTCATCGTGCCCTGGCCCATGGCCAGAAGGTCTTCTACACCACACCTCTGAAGGCTCTCTCCAATCAGAAACTGCGCGATTTCCGCGATCAGTTCGGTGCGGAGAACGTGGGTTTGATGACCGGTGACCTCAGCGTGAATCGCGAGGCCTCCATCGTGGTGATGACCACGGAGATCTTCCGCAACATGCTCTACGCCGAGGCGGATGAGCATGACGATCCCCTGGCTGATGTGGAAGCGGTGGTGCTCGATGAGTGCCACTACATGAATGATTCCCAGCGCGGCACGGTGTGGGAGGAGTCGATCATTCACTGCCCACCCACGGTGCAGGTGGTGGCGCTCTCCGCGACCGTGGCCAATGCCGGGCAGCTGACCGACTGGATCGAGAAGGTGCATGGTCCGACCACATTGGTGATGAGTGATCACCGGCCGGTGCCGCTGCAGTTCAGCTTCTGCAGTGCCAAGGGGTTGCATCCACTGCTCAACGAAGCCGGTACGGGTCTTCATCCCAACTGCAAGGTTTGGCGCGCGCCCAAGGGGCACAAGCGCAAAGGGCGTTCCCAGAGGCCGCCGCAACCCGAGCCACCACCGATCAGCTTTGTTGTGGCTCAGATGGCGGAGCGGCAGATGCTCCCGGCCATCTATTTCATCTTCAGCCGGCGCGGTTGTGACAAGGCGGTGCGTGATCTGGGGGTGCAGTGCCTGGTGACCCAGGAGGAGCAGGCGCGCATCAAGGAACGCCTAACCGCCTACAGCCACGACAACCCCGAGGCCGTTCGGGATGGAATCCACGCTGATGCGCTGCTGCGGGGCATCGCGGCCCACCACGCCGGTGTTCTGCCCGCCTGGAAGGAGTTGATCGAAGAGCTCTTCCAGCAGGGGTTGGTGAAGGTGGTCTTCGCCACGGAGACCCTGGCTGCAGGCATCAACATGCCGGCCCGCAGCACGGTGATTGCGGCCCTCTCCAAACGCACCGAGCGGGGGCATCGCCCGCTGATGGGTAGTGAGTTCCTCCAGATGGCCGGCCGGGCCGGACGGCGGGGCCTCGATTCTCAGGGCTACGTCGTGACGGTGCAAAGCCGGTTCGAAGGTGTGCGTGAGGCAGGTCAGCTGGCGACAAGTCCCGCCGACCCCCTGGTGAGCCAGTTCACCCCCAGCTACGGCATGGTTCTTAACCTGCTGCAGCGCCACGATCTGGCCAAGGCCAGGGAGCTTGTGGAGCGCAGTTTTGGCCGCTACCTGGCGGGGCTTGACCTCGTGGAGGACGAGGAGAACCTGTCCCAGCTGCGGTTGCAACTCAGCCAGCTGGAGGGAGTCGCCGGCGACATCCCCTGGGAAGACTTTGAGGACTACGAAAAAATGCGTGGGCGGCTCCGCGAAGAGCGGCGCTTGCTCCGCATCCTTCAGCAGCAGGCCGAGGAGACGCTGGCCAATGAGCTGACGATGGCCCTGCAGTTCGCCAGCACCGGCACCCTGGTCAGCCTCAAATCGCCGCAGCTGCGGGGGCGCGTCGCGCCCGCGGTGATCGTGGAGAAGGTGAAGGGGCCCGGTCAGTTCCCGCTGCTGCTCTGCCTGACCGATGAAAACGTTTGGATCCTGTTGCCCTGTCAGGCGGTGGTGAGCATCCATGCGGAGCTCAGTTGCCTGCAGTTGGATGGGCTGGATGTCCCGGAGCTGTCCCGCTCCGGTGAGTTGCGCCATGGCGATCAGGCCAGCGGTGGTTTGGCGTTAGCCGTGGCCCACATGGCCCGGCGCCACGACATGACCACCCCGCAATACGACCTGGCTGGGGAGGTGATGACCCAGGCCCGGTTGGTGCGGGATCTCGAGCAGGAGCAGGAGCAGCATCCGGCCCATCGCTGGGGAGATCGCAAACAGCTGAAGAAGCACCGCCGACGCATGGAAGATCTGGAGCTGGAGATCGCTGAACGGCAGCAGCTGCTGCATCTGCGGGCCAACCGTCACTGGGAGACCTTCCTTGCCTTGATGGAGATCCTGCAGCACTTCGGATGTCTCGATGAGCTGGATCCCACGGAGATCGGCCGCACCGTTGCTGCCTTGCGGGGCGACAACGAACTCTGGCTCGGACTGGCGCTGATGAGTGGCCATCTCGATGACCTCTCGCCCCCCGACCTTGCGGCGGTGTTCGAGGCGATCAGCACTGAGGTCAACCGCCCCGACCTGTGGAGTGGCTTCCCGCCACCTGCTGCAGCGGAGGAAGCCCTGCAGGATCTTTCAGGTCTGCGTCGCGAGCTGCTGCGGGCCCAGGAACGCGCCGGTGTGGTGGTGCCGGCCTGGTGGGAACCCGAGCTCATGGGCCTTGTGGATGCCTGGGCGCGGGGAACGTCCTGGAGCGATCTGATCGCCAACACGTCCCTGGATGAGGGTGATGTGGTGCGGATTATGCGCCGCACTGTGGATCTTCTGGCCCAGGTTCCCTACTGCGAGGCGATCAGTGAGCAACTGCGCAGCCATGCCCGTCAGGCTCTGAAAGCGATCAACCGCTTCCCCGTGGCCGAGGCCGAGGATCTGGTGCCGGCCTCCGCTGCGCTCAACCCGGCAACGGAGCGGGCCGCCTGAGTTCAGGCCTCCGGAGCGGCCATGGCACCGAGATTCACCTGCTGATCAAAGTCGGCTTCGCTGATGTGGCCGAGCTCCAGGGCCGCCTGCTTCAGTGTCAACCCCTGATGGTGGGCATGCTGAGCGATGGCACTGGCCTTCTCGTAACCAATGCTCGGGGTCAAGGCGGTGACCAGCATCAAGGAGCGATCCACGAACCGCTGAATCTGCTCCCGATCAGGCTCCAAACCCTCCACCAGGTTCTGGCGGAAGCTGGTCATGGCGTCCTTGAGCATGCGGATCGACTGCAGCAGGTTGAAGCCGATCAAGGGCTTGTAGACATTCATCTGCAGATGGCCGCCTGCGCCAGCGGCTGCCACGGCGCCATCGAGACCGATCACCTGGGTGCAGACCATGGCCATGGCTTCGCACTGGGTGGGATTGATTTTTCCCGGCATGATCGAGCTGCCGGGTTCGTTGGCGGGCAGCCGTAACTCGCCCAGACCTGCCCGGGGGCCACACCCAAGCAGCCGCACGTCGTTGGCGATCCGGAGCAGGGCCACCGCCAGCAGGCGAAGTTGGCCCATCGCTTGAACGAGGGCGTCATGGCCGGCCATCACGGCGAAGAGGTTGTCAGCGGGACGAACCTTGACGCCGGCGACCCGGCTCAGCTCGTCCGCAACGGCATGGCGGAAGCCCGGCGGCGTGTTCAACCCCGTGCCCACGGCGGTGCCTCCCAGGGGAAGATCGCCGAGGCTGACCAGACAGTCTTCCAGCCATGCCTGGGCTTGTTTGAGTTGATCCCGCCATGCGCCCACTTCATCGCCCAACCGCAGGGGCACCGCATCCTGCAGATGGGTGCGGCCAATCTTGACGATGGGCATCCAGGCCTGAGCTTTGGCATCAAAGGCCTGTACCAGGGCATCGAGTGCCGGCAGCAGCCCGTCCATCAGGTGCTTGGCCGCGGCGACGTGGATCGCTGCGGGAAATACATCATTCGTGGATTGCGACCGATTGACATGGTCATTCGGGTGTACTGGGGTGTGGCTGCCGAGGGCAGTGCCTGAGGCCTGAGACGCCAGATTGCTGATCACCTCGTTGATGTTCATGTTGGTCTGGGTCCCGCTTCCGGTCTGCCAGACCCGCAGTGGGAACTGATCGTTGTGCTGGCCAGCGGCAATGGCATCGGCCGCCGTGCAGATCAGCTCAACCTGTTGTGGGCTCAGAAGCGCATGCTCGCCGTTCACCGTGGCGCAGGAGCGCTTGATCCAGGCCAGGGCCTGAATGATCTCGAGCGGGATCCGTTCGTCGCTGATGGCGAAGTTCTGAAGCGACCGCTGGGTCTGGGCTCCCCAGAGCGCTTCGGATGCCACCTCAATGCCACCCAGGCTGTCGGTTTCAATCCTGAACGGCTGCGTCATCGGATCCTCAGCGTGATCGAGCGTTGCTTCGATCATCCGTGATCACTGTCCGGTGGTCGTGGCGTCGATCCGTATCAACGCTCAGGCGTTGTGCCTTGATGCTTCACCGTTTCAATGCCCAATCTGCTCCCGTCATATCCCGCCCGCTCGCGTACTTCGCTGCACCACTCCTGATGGGATAGGTACCAGTGCACGGTCTCTGCCAAGCCCTGCTCCACATTGTGGCGAGGGCTCCAGCCCAGCTCGGAACTGATGCGGCCCGGGTCAATCGCGTAGCGGCGGTCGTGGCCAGGACGGTCGGTCACCGGGGTGATCAAGTTGGCGTGGGGAGCTGATCCAGGGCGGCTCTGATCCAACTGTTGGCAGATGGCGTGAACAACCTCCTTGTTGGTGCGCTCACCATGGCCGCCAACGCAGTAACTGCGGCCTGAGGCTCCGTTGCAGGCCGCCAGAAGCAATGCATCGACGTGGTCTTCCACGTACAACCAATCCCGCACATTCAGCCCATCGCCGTAGAGAGGAATCGACTCACCTCCAGCGGCCTTCAAGGTGACCACGGGGATGAGTTTTTCCGGGAACTGCCAGGGGCCGTAGTTGTTGGAGCAGTTGGTGAGCACCACAGGAAGCCCAAAGGTGTGGTGCCAGGCCTGAACGAGGTGATCGCTGGCCGCCTTGCTGGCGGAGTAGGGGCTGCGAGGGTCGTAGGGCGTTGTTTCTGAGAAGCGCCCCTCGGCGCCCAGGGACCCAAAGACTTCGTCGGTGCTGATGTGGTGCATCCGGAAGGCATCACGGCGTTCACCGCTCAAGCCCTCGTAATGGCCCCGCACCGCCTGCAGGAGGTTGTAGGTGCCGTTGACGTTGCTCTCGATAAACACACCAGGGCCGGAGATGGATCGGTCCACGTGGCTTTCCGCTGCCAGGTGCATCACCAGATCGGGGTCGGCCTCCCGTACCGCAGCCTCAACGGCTGCTGCATCGGTCAGATCCACCTGCTGAAGCCTGTGCCGATCCTTTGCCGCTTCGCCAAGCCCGCTCAGCACCTCCTCAATCGAGGACAGGTCGCTGGCATAGCCCATCTTGTCGAGATTGAAGACGGTGACTGTGGTTTCCCGCAACAGCCTGCGCACGACGGCGCCGCCAATGAAGCCGGCACCTCCGGTGACCAGAACGCTGCGGCGATCTCCCAGAAGGTCGGAGGCGGAAGGCATGGACGAAACCATTGGTGAGAGCGGGTGGTGGGGCGTTGTTTGGGGTTGAAGTGTTGGACTCAGTCGCCCTTCATGGCGTTTTGGCTTGCTGCAACACGGTTTTCAGAGCTTGCTGCCAGTGCTCGCGGTTGAGGTCCAGGGCGGCTCGGGTGGCGGTGCAGTCAAGAAGGGAGTAGGCCGGTCGTTCCGCAGGTGTCGGGTAGTCCGCTGTGGTGATCGGTTGAACGGCTGCGGGTGTGTCGATGAGCCCCAAGTCAGCACCGATTTGGCCAACGGCTACCGCCACGTCGTACCAGCTGGCGGCGCCGGCATCACTCCAGTGCATAACCGCTGGCAAGTCGCGGTCACCAGCGCTCTGAAGGGTTTGCCAGCAGGCTTGAGCGAGGTTGAGGGTGCTGGTGGGACAGCCCACTTGATCGGCGACAACACCCAGTTGATCCCGTTCCCGGTGGAGGCGGAGCATGGTGAGCGCGAAGTTTTTGCCCACGGGCCCGATCACCCAGCTGGTGCGCAGGATCAGGCCCCGGCCTCCTGCTCCAAAAATCGATTGGACCGCGGCTTCTCCAGCAGCTTTGCTTGCTCCGTAAACACCGAGAGGGTCGCGGGCCTGCTCGGGTTGATACGGCGTTCCCTGGGTTCCGTTGAAGACGAAGTCGGTGCTGATCTGGAGCAGGCGTCCCCCTTGTTGATCAAGAGCGCGGGCGAAGGCCTCCGGTGCCCCGGCATTCACGGCGTGGGCCAGTTCGGGCTCCGACTCGGCCTTGTCCACCGCTGTGTAAGCACCGGCGTTGAGCACCCAGTCGGGTTGGTGCTGTTGCACGGCGCTGCGGCAGGCTTCAGGGTCCGCTAAGTCAAGCTGCTGACGGCTGGTTGCCACCAGCTCGATTCTCTCAGGGGCGGAAGCGATCAGAGCCTGACCCAGCTGACCGCCAGCTCCGGTGAGCAGCACCTTCATGGGAAAACGTCTCCAGCCACCGCAGCGGCTTTGAACCCTGCTGCTTCGGCATCTTTGCCCGAGAGGCTCACCTCGATCCCTTGCAGCCGCTCGATCGGCCAGGCAATGGCCAGATCTGGATCGTTCCAGACAATGGCCCGCTCACAAGACTTGTTCCAGAACCCTCGCGCCTTGTATTGCACCTCAGCAACATCGCTGAGGGTGAGAAAGCCGTGGGCGAAGCCCTCAGGAATCCAAAGCTGGCTTTTGTTCTCGGCACTCAGTTCAGCGCCGACCCAGGCGCCAAAGGTTGGTGAGTTGCGTCGGATGTCGACGGCGACGTCGTAGATCGCTCCGACCGTGGCACGCACCAGCTTGGCCTGGGGTTCCGGCTTGAGCTGGTAATGCAGTCCCCGCAGCACCCCTTGTATTGAGCGGGAGTGGTTGTCTTGCGAGAACAGCACCGATTCGCCGACGCCTTCATCGAACTTGCGTTGGTTCCAGCTTTCGTAAAACCAGCCACGGTCATCGCCGAAGGCCTGGGGCGTGACCAGCAGGGGACCCTGCATCACCTCGCCGTACTTGGTCTTGAGTTGTTCAAGCTGCATGGCGCATCTTCAGGCTGGATTGCAGAGCCGTGTGATCGCTCACGCTCTCCTCGAGCATTTGCAGGAGATAGGAGCCGTAGCCACTCTTCTTGAGGGGCTCCGCCAGCTGATTCAGCTGTTCTGCTGTGATCCAGCCCTGGCGCCAGGCCACCTCCTCGGGGCAGCCCACCTTTAGCCCCTGGCGATGTTCGAGCGTGCGGATGTAGCTGCCGGCATCGTTGAGGGAATCGCAGGTGCCGGTGTCGAGCCAGGCCATGCCGCGACCCATCAATTCCACCCTCAGCAGCCCTTCACTTAAGTACAGCTGGTTGAGATCGGTGATCTCCAGCTCGCCACGTGCTGAAGGCTTTACCTGGCGGGCCCGTTCTACGACGCTGTCGTCGTAGAAGTACAACCCAGTGACGGCGTAGCGGCTCTTGGGTTTCTGAGGTTTTTCCTCCAGGCTGAGCACGCGGCCATCGGCATCGAATTCGGCCACGCCATAACGCTCGGGATCACTGACGGGGTAGGCAAACACTGTCGCCCCATGGGCTTGAGCGTTGCTGTTCACCAGCTGGGGGACCAGATCGTGCCCATGGAAGAGGTTGTCTCCCAGCACCAGCGCTGCGGGGTGGCCCGCCAGGAAGTCGGCACCAATCAGAAATGCTTGGGCCAAACCGTCCGGGCTCGGTTGCACGGCGTACTCGATCGTCATTCCCCAGCGGCGGCCGTCGCCGAGCAAGCGCTGGAATGCTTCCCTGTCGTGGGGGGTGGTGATGATCAGCACCTCGCGGATCCCGGCCAGCATCAGAGTGCTGAGCGGGTAATAAATCATCGGCTTGTCGTAAACCGGCAGCAGCTGTTTGCTGACGGCCTGGGTGATCGGATGCAGCCGCGTTCCACTTCCGCCAGCCAGGATGATTCCCCGTCGCTTGGATGCGGTGCTCATCGGCTGGCTCACCGGCGTGAAGTCGGCGCTATTTCAGCACGAGAACCCTTGCGACCACTCTATTTGAGGCGATGGCAAAGCCGTTGCAACAGATCCCTCCTCTGTGGGTTTGTCTGCCGGTGTCATGCGGCGGACATGGCAAGGGCGTCGATCTGCTGCGTCAGCAGCTCCCTTGCCAGAGCGGGCGTGGGGGCCCGCATCAGGTCATGACGGAGTCTTGAGGCACCGGGGAAGCCCGTGCAGGTCCAGCCCATGTGTTTGCGGGCGATCAGCAGCCCATGGTCGCCGCGATCCTCCACCAGACCGTCCAGTTGATCGCGGGCCAGTGCAAGCCGTGCTGACGGGTTGGGTGTGGCAGGGATCGCACGACCGGCCAGGGCGGCGTCGATCTGTCCCACAAGCCATGGGGCTCCCATCGTGCCTCGGCCCACCATGACGCCCGCTGCGCCGGTTTGCTTTAGGCAGCGCAGGGCATCGTCGGGGCTGTTGATGTCGCCATTCGCGATCAGGGGGATCGTGAGGGCTTCTCTTACTTCGGTAATCGCGCTCCAGTCCGCAGCGCCCTTGAAGCCCTGTTCGCGGGTGCGTCCATGCAGTGTGAGTAGTTGTGCACCGGCTTGTTCCAGCTGCTGACACCAGTGCACGGGATCGGCATCACTGCCACACCAACCCAGGCGTGTCTTCACCGTGACGGGCACCGCCACGGCATTTGCCACCGCTTCCACGATCTGGATGGCCAGCTCGGGATCACGGATCAAGCCGGAACCACCCCCTTTGCGGGCAATCTTGCGCACAGGGCAGCCCATGTTGATGTCGATCAGAAAGGCCCCACTGGCTTCAGCCCGTCGTGCCGCATCAGCCATGGCCTGGGGGCGATGGTCGAACAGTTGCACGCCGATGGGCCCGGATTCCTCGGCGAGCGACTCCACCTTGCAGAGCCCATGCCCCATCTCGAGGCTGGTGGCATTCACCATTTCGGTGAACAGCAGCGCGTCGGGCGCCCAGCGCCGCACCAGACCGCGAAAGATCCGATCGCTCACCCCTGCCAGCGGTGACTGCAGCACGCGGCAGCGCAGCTGACGCGCGGTTCCATTGCCGGGAAGTTGCAGAGGGGATGAAGCAATCATGGGTCCATGCTGCACAACGCAACCGACATGCCCTGGCCGCTCAGTCGTTCGTTGCTGGTGCAGATCCTCGAGGACCGCTGCAGCGATCGCTTTGTCTGCGAAAGGATTTGGGAACGTCTGGGCTATCAGCCTGCTGAACCGCAGTGGTGCGCCGGTCCCGACACACCCTCCGAATGGGCCGATGCCTTCCCTGAGGCTCCCGAGCTGATCGCGGAGCGTCCGGCGTCGGTTCGTTTGACCCGCTCGGTTCCCAAGGAACACAAACAGCTGCTCAAACAACAGCTCAATTTCGCGGGGTACCGCATCGGTGAGTTGTACCCCCGCCGAACCCGACGGGCCACCGCCGTGAACTGGCTGTTGGCCTGGCTGGCCCAGCGGAGCGAGCCCCTGCCGGAGCAGGGGCCCCTGGGCCCTGAGCTTCCCCCTCCTGCCGATCCGGTGCAGGGGCACCCCGGCGATCTGCCGGTGAAGTGATCCGGTGGCCTAACTCAGGCCTGAATCGTGATGGGTGTGCCTTTCGGGGTGTTGTGGAACAGCCAACGGGCGTGGTTGAGCGGCATGCGCACACAGCCATGGCTGCGGGGCACGCCGAAGGGTTTCCCGGCGTTCTCCTGCCAGGGGGCGGCGTGGAGGCAGATGGACTCGTTCGCGCTCACACACATCGTGAACGGCACCCCGGGAAAGGTGTAGTGCGTCCATACATCGTGGTGGATCGGTACTTCGTATGAACCTTGCTGTTGAAGATCGGTGTTGGCGTTGAGGCTTTGCCGGTGCTGACCGGAATCACGCGAACTACCTCCTGATCTCTGTTGTAGGCGGTCAGGCGTTGGTCGGAGAGGTCGACCACAAGGCTGGCGACGAGCTCGAGCATGGCGAGGGAACAACTGAACTCGCCCTAGCCGTCTCAGTCGAGACTTATTAGTCTCGCCCCGAAAGGATTTCGGTTCTCCAGGGGCTTTATGGCGTCTCTGTAGGGTGAAAGATTGGCCTGAGCAGACCCTTGGCGCGTCCTGTCGTCGCAATTATCGGACGCCCCAATGTCGGTAAGTCGACCTTGGTGAATCGGCTGTGCCGCAGCCGGGAAGCCATCGTTCACGATCAGCCTGGCGTGACGCGTGATCGCACCTACCAGGACGGCTACTGGGGCGATCGGGAGTTCAAGGTCGTCGACACCGGTGGACTGGTGTTCGACGACGACAGCGAGTTTCTGCCGGAGATCCGGGAGCAGGCGGCTCTGGCGCTCGAGGAAGCCAGTGTGGCTCTGGTGATCGTGGACGGTCAGCAGGGGCTTACGGCCGCTGACGAGTCCATCGCGGAATTTCTACGCAGTCACCGCTGTCCCACGCTGTTGGCGGTGAACAAGTGCGAGTCGCCGGAACAGGGCCTGGCGATGGCCGGCGAATTCTGGAGCCTTGGTCTGGGTGAACCCCATCCGATCTCGGCCATCCACGGCGCCGGCACTGGAGAACTGCTGGATCAGGTGCTCACCTTTCTCCCCCCGAAGGATCAGGAGGGTGACGAGGAGGAGCCGATTCAGATGGCCATCATCGGACGGCCGAATGTCGGGAAATCCAGTCTGCTGAATGCCATCTGCGGAGAGCAGCGGGCGATTGTCAGCCCGATCCGCGGCACCACCCGCGACACGATTGACACCAGCATCATTCGTGAGAATCGTCCCTGGCGCCTGGTGGACACGGCGGGCATTCGCCGGCGGCGCAGCGTCAACTACGGCCCGGAATTCTTCGGTATCAACAGGAGTTTCAAGGCCATTGAACGCAGTGATGTGTGTGTTCTGGTGATCGATGCCCTCGATGGGGTGACCGAGCAGGATCAGCGCCTGGCGGGCCGCATTGAAGAGGACGGCCGTGCCTGTGTGGTGGTCGTCAACAAGTGGGACGCGGTGGAAAAAGACAGCCACACCATGACGGCGATGGAAAAAGACCTTCGCTCCAAGCTCTATTTCCTCGATTGGGCTCCGATGCTGTTCACCTCTGCGCTCACCGGCCAGCGGGTGGAGAGCATCTTTGCCTTGGCCGCCCTGGCGGTTGAGCAGCACCGTCGCCGGGTCAGTACGTCCGTTGTGAACGAGGTGCTGAAGGAAGCGCTGAGCTGGCGCAGTCCCCCCACCACCCGCGGTGGACGCCAAGGAAAGCTGTATTACGGCACCCAGGTGGCCAGCCGGCCGCCAAGCTTCACCCTGTTCGTCAACGAGCCCAAATTGTTCGGAGAGACCTACCGGCGCTATGTGGAGCGTCAGATCCGCGAGGGCCTCGGTTTCGATGGCAGCCCGCTGCGTCTGTTCTGGCGCGGCAAGCAACAGCGTGATGCCGAACGCGACCTGGCCCGTCAGCAGAGTCGTAAAGGCTGAGCCATGGACTGGTTGCGCCAGGTCCCGATGGGTCAATACGTCGATGGGTCCACGGGTTGGCTCCGGCGCTTGGACCCTCGGCTGAAGCTGGCCTGGTCTCTTGTCTTTCTGCTCACGCCTGTTCTGGCGGGGCCCCTCTGGCGCGTTGGCCTGGTGGTGGCTCTGGTGCTGATCACCTTCGGCAGTGGACTGGCTCGCTCGCTGTGGTGGAGGTCTGTGCTGCTGCTGACGGCCTTGGCCGTTGTGGTGGGCCTCCTGTCGATGTTCTTGCCGGCTGTGGATCCCCCTGCGGCCTTCCCGCTGCGCAATCCGGCTGAGCTTCCGGGGCTCGAGACGGAAGGCCCCTCCTGGGATCTTTTGCGCCTCGGCCCCCTGCAGTTGGGCGGTCTCCAGCTGGGGCCGCTGGTGGTGGATCGGGCCTCGGCGCTGCTGGGGCTGCGAACGTCCACCTTGATCTTCACCGTGATTCACAGCGTCAACCTGATGCTGATCACGACCCCGCCTGAGGATCTGGTCTGGGCCCTCAGCTGGTGCCTGGCTCCCTTGAAGTGGCTGGGATGTCCTGTGGAGCGGCTGGGGTTTCAATTGCTGCTGGCACTTCGCTTTCTGCCTCTGGTGCAGGAGGAGCTGCAAAATCTGCTGCGCTCTCTCGCCAGCCGTGCCGTCAACCTGCGCCAGCTGGGCTTCAAGGCCGGTTTCGGCCTGGTGCTGGCCGTCGGAGAGCGGCTGCTGGCCAACATCCTTCTCAGGGCTGAGCAGGGGGCCGATGCCCTGGTCGCCCGTGGGGGGCGAATTCTCGGTCCGTCGTACTTCCGCATGCCGCCTGATCGGGCTGCTCCCCTGCTGAATGGTCTGGCGACGATCGTTCTTCTCTTGGTGATTGGGCTCCGTGGTCAGTACGGTGCTCTATGAGCTCCGATCACGGCATGGCGTCCGAGCGATATCTGAATCACCCCACCTTCGGGATGCTCTATCGGGTGGCTCCGGCAGGTGAGGGCCGTGACGTCTACGCCACGTTGTATGCCCAGCGCATGTTCTTCCTGGTCACCCTGCAGCCCCGTGGCGCCCAGTTCGAAGTGATTCCCTACGGGGATGCGCGTCACCACGCTGAGGTGCATTTGGGCCGTTGCCGTCGTGATGGATCGGACGACCTCGAGTCCTGGAGTCAGCTGTTCGATCAAACGTTCATCTGAACCCTTGACCGATTCCTTCGCGGCGCGTTGGCAGGCGCTCCAGGCAGCCCGCCCCACTTCATCCAGGCTTTTGGCCGTCAGCAAAGGGCATCCAGCCGCGTCCGTGCGTTGCGTGGCGGAGCTTGGTCAGTGTGATTTCGGGGAAAGCCGTGTTCAGGAGGCTCTGCCGAAGCAGGAGGAGCTGATCGATCTGAACCTGCGCTGGCATTTCATCGGTCGCCTGCAAAGCAACAAGGTGCGGCCGGTGGTGAAGGCCTTCGACGTCATTCACTCGGTGGATTCTCTGGCGCTGGCCGAACGGGTGTCGCGCATTGCCGTGGAGGAGGCCCGTCAGCCTGAAGTGCTGCTGCAGGTGAAACTCCGGCCCGATCCCAGCAAAGGGGGCTTGTCGGCCGATGAACTCGGTGCCATCTGGTCTGATCTGCAGGCTCTGCCGGGGTTGCGGATCTCGGGTCTGATGACCATGGCGCCTCTCGAGATGGCTGCAGATCAGCGCAAGGCGTTGTTTTCCGACTGCCGTGCCCTGGCGGATCGGCTGGCCTTGGCGGAGTGCTCGATGGGGATGAGCACGGACTGGAAAGAGGCTGCTGAAGCGGGCAGCACCTGGCTCAGGATCGGTTCGGCCCTGTTCGGTCCGAGATTGGTGTCAACAGACGCTGCGAATTGACTTGCCCCGCCGCAGCGAAAACGGTATCCAGGGACATGGTTTTCGAACCACATTCAGACCGAGAGGAATCCCAAGGTGTCGCTGATCTCCCGTCTCCGTGCCGTCGTCGCTGGCGATGACTATCTCGATGGCGAATTGGATGATTTCGCCTACGACGACGAGCAAGATGACCAGGACCAGCGCGCCCTGCAGGCTGACGGTGGTGCACTGGCCACCATTGGAGACTCCAACCCGTTTGACCTGGGTGGTGATCTGCCTGGATCCAACGTGATCGGCATGCCCGGCATCAGCAATGCTGTGTCCGAGGTGAATGTGATGGAACCCCGCAGCTTCGATGAAATGCCTCGGGCCATTCAGGCGCTGCGGGAGCGCAAGACGGTGATCCTCAACCTCACGATGATGGAGCCCGACCAGGCCCAGCGTGCTGTTGATTTCGTTGCTGGTGGCACCTTCGCGATCGATGGACACCAGGAGCGCGTCGGCGAGAGCATCTTCCTGTTCGCCCCCAGCTGTGTCACCGTGACCAACACCGGTCAAGACGAAGCCTCGGCTCCAACGGTGGTGAGCCGTGAGGCCGATGTGGCGGATGTCGACGAATCCGCCAGCGCACCTCCGCCCGCCTGGGGGGCAGCCGCTCTCTGAAGCCCGCAGTGCAGCCCGCTTTCGGTGTGATCGGCCTGGGTCGCATGGCTCAGGCCCTTGTGGTTCCTCTCCTGGAGCGTGGACGGATTCCGGCCGACCAGCTGTTGGCGGTGGTCGGAGGATCTGGCTCCCTTGATCAACGACGTGGGGACCTTCCGGCTGGCATCGGTTTGGTTGCGGCTGATGATCCTTTCGCTCAGCAGGTCTGGACGGCTCCGATCCAGCTGCTTGCCGTGAAGCCGCAGCAACTCGATGCTGTTGCGGAAACTGCAGGACCTGTTGTGGGTCAACCGCTGCTGATCTCTGTGTTGGCGGGGGTGTCTCTGGCGCGCTTGCAGCATTTGTTTCCCGGTCATCGCTGTGTGCGGGCGGTGCCCAACACCCCTGCGCTGGTGGGAGCTGGTTTGACAGCTCTGGCCTGGGGGGAGGGGATCGACCAAGGGCAACGGGATCAGGTGCGGCAGCTGTTCGCCGAAGTGGGCGAAGTTCTGGAGTTGGCGGAAGCCAAGCTCGATGCGTTCCTTGCCCTCACCTCGTCGGGCCCTGCCTTTGTGGCCCTGGTGGCGGAAGCCATGGCCGATGGGGCTGTTGCCGCCGGTCTTTCCAGAGATCTGGCCTTGCGGCTGAGCCACCGCACCCTGGCTGGAACGGCTGAGCTGCTGGACCGTCGCGATCTGCACCCTGCCCAGCTCAAGGACATGGTCACCTCCCCGGGGGGCACCACCATCGCCGGCGTCCGCGCGCTGGAACGCATCGGCCTGCGCTCCGCCTTGATCGAAGCGGTGGTTGCTGCTGCGGAACGCAGCCGAGAGCTGGCCTAGGGCAGCACCTCCGGCCATCCCTGCCGGATCAGCAGCAGCGAGAAGTAGGGGCGAGGTTCGGCCGCAACGGCATCCGCGCAACAGATCTGCTGGTCGGGCCAGCCGACCCGCTCGGCAAACAGGGCTTGTTGCAGCAGGCCTCGCTGCTTCAGCAGGGGTTGCACCCAACTCCAGCGCCGACCCAGCTTCAGCAGGGCCACAACTTGCCCCGTTGCCGCGGCGTTGTCCAGCACCCGCTCCAGCTCCTCGGGTGTTTCGGGGCAAGGGCGCAACAGCAGCTGGTCCTGCTGCAGAGCGAGGGGCCAGAGGCCCGCAGCCGCGGCTGCCGAGCAGGAGGTGATGCCGGGAATCACGCTGATCGAACAGTCGGGCCACGCCTGACGGAGGGCCAGCAGCACGTAGCTGCAACTCGCAAACAGCGACGCATCTCCCTCACACAGCAGTGCCACCTGCTGGCCGGAACGGATGGCCTGCTGCAGCTCCTGCGCCGCCGCTCCCCAGGCGGTGCGCCGCGGTTCGGCGGCTTCCACCATCGGGAACAACAAGGGAAGACGCTGATGGTCGCTGCGGATCCAGGCCGCGGCGATTTTGGCGGCCATGCTGTCGCCCCCCGGTCGTCCGACCGGGTAGGCCACCACCTCCGCTCGGCGGATGGCTTCAACGGCGGCCAGGGTGAGCAGGGAAGGATCGCCGGGGCCGACCCCCACCAGTGTGAGACCCCCAGTCGTGGTGGGATCGATGATGGTCAGCAGTCGATGCGCCCGGGGTCCAGACGATGAGTCGTCTCAGCATCTTTCCAGACGAAAGCTCAGCCCATGCTGCGAATGGGTCCATGCCTGCGCTGGAGAGCAATGATCCGGCCGTGATTCAGTCGGAGCTCAGCCGCCGGGGCATCGGCTTTGACCAATGGCCGGCCGAGCAGGGCCTGCCGGAGGGGGCCGACCAGGCCACCATCCTTCAGGCCTATGCCGATGCCATCGCCCGGGTCCAACGCGATGGTGGTTACGCCACGGTCGACGCGATTCGGATGACTCCGGATCATCCCGATCGCGAGCCCCTGCGCCGCAAGTTCCTTGAGGAGCACACCCATGCCGAAGACGAAGTGCGCTTTTTTGTGGAAGGGTGCGGCTTGTTTGTGCTGCACATCGGTTCCGAGGTGCTCAGCGTGCTGTGCGAACGGGGCGACCTGATGCGGGTTCCTGCCGGGACCCGTCATTGGTTTGACATGGGATCTCAGCCTCAGTTCTGTGCTGTGCGTTGGTTCAACAACCCCGAGGGCTGGGTGGCGCAATACACCGGCAGCAGCATCGCCCAGCGATTTCCCAGGCTTGACTGAGGGGGCGTTCCAGGCACGTTGATGCGTCTCCTCCGCACCTTTGCTGCGCTTCTGCTGGGTCTGCCCATGGCAACACCCATCCCTGTTGCTGCCGAGGATGCTCCCTTGGCACCCGAGGTTCAGCACCGGGTTGCCGTGGTGGTGCTGGCCCGCCGCATTCGCGGCTATGCCGCCATGGCTAAGGCCAGCAGCGACTGTCAGGTGGAGAAGGGGCGTCTGCCGCGCCGCCAGGCCCGCCAAGCCCTGGCGGGTCTGGTGCAGCGCCGTAACGTCCGAACATTGGTGGTGAGCGAGTGAATGTTCTCCGATTGGGGCTTCAGTTGGGGCGGCTGGTTGGACAACCGTCGGGGTGAGTGGTGGCTGCTGGCCCAGCTGCTGCTGATCACGGCCCATCTGCTGCCGGTCTGGCCAGCTCCCGCCAGCTTCGGTGTGGCGATTTGGCCCAAACCCTTGTTCGGGCTGGGCCTGCTGCTGTTGGCTTTTGGCCTGTTTCGGGCCCTTGAGGCGTTTCGCTGTCTCGGGGCCAGCCTTTCGCCGTTGCCAGCGCCCAAGCCGGCGAATCAGTTGATCGCCACAGGCTCCTACGCCATCTGCCGGCATCCCTTGTACCGGGCGGTGTTGCTGTGTTCCGCAGGAGTGGTGCTGGCCACAGGCAGCCTGCTGCATCTGTTGCTGTTGGTCAGCCTGGCGGCTGTGCTGCGGGGCAAAGCCCGCTTCGAGGAGCAGGGGTTGCGGGTGCTGCATCCGGATTACAGCCAATACGCCGCAGTCACCCCGGCGATTGTGGGCTGGGTTCCTGGCTTGGACTGGCGCTGATGGCCTGGCTCAGGCGGCGACCGTGCTGGTTTGCATCAGGTCGGCGTAGAGCTGTTCGAGGGCATCGATGTTGCTGGAAATCGTGTAGCGCTCCAAGGCGCGGAGGCGGGCTTTGCGGCCCAGTTCCGCGGTCAGCACCGGCTGGTCCCTGAGCACCGGCAGCAGTGTGCGCAACTGGGTGGTGACGCCCTGGGTGCTCAGCACGATTCCCGCCCCTTGCTCCAGCACCTCGCCATCGGCACCGGCATCGGTGGCCACGCAGGCTGTTCCGCTGGCCATCGCCTCCAGCAAGGCCAGCGACAGGCCCTCTACAAGGCTCGGCAGGATGAACACCTCAGCGCACTGGAGCAGAGCAACCCGGGTGTCCAGGTCTGGCTCGTGGCCCCACCAGAGGATCCGATCGTCGTTGAACTGGTTCATCAGGCTATTGCGCAGCGGCCCGTCGCCGACGATCACCAACCGGCAGCCCTCCGGTGAAACCAGCCGCCAGGCACGCAGCAGGGCTTCAACGTTCTTCTCCGTTGCAAGGCGTCCCATGTAGAGGAAATTCCGTTCTCGCCCCAGCCGTTGCCGCACCTGCTGATGCATTAGCGAAAGGCTGCCGGGGCTGGTGGGGCACCAGCGGTCGGGGTCCACACCATTGGGAATCACCGTCAGTCGATCGGCGGGAACGCCCAGGCGCTCGAGAAAGTCCGCCTGAAGCTGTGAAAACACGATCACCCGGTCGTAGCGGGCCAGGGCCGGTGCATACAGCTGGTACGTGAGCTGTTGGGTGCCCGCCGTCAGGTTGCGCAGGCCTGCATCGAAGGGGGGATGAAAGGTGGCCACCAGGGGCACGCCCAGCTGCTGACAGAGCTCCGGCAGGCGGAAATCCAGGGGGGAAAGGGTGAGGCTGGCGTGCACGAGATCGGGCTGCAGCCGCTCCAGGGATTCCCTCAGCTCCCGCTGCGCCCCGGGGGAAGGGATCGTGTAGACCTGCGATTTGACCAGGTAGGGCAGGCTGACGTCCGGGTCGTTGGCCAGCAGCGATGTGTCGTCGCGCTCCGGGCTGCGCGGGTTATCGAAATGGATGAAATGCACCTGATGCCCGCGTTTGCGCAGGGCCTCCGTGGTGCTGATCCCGTAGGACACATTCCCGCAGAAGGGAGACTTCTTGCCGAGCCACGCAATCTGCGCCAAGCGGGTTGGGCCTCCTCAGGCGAAAAGGCAAGTTAGCAGCGCTGCCACGGTCGTTCGATCAACGCTGCCACCAGGGCCAACCCCGCCAGCAGCCACAGCACCGGTTGAAGACCAATGCTGCTCACCAGGGTGCCCGCCAGCACCAGCGGCAGGCTCAGGGCGATGTTGATCAGGTTGTTCTGCAGTCCGAACACCCTGCCGCGCTCGGTTTCGGGGGTTTCTTCCTGAATCGTGGTCTGCGCGGGGATCGCCACCAGAGCTGCGCCGATGCCCAGGATTCCGCAGAGGCTCAGGGTGAAGGCCAGGGATCCCCGCAGCTGGCTGAGTAGCACCAGGGTCCACGTGATGGTTCCCAGGCCTGCTGCCGTGAGCCGGCGGCGGCTGAACCGATGGCCCAGCTGGGCGATCACCACAGCTCCGATCGCCATGCCCAGTCCACTCATGGCTAGCAGGGCACCAAAGCCTGAGGGCCCCAGGTTCTCGATCAAGGCAGCCAGCTGGAGGGCCAACACGTAAAGCGCTGCCAACAGGCTGTAGAGCAGCACCAGATGAATCATGGCGCCACGCACTGAAGGCACCCGGCGCAGCACCTGCAATCCTTCGCCGATCTCCGTCCACACCGATGTATTGGAGGAGGGCTTGGGGGCTTCCTGCAGCTTCAGGCGCGACAGGCTGAGGGCCGCGAGGCCGTAACAGAGCGGAAGCAGCAGAAACTCGCCGCCATCGATGCCGATAATCGCCAGGCTGCTGTGCAGGGCACGAAGAATCGGTTCCCCCAGCGCGAAGCCCAGGATCGTTGCCCCCATGCTGGTGGCTTGGTAGAGGGAGTTGGCCGCCAACAGGTGATCTCCCGGCACCACCACAGGAATCGTGGCCTGTTCCGAGGGGGCGAAAAACTGGGTCAGGATCGACTCCAGGAAGGTCATGCTCACCAGCCCCCAGTAGCCCCAGGGCAGACCAAGCCAGACGGGCCCCGGCAGCAGACAGAGCGGTGCGAACACCACCAACAGGGCTCGGATGGCATTGCTGGCCACCATCACCCGACGCTTGGGCCAGCGGTCCGCCCAGACCCCAGCCACCGTTCCCAGCAGCATGGCCGGGATGGTGTTGGCCACAAAAATGCCTGTAGCCAGAAGGGTGATCACCTGGGTGCGTGTGCTGATGTCGAGGCCGTAATCCGAGGCCATCTCCGCCAGCACGCCACTTCCCTGCCCCTTCAGCAGCAGGTGCTGATCGATCAGGAAGACCATCAGCACGATGTAGAACTTGTCCGCCAGCTGGGAAAAGATCTGGCCCAGCCAGAGTTTGCGGAAGTCCTTGAGGCGTAGCACGGCTTCCAAGCCGCGCTTTCCCTCCGGGTTGCTGCCGGTGGGCAGAGCGGGTTCAGGGGTGGTGAGGCTCGGTCCGCTCAAGGGGCAATTGCATCGCGGCCATGATGGCTTACGCGCCTGCCAGGAGTGTCTCTCGCAGCATGGCCAGGGCTTTGCTGGGTCGGTTCAGATGCGTCCGGCTCCAGATCTCAACCACCCGCAGCAGCCGGCGCCACACGGCTGGGGGGCCCATCAGCGCACCGTCCCGGCGACGGGGCAGGTCGGCCCGGGTGAGTCGCTGGAGCAGGGCCAGTTCGGAGGGATTCAGCTGAATCGCCGCCCCGGGCTGCTCATCAATCGCAAAGCCATCCTGCGGCAGAAGGCTGCAGCGCCAGTCCCACTGCCCCAGCGGTGGCTCCAGGGGATCGCCTGTGATGCAGCAGGTCTGCAACGGCAGTCCATAACCGCCCAGGGTGAGCAGATGGATGCAGGCCTGGACCGTGCCGGCCAGCACCAGCTCCGGGTCGGCTCGGTACTCCTCCAGGCGTTCGAGGTGCAGCTGCATCGTGTCCAGCAGCCCGTTCACAGGGTCCTGGGCCGCCAGTTGAAGGCATAGATCACACAGTGCCTGCGCCGCAGCCAGGGTTTCCAGCTGTTGCCCGAGGCCGGAAAAACTGCGCAGCACCCGCAGTTGTCGCACCCGGGCCAGGCCGCTTCGTCCTCCCACCTGCAGTTCCAGCAGGGTGAGGGGGGCGGCGGCGGCCAGACTGCTCTTGGGACGTCGTGCTCCGGGAACGGCGAAGCGACTGACGCCCTCCGCATCACTGAGCAGGCTCAGCAGGCGGTCGTGTTCGCCGAGAGGCCCCACCTTGAGGGCGAGTCCGGTGAGGCGTCGTTCTGCCATTCAGGCCGCGGGGCGACGCTGGGCCTGCAGAAGAGCCGGCGCGCTGCTGGTGCCCAACAGATCGGCCCCCGCTAACAGCAGGTCTCCTGCGTGGCTGAGGCTATGGATCCCCCCGGCTGCCTTGATGGCGCAGCGTTTACGGATCAGTTGTTTCAACGCAAGGATCTGATCGGCATGGCAGGCCGGGCCAAAGCCGTTGCTGGTCTGCAGTCCCGCAGCACCAGCATCAATGGCGGCCTCCACGGCCAGTTCCAGCTGTTCGCTCTCCAGACGGGCCATGTCCAGGACGGCCCGCACGGGAAGCCCCAGCTCGCAGAGGGCGGCAAGTTCCTCGGCAAACGCGCCTGAATCACCGTTCGCCAAGGCGCTGAAATCGGGCACGACATCGAGCTCCTGGGCGCCATGGGCGGCACACCACTCCGCTTCCGCCAGCTTGAGCTCAGCGGGAATGGTTCCGAAGGGAAAGCCGATGACCGCCACCAGGCGAGGCCCTGCGTCGGTCGTCCCGATGCGTTCCCGCAGCAGCGGCAGCTGACGCGGTGTGGTGCAAATGGCCCGCACGCCCTCCTGCATCCCGGAATCACAGAGGGCTTGGAGCTGGTCCAGGGTCAGCAGGGGGTCGAGGATCGCCTGATCAAGCCGGGGGGGGAGGTCGGGGAGCTCTTGGGCTGGATCAGCCATGGCGGGCCGGGAGGTCACTCACGAGCCTGAATCACCCCATACCCACCATGGTTGCGGCGGTAGATCACCTGCAGCTGATCGCTTTCCTTCTCCCGGAACAGGTAAAAGTCGTGGTCGATCAGATCCAGTTGGCAGCGTGCTTCCTCCAGGCCCATGGGCGGCATGGCGAAATATTTGCGCCGCACTCCCGGATCCGGCAGTTCCGCCTCACGCCCTTGCAGAAGGGAGGCTTCAACGGGGGATGCATCGTTGACCACATCCGTGCTGGGGGTGTGGCTGGCGCTGTGGCCGTGGCTGTGGTGGTGATCGCTGTGGCGTTCCTTCCAGCGACGCAGTTGGCGGGCCAGTTTTCCTGCGGCCAGATCGATGCTGGCGTATAGGTTTTCACTGCGTTCCTGGGCGCGGATCACCGTGCCGTTGGCAAAGACCGTCACCTCGGCTGTCTGCTGCGGCACCCGGGGATTGCGAGCCACCGAGAGATGGACGTCTGCCTCGCGCACAGCATCACCGAAGTGCGATGTGGCCCGCTCCAACTTGGTTTGGGTGTAATCCCGCAACGCTGGCGTGATCTCGAGGTTGCGACCATGGATCAGCAACTTCATGCCTCACTCCTGTGCCGGTTGTTATCGGCAAATTAGATACGGCGCACGATTCGGCCCACCCCCAGCGTGCATTTCTTTTCGAGCCCGGTGATCCGGTTCGATTCGATGCCGCCTGGTCGGCGCAACAGCGCTGGCAGAGCACTCTTCTTGCTGATCCATCGGCTCCGGAGGCGGTCTGGATCCTGCAGCACCAGACCTGCTACACCCTTGGCCGTGGTGCCAGCGAGGAGCACCTGCATTTTGATCCCGCTGACCCACCGGCACCCCTGTATCGGATCGATCGGGGCGGGGAGGTGACCCATCACCTGCCCGGCCAACTGGTGGCCTACCCGGTGTTGGACCTTCAGCGCCGCACGCCCGATTTGCACTGGTATCTGCGTCAGTTGGAACAAGTCGTTCTGGATGTTCTGGCGGAGTTGGGCCTGGAGGGTCAGCGTCTGCCGGGGTTGACCGGCCTCTGGTTGGACAACCGCAAGGTTGCCGCCATCGGTGTGGGCTGTCGCCGCTGGATCACCCAGCACGGCCTGGCCCTCAACGTTGATTGCTCGATGCAGGGGTTTGAGCGAGTCACCCCCTGTGGGCTCACCGGTCGTGCGGTTGGGCGGCTTGCAGACTGGTTGCCAGGGCTGACGTCGGCTGAGGTGCAGCCGTTGCTGCGGCAAGCCCTGGCCCATCGTTTCGGTCTGGTCTGGGAGGAGGAATCGAGATAGACCTGAGCTGTTTGAACCCCTGCCTCGGATGACGGCCAGCTGGAGCCCGACAACCCGTGAAACGGACGCTTTGCAGCGTCATGCCCATGTTCAGAAGTTGCAGAGGGTCGATGCGGTGTGGCCCTGGCTCGCCGACCGCCACGGGCTGATTGCCGCCGTCGATGCGCCCCATGCTGCGCATCCCGAACGCTTCAATTTCGGCGAACTGGCGGAGCGCATCGCCACCGCTGCTTCCGCCTTTCGGCGCCATGGCGTGAAGGATGGGGATGTGGTGGCTCTTTTTGCTGAGAACAGCCCCCGCTGGCTGGTGGCGGATCAGGGCCTGATGCGTGCCGGTGCCGCTGATGCCGTGCGCGGTGCCTCGGCCCCGGTGGAGGAGCTGCGCTACATCCTTTCGGATTGCCGGGCGACGGCCCTGGTGGTGCAGAACGCTGATGTGTGGCGTCGTCTGGCCCTTCCCCCAGAGCAAAGGGCTCAGCTGCGTTTCGTGCTTCAGCTGGAAGGGGAGCCTGCCGAGGGCGCCATCGGCTGGGAGGCGTTTCTAGCGTCAGGGGCCGGCCTCGATCCCGTTGGCCCGGCGGGGGGGCGAGACGCCGTGGCCACTGTTCTGTACACCTCGGGTACGACCGGCCAACCCAAAGGGGTCCCGTTGACCCACGCCAACCTGCTGCATCAGATGAGCTCACTGGCCTGTGTGGCCTATCCCGAGCCCGGTGCTCCGGTGCTGAGTGTGTTGCCCATCTGGCATGCCTACGAGCGCAGTGCCAGCTACTTCTTCCTCTCATGCGCCTGCACGCAGACCTACACAACCATCAAGCAACTGAAGAAGGATCTGCCGCGGGTCCGGCCGATCGCGATGGCCACCGTGCCGCGGCTGTGGGAGGCGGTTCAGGCTGGATTTGAGGATGTGCTCAAGACCTTCTCCCCCTCCCGGCAGCGCCTGCTGCGGGCGGCGTTGGCCAACAGCGCTGCCCAGCGCAAAGCCGTGCGCACGGCGCGCAACCTCCTGCTGGAACCGGTATCAGCGGCCGGCCGGCTGCGTGCCTGCGGCTCCGCGGCCCTGCGCTGGCCCCTGCATGCCCTGGCCTCGACCTTGATCTGGCCGAAGCTGCGTCGCCAGCTCAGTGGCGGTCAGCTCGCCTATCCGATCAGTGGTGGCGGTGCCATTGCGCCCCACATCGATTCCTTTTTTGAAGCCGTGGGGATTGAGCTGCTGGTGGGCTATGGCCTCACCGAAACCAGCCCTGTGGTGAGTTGCCGCAGGCCCTGGCGCAACATCCGCGGCAGCTCCGGGCTGCCGATGCCCCAGACCGAATTCCGGATCGTCGATCCCGACAACGGCCAGCCCCTGGGCTTCCGGCAACGTGGGCGGGTGATGGTGCGGGGCCCCCAGGTGATGGCGGGCTACCTCGGCAAACCCGAGGCCAGCGCCAAGGTT
This sequence comes from Synechococcus sp. HIMB2401, assembly GCF_042883245.1. Classification (NCBI taxonomy): domain Bacteria; kingdom Bacillati; phylum Cyanobacteriota; class Cyanophyceae; order Synechococcales; family Synechococcaceae; genus Synechococcus; species Synechococcus sp. HIMB2401. The sequence goes on along the minus strand of NZ_JBDJKK010000004.1, from coordinate 8,942 downwards.
CTCGATGCCGCGGGATGGTTTGACACCGGCGATCTCGGCATGCTCTTGCCGGATGGTTCGGTGGCCCTCACCGGACGGGCCAAGGACACGATTGTGTTGAGCAGTGGTGAGAACATCGAGCCCGGCCCCCTGGAAGAGGCCCTGGTGGCCAGCCCCCTGATCGAGCAGGTGATGCTGGTGGGTCAGGACGAACGCCAGCTCGGTGGCCTGATCGTTCCCCGTGCTGAGGCGATCGTGGCCTGGGCGGCTGAAGCCGGCGTGAGCGTGGCGCAGGATCTGGGCGGCCAACCTGGTGATCCGGCCCTTCTTCGTTTGTTGATGCGCGAATGCAACCGCTTGCTCAAGCAGCGGTCGGGTTCCCGGGGTGATGAACGGCTGGCCGGGGTGGTGCTTGTGGATCCCTTCAGCATTGAGAACGGACTCCTGACCCAGACCCTGAAGCAGCGCCGTGATCGCATCACCAGCCGCGATCAGCAGTTGATCAATGGCCTTTACGGACGTTGACCGCGCCTGATGAGGCTTGGGGGGTGGTCGGTTGTCCGGTGATTGCCCCCACGTGAAAGGGCTGACACGCTTTGGCCGTCTCCCAAGAACCCATGTCCGACGGCACCTCCCTGACGATCAAGCGTCCGATCACCGTTCGCGCCGTCGTGACGCCCACCTGGAAAGAAGAAGCAGAGCGCGAGCTCAGCAATGGCATCGCTACCGCTGACCAACAGCTGGCTCAGCTGGAACAGGAAGGTCAGGACGTGGTGGACCAGGTGCGTCGTCAGAGCGCCAACCCCCTTGATCCCCGCGTGCAGGATCAGGTGGCGCAGATCCAACAGCAGGTGGCGGCCAAGCGCGCCGAGCTGGAGGAGCAGAAGCGCAACCTGCTTCAGCAGCAGGCCCAGGTGCGTGAGCTGGAGATGGACCAGATCGTTGAGCAGGGTCAGCTGGAGAGCAGCTGTGAGCTGAAGGTCGGCGACAACCTGGTGCAGAAGATGCAGGTGGCCATCGTTGTGAAGGATGGCGTTGTGCAGTCGATTGAGGAAGTCTGATCGGCTTGCCTCTGCTGACTCGTAAACTCCCCTGATCTGCCCTCCCGGAGACGGTTTTGGCGACCACAGACATCTTCATGCCTGCCCTCAGCTCCACCATGACGGAGGGGAAGATCGTGGAGTGGCTGAAACAGCCCGGAGACAAGGTGGCTCGGGGCGAGTCGGTTCTTGTCGTTGAGTCCGACAAAGCGGACATGGACGTTGAGTCGTTTCAGGACGGCTATCTCGCAGCGGTCCTGATGCCTGCTGGCAGCACGGCACCGGTGGGCGAAACCATCGGTCTGATTGTCGAAACAGAGGCTGAGATCGCCGACGCGCAGGCCAAGGCCCCCAGCGCTCCTGCTGCGGCGCCAGCCCCTGCACCGGCTCCGGCTCCCACGCCAGCTGCGGTTCAGACCCCAGCTCCGACTCCTGCCCCGGCACCTGTTGCTGCCCCTGCACCGTCGGCACCTGTGGTGAACGACGGTCGCATCGTGGCCAGCCCCCGGGCCAAGAAGCTGGCCTCTCAGATGGGTGTGGACCTGGCCACCGTGCGCGGCAGCGGCCCCCACGGCCGGATTCAGGCCGAAGACGTGGAGCAAGCCTCCGGTCAGCCCATCTCCGTGCCCCGGGTGGCGGAAGGAACGGCCCCCGCTGCTTCCTCGGCTGGCGCAGCAGCAGCAGCAGCGGCCCCGTCGGCTCAGGCGGGCAATAGCTTTGGTCGGCCCGGCGAGACCGTGGCCTTCAACACCCTCCAGGGTGCGGTGAACAAAAACATGGAGGCGAGCCTTGCGGTTCCCTGCTTCCGCGTTGGTTACACCATCACCACAGAGAAGCTGGATGCCTTCTACAAACAGGTGAAACCCAAGGGCGTCACGATGACGGCGCTGCTGGCCAAGGCTGTGGCCGTCACCCTGGCGCGTCACCCCCAGGTGAATGCCGCCACCACCGCTGCCGGCATGGCCTATCCAGCCGACGTGAACGTGGCTGTCGCTGTGGCGATGGAAGACGGTGGCTTGATCACGCCGGTGCTGCGTAATGCCGATCGCACCGATCTCTACGAGATGTCGCGTCACTGGGGTGATCTGGTCAAGCGCTCCCGCAGCAAGCAGCTGCAGCCGGAGGAGTATTCCACGGGCACCTTCACCCTCTCCAACCTCGGCATGTTCGGTGTTGATCGCTTCGACGCGATCCTTCCCCCAGGCACCGGGGCCATTCTCGCCGTCGCTGCATCACGCCCCACGGTGGTGGCGAACAAGGACGGCTCCATCGCCGTCAAGCGTCAGATGCAGGTGAACCTGACGGCGGATCACCGCGTGATTTACGGCGCCGACGGTGCCGCATTCCTGAAGGATCTCGCCGATCTGATCGAGAACCGTCCAGAAAGCCTGGCGCTCTGATCGGTCGCCCGCGTGCCTGACCCCAGGGACCTGCAACTCAGCAGCTACGACTACCCGCTGCCGCCTGAGCGCATCGCTCAAGCACCGGTTGAGCCCCGCCACAGCGCTCGCTTGTTGATGGCTCCCCCCCAGGGGGAGGCATCAATGGATGCTGCTCACGGCCAGGTGTGGGATCTGCTCGAGCAGCTGCAGCCTGGTGATCTGCTGGTGGTGAACGACACCCGGGTGTTGAAGGCCCGCCTGGCGGTGCGTCGTTCCGGGGGTGGGTTGTCCGAGTTGCTGGTGCTGGAGCCGCGGGGGGAGGGCCGCTGGCTTTGCCTGGCCCGTCCTGCCAAGCGCATGCGGCCCGGCGACAGCCTCACGATTGATGGCACTTCGATCAGCCTGACGGTGCTTGCAGAAGACCCCGCCAGTGGTGGACGGGTGGTGCAGTTCCCCAGTGATTGCAGGGATGCCGAAACCATTGAGGGTTTGCTCAATGACGTGGGCGAGGTGCCTCTACCGCCATACATCGAACGGCACGACCCCAGCGACAGCCAGCGCTATCAGACCCGTTACGCCGACCGTCCCGGTGCGGTGGCCGCCCCGACGGCGGGGTTGCATTTCAGTGATGAACTGCTGGCGGGCTTGCAGAAGAAAGGGGTGGATCTGGCCCGGATCACCCTGCATGTGGGCCTCGGCACCTTTCGCCCCGTTGAAACGGAAGACCTCACCGCCTTGGAGTTGCACAGTGAATGGGTGGATGTCAGCCCTGCTGTGGTGGAGGCGGTGCAGGCTTGTCGAGGCCGGGTGATTGCGGTGGGCACCACGAGTGTTCGTGCCCTGGAGGGGGCCGCTCAAGCCCATGGCGGTGTTCTCAAGCCCTACACCGGGCCGGTGGATCTGGTGATTCAGCCGGGCTATCAGTTCAAGGTGATTCAAGCTCTGCTCACCAACTTCCATCTGCCCAAAAGCTCTCTGCTGCTGTTGGTCAGTGCCCTGATCGGCCGGGAAACCCTGTTGAAGCTCTACGCCGAAGCGATTGAAAGGAGCTATCGCTTCTTCTCCTATGGCGATGCCATGTGGATTGATGCAGCGGCGGTGCAGCCCCAGGCCCGCCCACCAGCACGCTGAGACCTGAACGGTTCACGTTGAGGCCATAAAAAAAGCCCCGTCAACGACGGGGCCAAGGCTTCTGGTGGAGCCAGCTCAGACAGCCACCGGTTGCTCGATGATGCCGGTCGGCACTTCAGCAAACATCACCGAGGAGAGGTAACGCTCGGCCAGGTCGGGCAGCACCACCACGATGGTTTTGCCGGCATACTCATCTTTCTCGGCCAGACGAATAGCGGCTGCAGCGGCGGCACCGCAGGAGATGCCCACCAGCAGGCCTTCCTCCTGGGCCAGGCGCAGGGCCATGGCAACGGACTCCTCGTTGGTCACCTGCTCCACCTTGTCGACCACGGAGAGGTCGAGGTTCTGGGGGATGAAGCCAGCGCCGATGCCCTGGATTTTGTGGGGACCGGGTTTGACGGCTTCACCGTTCATGGTCTGGGTGATCACCGGGCTGTTGGTCGGTTCAACGGCCACGGATTCGATCGCCTTGCCTGCTTCATTTTTGATGTAGCGGGAGACGCCGGTGATGGTGCCACCGGTGCCGACGCCGGCCACGAGCACGTCAATGGCTCCATCGCAGTCGTTCCAGATTTCAGGACCGGTGGTCTTGAAGTGGATTTCGGGGTTGGCGGGATTGTCGAACTGGCCAGGCATGAAGTACTTGGCCGGATCGCTTTCAGCGATTTCCTTGGCCTTGGCAATTGCACCGGGCATGCCTTTGGCGGCCTCGGTGAGGATCAGCTCAGCCCCGAGCACAGCCATGACCCGACGCCGCTCGATCGACATCGACTCGGGCATCGTGAGGATCAGCTTGTAACCGCGGGCCGCGGCGGTGAAGGCCAGAGCGATGCCAGTGTTGCCGGAGGTGGGCTCAACAATCACCTTGCCCTTGGTGAGCTTTCCGCTTTTTTCTGCGTCCCAGATCATGTTGGCGCCGATCCGGCACTTGACGCTGTAAGCGGGGTTGCGCCCCTCAACCTTGGCCAGCACAGTGGCCTTGCAGTTTTTGGTGACGTTGTTCAGCTTGACCAGCGGGGTGTTGCCGATGGCCTGGCTGTTGTCGTCGTAAATGCGGGACATGGAGCTGCTGTAGAGGGGCCCGAAGAAAACAAACTAATGATCGAAAGCCTCTCCTCACCCGGTTGTTAAGGGCTTTTTCAGAGTCTCACAGGACTCTTCGTCAGCAAACGCTTGCTCAAATCGCATCCACAGTGCCTCGGGGTCTTCCAGACCGACGGACACCCGGAGCAGATCAGCCGGCACACCGCATTGCTCCGCCCAGCTCAGTTCGTCGTAGTGGGCCAGCTGGGTGTAGGGGCACACCAGACTGAAATCGGTGCCAAGGCTGGGGCCTTTGCTGATCCGAAGCGCGTCGTAAACCCGTTTGGAGTGCTCTTGGCCTCCCTTCAGTTCAAAGGAGAGCAGGCAGCCGTGGCCAGCTCCGCTGCGCATCAAGGCGCGGAAGTTGGGGCAGCTCTTTGGATGCAGCACCCGCTGCACGGCTGGATGGGCTTCGAGCCGTTCCGCCAGAAGCAGGGCGTTCGCATCGAGTTGCGGCACCCGCTGGAGCACATCCCGGCTGGCGATCTCCAGGGCGATGGCATCGGGATCGCTGAGGGGGGCGATGGCTGGAACCGCCGCCAGCAGGGAGGCCGCCCAGGGCGACTGCGGGCTCACCAGCACACTGCCAGCCATCACATCACCGCGGCCGGCGAAGCTCTTGGTGAGTGAGGTGAAGATCAGATCGGCGTAGGGCAGGGCATTGAGGTTGATGCCGGTGCCGATCGTGTCATCGGCAATCACCGGAATGCCGCGGCTGCGGGCCAGGGCCGACACGCCCGGTAGATCCATGCAGCGCAGCAGCGGATTGCTGGGCAGCTCCACAATCACGGCCGCCGGCTGGAGCTGATCCAGGACCGCTTCCACCTCGGCGAGGCTCTGCGGTTGTAACAGCTCGCCACCGTGAAACACCACCTGCGGCTGCTTCAGCACATCCACATAGGGGAAGCCCAGCTGCAGCGTGGGCTTCTCAGGTCGCAGCGTCTGGATGGCGCTGAGGGCCGCATACAGGCCGGCCATTCCCGCTGGATGCAGGCTGATCTGCTGGGCGTCGACGCCATGGATGGATGCCAGGCGCTTTCGAATCAGCTCGCGGGCCGCGTCGCCGGATGTCCTGCTGGGGGATGTCTCTTTCCCCAGGGCGATGGCGGCCTGGCGGGAGGAGAGGCCCAGGCCGGTGTGCTGCCAGAACGCTTTGGCATGGGGGCTCGCCGCTGCATCACTACGCAGGCAGGTCAGCCCAGCAATGGCGATCAGCTCCGAGCGGCTCTTCGGTGACTTGCGTTGGCAGTGGGCCAGGGCTGCCTGGGCTGCCGCTTCGGTGGGGTAGGGCCAGACCGAGGTGCCTGCAAGCTCCGAAGGCTGAACCAGTTGTCGGATCAGCGGATGCAGGCCGAAGCGGGGATAGATCGTCTGCAGGGCATCGCGGCAGGCCGGATCCTTCTCCTCGTAGGCGACCACATCGCGCCAGCGCGGCAGCGCCACAGACACTGCATGGGGGGAGTCGGGCAGGGGATGGCCGAGATCAGAGCCCTGCCAGGCCGGATCGCTGAGCAGATTGCGAGGACTCACGCCAGCAGCTCCAGGGCCTGGTCCAGATCGGCCTGCAGATCGGCGAGGTCTTCGCAGCCCACTGAAAAGCGCACCAGGCCGTCGTCAATGCCCAGCTTGGCCTTCACATCGGCGGATACCGCCGCGTGGGTCATGGTGGCGGGGTGGCAGATCAGGCTTTCGATGCCGCCCAGGCTTTCGGCCATGGTGAACCAGCGCAGTTGTTTGCAGAGGGCATAGGTCTGCTCCTGGCTGGCGTTGAAGCTCACCGTCACGATGGCGCCACCGGCACGCATCTGACGGGTTGCCACCTGATGCTGGGGGTGATCACTGCGGTGGGGGTAACGCACCCAGTTCACCTTGGCGTGCCCCGCCAGCTGATCGGCCAGGGCTGCGGCATTGGCCATCTGCTGCTTGAGCCGCAGCGGCAGGGTCTTGATGCCCCGTGTGATCAACCAGCAATCAAAGGGGGAGGGCTGCAGGCCCAGGGCCTTCTGGGAGAACACCATCTTCTGGTGCCACTCAGGATCGTTGGTGCACACGGCTCCCCCGAGGGCATCGGAGTGGCCGTTGATGTACTTGGTTGTGCTGGTGAGTGAGAGGGTGGCGCCCAGCTCTAGAGGGCGCTGCACTAGGGCGGTGGCGAAGGTGTTGTCCACCACCACGGGGATGCCGAGGGGTTGGGTGATGGCACAGACCGCCTCCAGGTCGATCACCTTTAGTAGAGGGTTGGTGGGGCTCTCCAGCCACACCATCGCCGGCTTCTGGGTTTTGATTTGCTCCAGTGCGGCCGGCTGGGTGAAGTCCACCCAAGCGGTTTTCAAGCCGAACTTCGCGAACACCTGCTCGAACAGCCGCACAGTGCAGCCATAGAGGTTCTCTTCGCAGAGCACCAGATCGCCCTGCTTCAGCTGGGAAACCACAGCGGTAATGGCGCTGACGCCGGAGGCGAACACGGTGGCGTGGGCACAGCCTTCAACCGAAGCGAGCACCCCATCAAGGATGCGGAAGTTGGGGTTGCCGGAACGGGTGTAATCAAATCCGCCAGCGTTGCCATGGGCAAAGGTGCTGGTGGGGAAGATCGGCGGCATCACCGTGCCGGTGTCTCCCGCAAAGCTGTCGCCGTGGTGGATCACCCGGGTGTTCAGGCCTGTGTTCACGGACGATCCATCGATTCAGACAGGCTAAGAAATCGCCTCTCCCATCCCAAAAAAAAAACCCCGCCGTGTGGCGAGGGTTGATGAAATCGTTTGGGTTGAACCGGTGGATCAGTCGAGGTCGGGCATGCCGAGCACAGGCTCTGCCTTGCGGTCGATGCCTTTCTCGAAGCCAGCAGCAGCAGCGCGAGCGCGGCCGGCGTGCCAGAGGTGACCAACCAGGAAGAAGAAGGCAAGCACGAACTGCGTTGCACCCAGCCACTGGCGGAGGTTCACGTAGTTCACCGAATTGGGCTCGGTGATGATGCCGCCCACGGAGTTGATCGAGGCGTTGGGAGCGTGGGTCATGTACTCAGCCGCACGGCGCACTTGCCAGGGCTGAATGTCGTTCTGCAGCTTGTCGAGGCTGAGACCGTTGGGGCCACGCAGGGGCTCCAGCCAGGGACCACGGAAGTCCCAGAAGCGCATGGTTTCACCGCCGAAGATGATTTCACCGGTGGGTGAGCGCATCAGGTACTTACCAAGACCGGTGGGGCCCATGGCGGAACCGATGTTGGCGCCGAGGCGCTGGTCACGCACCAGGAAGGTGAAGCTCTGAGCCTGGGATGCCTCAGCGTTGGTGGGGCCCCAGAACTCGGAGGGATAAGCGGTGTTGTTGAACCAGATGTAAGCCGAAGCGATGAAGCTCATGAAGCTCAGAGCGCCAAGGCTGTAGCTCAGGTAAGCCTCACCGTTCCAGATGAAGGCGCGACGCACCCAGCCGAAAGGCTTGGTGATGGCGTGCCAGATGCCACCGAAGATCAGGGTCAGACCCAGCCAGATGTGGCCACCGATGATGTCCTCCATGGAGTTCACACCGATGATCCAGCCCTCGCCACCGAAGGGAGCACGGAACAGGTAACCGAAGATCACGCCCGGATCGAGGGTCGGGTTGGTGATCATGCGGACGTCACCGCCGCCGGGGGCCCAGGTGTCGTAGACGCCGCCGAAGAACATGGCCTTGAAGACCAGCAGCAGGCAGCCGACGCCCAGAAGGATGAGGTGATAACCAATGATGTTGGTCATCTGGTTCTTGTCACGCCAGTCCTGGGAGAAGAAAGAGGAATAGTTCTCCAGGATCTCCGGACCACGCAGGGCGTGATAGAGGCCGCCGAGGCCGAGCACGGCGGAGCTGATCAGGTGCAGGACCCCGACCACGAAGAAGGGGAAGAGATCAGTGACCTCACCGCCGGGGCCCACGCCGTAGCCAAGGGTGGCGACGTGGGGCATGCAGATGAAGCCCTGCTCGTACATGGGCTTGTCGAAGGTGAAGTGGCTCACCTCGAACAGCATCATGGCGCCGGCCCAGAAGACCATCAGACCAGCGTGGGCCACGTGGGCACCAAGCAGACGGCCGGACAGGTTGATCAGGCGGGCGTTGCCGGACCACCAGGCATACCCGGTGGAAGGAAGGTCTTTGCCGCCAGTGGCGCCAAGACCGGGATTAGAGAGCGTTACCACGGGGCAGAACCTCTTCAGGGAAGACGAAGTTTTCGTGCGGCTGGTCAGCCGGTGCCATCCAGGCACGCAGACCTTCATTCAGAAGGATGTTCTTGGTGTAGAAGGTCTCGAATTCGGGATCTTCTGCAGCGCGGATTTCCTGTGACACGAAGTCATAGGCG